>NZ_CP009452.1:3811736-4116256 GCF_001278035.1 Sphingopyxis sp. 113P3
CGCGGGGATGCGCTCGAGGATCTGACGGTTGCGCGTCTCGTCGGCCTGCAATGCGGCCGTGTTGTTGGTCGCAATATAGCCTGGCGCGATCGCGTTGACCTGAATGCCCTTCGCTGCCCATTCGTTGGCGAGCAGCTTGGTGAGCCCGCCCACCCCCGATTTGGACGCCGTATAACTCGGCACGCGGATGCCGCCCTGGAAGGTCAGCATCGAGGCGATGTTGATGATCTTGCCGCTGCCGCGCGCGATCATGTGCCGGCCCACCGCCTGGCAAAGGAAGAAGACTGTCTTCAAATTGGTGTCCATCACCGCGTCCCAGTCGGCCTCGGTGAAGTCGACCGCATCGGCGCGGCGGATGATGCCGGCATTGTTGACGAGGATGTCGATGCGGCCGAATGCGCCGAGCACCGCGTCGACGAGCGGCTGCACCGCAGCGAGGCCCGAGAGGTCGGCCGCAAAATTGTCTGCCTTGCGGCCAAGCGCGCGAACCTTGTCGACCGTCTCGATTGCCGGCGTACGGCCCGCGGCCGCGATATCGGCCCCCGCCCCGGCGAGGGCGAGCGCGATCCCCTGCCCGATCCCCGTGTTCGCACCGGTGACCAGCGCGACCTTTCCCTCCAGGTTGAACATGCCGACCATCACTTCAGCTGACAGATGTCGAGAACATTCATGTCGGTATAGTCGAGATTCTCGCCGCCCATCGCCCAGATGAAGGCATATTTCTTCGTCCCTGAACCCATGTGGATCGACCAGGGTGGGCTGATGACCGCCTCTTCGTTCGCGATCACGATGTGCCGCATGCTCTCGGGCTCGCCCATATAATGGAAGATGCGGTCATTCTCTTCGGGAAGGTCGAAGTAGAGATAGATCTCGCTGCGCCGATCATGAAGGTGCGGCGGCATGGTGTTCCACACGCTGCCCTCTTCGAGCACGGTGAGGCCGAGCAGCAACTGCGCGCTTTCGCACACCCCCGGAATGACGAGCTGATAGATGGTCCGCTGGTTCGAGTTGGCAAGGTCGCCGCGCGCGAGCGGGTTGGCTTCATCGAGCGTGATATGCCGCAGCGGGCAGACCTTGTGCGCCGGAAGCGAGGCGAGATAGAAGCGCGCGCCCTCCCCCTCGAACGTCACCTCCTTCGACCCCATCGGGATGTAGAGACATTCCTTGTTGTTCATCTCGAAGCGCTGGCCATCGACGCTGATTGCGCCCCGGGTGCCGATATTGACCGCGGCCATCTCGCGCCGCTCGAGGAAAGGATGGCCCGCTGCCGACGCCGGCTCGCTCTGCACGGGAAGCGTCAAGGCCCCGCCCATGGGCACCGCTCCCCCGATGACGAAGCGCTCGTTGTGCGAATAGTTGAGGTTGATCCTCCCCTCCTCGAACATGCCCGTCACGAGATAGCGCGCGCGAAGCTGATCGTTCGACACATCCTCCATCATTTCGGGATGGGTGGCGTGATAGGTCTTGGCGAACATGATCGGCATCCTTGAGCTGAATAATAGGGCTGGCTTTCTGGCTAGCTCCAATGGTAACCGGTGTCAACGTCTGCGGCGGCCGGGCGGCAGGCCCCCCGGAAAATTGTCGTAATTTGTCGCAAATGGCCTAATCCGCTTGCCAGCGCAGGCTCGATGCGGTGAATAGGATGAAAGCCCCCGCCCTTCCCCCGCGGATCGACACGAGACAACCGATGATGCCTAAACAGAGGCCGCTGCTCCTGACCGGAGCCCTGTGCGCCGCGATATTGTCGCTGGGAGCCTGCGCGGACGGGGACGAGCAAGGCGGCCGCGATCGCGGCGCACCCGAGGTCGGCTACGTCATCGCCGCGACCTCCGCGGTTCCGGTTACCACCGAACTTGGCGGGCGCACGGTCGCCTTCGAGACGAGCGAAGTACGCCCCCAGGTGAGCGGACTGATCCGCCGGCGCCTGTTCACCGAGGGCGGGTCCGTGCGGGCGGGCCAGCCTCTCTTCCAGATCGACCCCAGTCTCTACCGTGCAGCGGTCGACCAGGCCGAAGCCAATCTGGCGAGCGCGCGGGCGAGTGCTGCGGCGGCTGAAGAGAAAGCGAAGCGTTTCGAGCCGCTCGCCAAGATGCAGGCCATCGCCGAGCAGGATTATACCGACGCGCTCGCCGCGGCGCGGGTCGCGCGCGCGAGCGTCGCCCAAAATGCCGCAGCGCTCGAAACCGCGCGGATCAATCTGCGCTATACGACGATCGCCGCTCCGATCAGCGGTCGCATCGGCCGCAGCCTTGCGACACCCGGCGCTCTGGTAAGCGCAAGCCAGACCCAGCCGCTCGCGGTGATCCAGCAGCTCGACCCTATCTATGTCGACATGCAGCAGTCGAGCGCCGAACTCACCGCACTTCGGCAGTCGCTCGCGAGCGGCGGCACGCAGCCGGGGAGCACGGCCGTACGCCTGAAACTCGAGGACGGCAGCGATTATGGATTCGCGGGCACCGTCCAATTCTCCGAAATGACGGTCAACGAAGCGACCGGGACGGTGACGCTGCGCGCGCGCTTTCCCAACCCGAAGGGACTGCTCCTGCCCGGCATGTTCGTGACAGCGCTGTTCAACCAGGCGATCGAGCCCAATGCGGTCCTTGTCCCGCAGCAGGCCGTCCAGCGCGATTTCGACGGCAGCGCGTTTGTTTATCTTGTGGGCAAGGACAACAAGGTCGTGCGGCGCAAGGTCGACACCAAGCGGACGGCGGGCACGAATTGGGTCATTTCGGCAGGGATCAAGGCCGGCGACCGGATTATCACCCAAGGCATCGGCAATCTCCGGTCGGGGATGCCCGTTCGACCGGTCCCGGCCTCCAGCGTGCAGCGGATCGGGGCCGCCGGCCGCGAGGCCGCCCAGGGTAAATAGCCCGCATGTCGCGCATTTTCATCGACCGCCCGATCTTCGCCTGGGTGCTGGCGATCATCGTGATGCTCGGCGGGCTGGGCGCGCTTTTCTCGCTGCCGATCGAACAATATCCCGATATCGCCCCGACGCAGGTCAATATTCGCGCGAGCTACCCCGGCGCATCGGCCGAAACGATCGAGAACAGTGTCACGCAGGTGCTTGAACAGCAGCTGACGGGAATCGACGGCCTTCTTTATTTCAGCTCGCAGTCGAGCTCGCGCGGGCAGGCGAGCATTACCGCGATCTTTGCCAAGGGAACCGATCCCGATATCGCCCAGGTCCAGGTCCAGAACCAGATCAGTTCGGCGCTCTCACGCCTGCCCGAGCAGGTCCAGAGCCGGGGGGTGAGGGTCACCAAGTCCAATTCGGACACGCTCTTGATGGTGGCGGTGTTCGACACCACCGACACGCGCTCGAACCAGGATGTATCGGACTATCTGACCTCGAACATTCAGGACCCGCTATCGCGCGTCGACGGCGTCGGCGACGTCAATGTCTTCGGTGCGCCGCACGCGATGCGTATCTGGCTCAATCCGCAGCGGCTGGCAGCCATGTCCCTGATGCCCGGCGATGTGGTCAACGCCATCAACGCCCAGAACAGCGAGGTCGCTGCCGGCGACGTCGGCGGGCTGCCCGCGCCCAAGGGCCAGATGCTCAACGCAACGGTGACCGCGCAGTCGAAGCTGCAAACCCCCGAGGAGTTCGAGAATATCGTTCTCAAGACACTGCCCGACGGGTCGACTGTGCGGATCAAGGATGTCGCGCGGGTCGAACTGGGTGCTGAGAACTACAGCGTCATCACCCGCGTCAACGGCCATCCCGGAGCCGGCATGGCGATCTCGCTATCGCCCGGGTCCGACGCGCTCAAGACCGCCGAACTCGTCAAGGCGCGGATGGAAGCGCTCGCGGCCGACATGCCCGAAGGGCTCGACTATGCCTATGCGAATGATTCGACCGACTTCATCAAGCTTTCGGTCAGCGAGGTGCAGAAGGCCTTGTTCGAGGCGATTCTGCTCGTCGTCATCGTCATGTTCATCTTTCTGCAGAGCTGGCGCGCGACACTGATCCCCGCCATCGCGGTGCCGGTCGTCCTGCTCGGCACCTTCGCCATCTTCTATATCGCGGGTTTCAGCATCAACACGCTGACGCTGTTCGGGCTTGTGCTCGCGATTGGCTTGCTGGTCGACGATGCGATCGTGGTGGTCGAGAATGTCGAGCGGTTGATGGAAGAACATCCTGACATGACCGCGCGCGAGGCAACGATCCGGTCGATGCAGGAACTGCAGATCGCACTGGTTGCCATTGGCCTGGTGCTGTCGGCAGTGTTCCTGCCGATGGCCTTTTTCGGCGGCTCCACCGGAGTCATCTATCGCCAATTCTCGATCACGATTGTCTCCGCGATGGGTCTGTCGGTACTGGTCGCGCTCGTACTGAGCCCCGCGCTCACGTCGACGCTGCTCAAGCCCAGGACGCAAGCTGTGCAAGGCGCGCGCCGACGCTTTCCGCGCTTTCAGGAGATGCTCGAGCGCGCGAAGCATGGCTTCAACACGCGCTTCGACCGGGCGAGCGACAGCTATGCGCAAAGCGTGGCCAAGGTCGTCGCGCGCAAATGGCTGTTCCTTGCGATCTATGCCCTCGCCCTTGCGCTGCTCGTGCTGCTCTTCCTGCGCCTGCCCGGAGGCTTCCTGCCCAACGAAGACCAAGGGCGCGTGGCCGTTCAATTCCGCCTGCCAGCCGGCGCGACGCAGGAACGTACGCTCGAAGTGCGCGATGCGGTCGAAAAATATCTGCTGACCCAGGAAAAGGCGAACACGCAAGCCCTGTTTCTGATCGCCGGCGGCGGAGGCGGCGGGGCGTCAGGACAAAACACCGGTCAAGGCTTCGTAAACCTGGTCGACTGGGACCACCGGCCGGGCCCCGAGAACACCGCCGACGCCATCGCGCAGCGCGCGCGCGCAGCGCTTTCGGGGCTGCGCGACGCACAGATTTTCGCGCTGGTGCCGGGCGCGGTGCGCGGTCTTGGCGACACGTCGGGCTTCACGATGGAATTTCAGAACCGCGGTGGGCTAAGCCGCGAGGAATTTGCTGCGGCGCGCGATAAGTTGCTTGCGATGGCGAACGCCAATCCCAGGCTTCAATCGGTACGGCTGAGCGACCTGCCCGACGTCGCAACGCTGAAGGTCGACATCGATACCCAGCGGCTGACCGCCTATGGGCTCAGCAACAATGACGTGAACAACACGCTGTCGACCGCATGGGGCGGGCGCTACGTCAACGACTTTATCGACAAGGGGCGGGTCAAGCGCGTTTATGTGCAGGGCGACGCCCCATATCGGGCGAGACCCGAGGATCTTGCCCAATGGTATGTGCGCTCGTCGGATGGCGGGATGTCCCCTTTTTCCGCCTTCTCGCGTATCGGCTGGTCGACGACGCCGAGCAGCACCTCGCGCTTTCAGGGCGTTCCCGCCTATGAAATCTCGGGCCAGCCGGCTCCGGGCACCAGTTCGGGCGAGGCGATGGATCTCATGGAGCAAATGGCCGCGCAGATTCCGGGCACGAGCGTCGCCTGGGCCGGTTCTTCCTATCAGGAACGTCTGTCCTCGGGGCAGGCTCCGCTCCTTTACGGATTGTCGCTGCTCGTCGTCTTCCTTTGCCTTGCCGCGCTTTATGAAAGCTGGTCGATCCCCGTCGCGGTGCTGCTCGTCATTCCGCTGGGGCTGGTCGGTGCCGTGCTTGCGGTCAGTCTGCGCGGGCTCGAAAACGACGTCTATCTGCAGATCGGCCTTTTGACCACGATGGGCCTCGCGGCGAAGAATGCAATCTTGATGATCGAATTCGCCGAGCAGCAGGAGCGACAAGGCAAGCGCGTGATCGAGGCGGCGATTGCCGCGGCCAAGATCCGCCTGCGCCCCATCCTGATGACGAGCTTCGCCTTCATCTTCGGCGTATTGCCACTCGCCCTCGCGACCGGCGCCGGCGCGAACAGCCGCGTCGCGATCGGTACCTCGGTAATCGGCGGAATGCTGACCGCGACGCTGCTCGCCATCTTCTTTATCCCGCTCTTTTTCGTCCTCGTGCGGCGCGGGGTGCGCGGCGGGATCGCGGCGCTTCGCGAGCATTTTGGCAGCAGCTCCGGCTCGCAAGAGATGCCGGCATGACGCGCACATCTCTCGCGCTGATCACCGCGCCGCTCCTCCTTGCGGGCTGCTCGCTCGCACCCAAGACGGTCCTTCCTGCGCCCCCGGTGCCGCAAAGCTGGCCGGTCGGGGACGCTTATCTGCTGCAGAGCGAGGCGGCGCTGCCCGTCCTCACCTATACGCAGGTTTTCACCGACCCCAGGCTGCAGGCGCTTATCGAGCAGTCGCTTGCGAACAACCGCGACCTGCGCGCCGCTTTTGCCAACGTCGCCGCGGCGCGCGCGCAGGTCCGGGTAATGCGGTCGGCGCAATTTCCTGCGGTCGGTGTCTCCGCTGGGGCAGGCTATTCGGATCGGGGCGATGGTGCGGGAAGCGCGGACTTTTCTCTGCAGGGCGGGGTTACCGGATTCGAGCTTGACCTCTTCGGACGCCTCGCAAGCGCAACCGAAGCCGAGCGGAACCGCGCGCTCGCGACCGAGGCGGCAGCGCGCACCGTGCGGGTCGCGCTGATGGCCGATCTCGCTTTTGCCTGGGCCCAATATGGCGCCGACAAGGACCTGCTCGCGATCGCCCGCGATACCGCAGCCAATGCACGCGAAAATGTTCGGCTTACCAGGGCGCGCCTCGATGGGGGCGTTGCGCCGCGCACCGACCTTCGCCAGGCCGAGCAAATTCTGGCCACCGCCGAGGACGCGATTGCCGCACAAACGAGCGCCCTTGCGCAGGACGAGAATCTCCTTCGTCTGCTCGTCGGCAGCGACGTCGATCGTGCGCTGCTGCCTGCAAGCCTCGCCGAAGCCACTGGGGCAATCGCGCCCTTGCCCGCGGGAGTAAGCTCCCTGGTCCTCTTGCGCCGCCCCGACGTGATCGAGGCGGAATTTCAACTCCGCGCCGCAAATGCCGACATCGGCGCTGCGCGGGCTCGGCTCTTTCCCACCATCTCGCTGACCGGGCTGCTCGGCTTTGCAAGCGACGCGCTCTCGAGCCTGTTCGACGGCGGCGCCTTCGCCTGGTCCGCGGGAGGCGATGTGAATGCGTCGATCTTCGATTTTGGCGGACGCCGGGCCGGAGTCGCGGCGAGCGAAGCGCAGCGCGACGCGGCGCTCGCGCGTTATGAAGGCACTATCCAGACCGCCTTCCGCGAAGTCGCCGACGCGCTCGCAGTGCAGGGAACGATTGCCGAACGGGTGCGCGCCGCGACGGCGAACAGCGCGGCAGCGGCCGACACCGCTACGCTGGCCGACGCGCGCTACAGGGGGGGTGTCGACAGCTTCCTCGCAAGCCTCGATGCTCAGCGCAGCCTCTACAACGCGCGTCGGAGCGAGATCGGTACCCAATTGCTCCTTGCGCAGACCCGCGTCGCGCTCTTCCGCGCTTTGGGGGGGGACAGCATGGCGGGCAGCGCGCGCTAAGCGACACCAGCAGCGAAGAATTTGCATCACCTGAACGCGATCCGGGCGGCGGGAAGAAGGAACCTCGCTGCTTGGCTCAATGCTGTGCCTTGACAAGCGCCCCATCTCGGACGCTAATAGAACATATAGAGAACGTGTCATGCACGAGTCGTCTTCCCCTCTCGCCGGGCTGCGTCGCCGCGTCGCCCGGATTGCGACGTCCGGCGGGTCGTTGGACGCGCGCGCAGACGGCTGGCTGGCGAGTGGAGACGCGGGGTTCGACGCCGCGCTGGGGGGCGGGCTCGCCGCCGGACGGGTGCACGAGATATTCGCCGACCCGCTGGACGCCGCCACCGCTGCCGCCTTCGTGATGCTGCTCGCGCTGCGCGGGGGAGACGGGCCGCTCCTGTGGCTGCGCACCTCCGACGCCACGCGGCAGGGTGGCTATCTTTACGCGCCCGGTATCGCAGAGCTTGGCGGCGATCCCGACCGGCTGCTGCTCGTCGAGACAACGGATGCGAAGGCGCTCCTCACTGCCGCAAACGACGCCCTGCGATGTCCAGGATCAGCCGCGGTCGTCGTCGAAAGCCGGGGGCGTCTGCCCGCTCTCGATCTGACCGCCGGGCGGCGGCTCGCGCTCGGCGCGCGGGACGCCGGGACCGTTCTGTTGCTGCTGCGCCTAGGGGCCGAACCGACACCGAGCGTCGCCGAGACGCGCTGGCGCATCGCCGCGGCGCCCTCGCATGAACTGGAGGCGAATGCACCCGGCGCGCCCGCCTTCGACCTTGAATTGCTGCGCTGGCGCGCCGGACCTGCGGGCGCGCGCTGGCGGCTGGAGTGGAATCGTGACGACCAAGCCTTCTGCGACGCGGCGCTATCTGGCGGCGTTCTTCCCTTGGCTTCCCGCCGAACGTTGGAACCGCGCGGCGCCGAGGCCGCCTGAAGCGCCGCTCGTCTTTACAGAAAGGCAGCGGGGTGCGCTGCGCCTTGCGAGCGTCGATACGCGCGCCGCGGCGCTCGGCCTCGCTCCTGGCATGGCGCTCGCCGACGCGCGGGCGCGGGTCCAATCGCTCCTCGTGATACCCCACGACCCGGCGCTTGATCACGACTGGCTCGACCGGCTCGCGCTGGGCTGCGCACGCTACACGCCGCTCGTCGCGCTCGATCCCCCCGACGGGCTGATTCTCGACATTGCAGGCAGCGCGCATCTGTTCGGCGGCGAGGCTGCGCTGGCGGCCGATGTCGAAGCGCGCCTCGAGCGTACGGGCATGACCGTGCGCACAGCGCTCGGCCCCACTGCCGATGCGGCGCGCGCACTTGCGCGCTACCCGGCCCCGCCCGCTCCGGACGAAGCGGCGGCGATCCGCCGCCTCCCGGTCGGCGCCCTCGAACTCGACCCCGACGCGACGCGCGCACTTGTTCGCGCGGGCCTCAAGACAATCGGCGACCTCGCGAACCGGCCCATGGCGAGCCTCGCCGCCCGCTTCGGCGCCGAGGCTGCGACGGCGCTGCGCCGCCTGCTCGGCGAGGCTCCGAGCCCTCTCGTCCCGCGGCTGACGCCGCCGCCCGTCGCGAGCGAGCGACGCTTTGCCGAACCCGTCGCAAGCACGCCGCACGCGCTTTGCGTGCTCGCCGAACTGGTGGACGAGGCGGTCGAAGCGCTCGCCGAACGCGGCATGGGCGGCCGCAGTTTTTGCGCGACCTTCTTTCGCAGCGATGGACTGGCGCGAGCGATCGCGGTCGAGACCGGCACACCAACGCGCGACGCTGCGCTGGTGATGCGCCTGTTCTCCGAACGCCTCGAAGCCTTGCGCGATCCGATCGACCCCGGCTTCGGCTTCGACATGATCCGCCACTCCGTACCGCGGATCGAGCCGCTCGGCGCAAGCCAGCTCCGGCTCGAAGGCGGCGCGGCGCGCGCGCGCGCGATGGACGAGTTCGCCGACCGGCTCGCAACGCGGCTCGGCCGCGGACGGGTGCGACGATACCGCCCCGCCGACTCGCATATTCCCGAGCAAGCGCAGCTCGAATTTCCCGCCATCGACGCGCCGCCGCCGGAAGCCTGGCCCGAGCCCTCCCCCGGCGAACCGCCGCTGCGTCCCTTCTGGCTCTTCGACCCCCCGCAGCCGATCGAAGTGATCGCCGAGGTGCCAGACGGCCCGCCACAGCGTTTTCGCTGGCGCCGCGCACTGCATGCGGTTCGCCGCTACGAAGGGCCCGAGCGCATTGCCGCGGAATGGTGGCGCCGCCGCGACAATGAGGGGCTGACGCGCGACTATTACCGAATTGAGGACGACCGCGGCCGCCGCTACTGGCTGTTCCGCCACGGACTCTATGAGGAAAAGCCGGATCCGCGCTGGTATATCCACGGGCTGTTTGCATGAGCAGCCTCTCCGCCCCGCCCGCTTTTGCCGAACTGGTCGCTGCCACCAACTACAGTTTCCTTCGCGGCGCCTCGCACCCGGCCGAAATGGTCGCCGAAGCGATAGCGCTCGGCATGAGCGGCATCGGCATCGCCGATCGCAACAGCGTGGCCGGAGTCGTGCGGGCGTGGGCCTTTGTGAAGGAGCTGCAGGTCAAAAATCCTGCGATGGTCGAGGGTTTCCGGCTTGTCGTCGGTGCGCGTCTCGCCTTTGCCGACGGCACCCCCGATATCGTCGCCTATCCCGTCAGCCGGCATGGCTGGGGACGGCTGACGCGGCTCTTGTCGACGGGCAATTTGCGCGCGCAAAAAGGCGATTGCATCCTCAACTTCGATGATCTGCTCGCCAGCTGCGACGACCTGCTGCTGATCGCGATGGACGGTGACGCAGCATTGCTCCGAACGCTAAAACTGGCGCGGCCGAAGTCGGTATGGCTCGCGGTATCCATGCCGCGCACCGGATGCGACGCGCGGCAGCTGGCCGAGCGCGAGCGCCTGTCGGCAGCGACCGGCGTCCCGCTCCTTGCGACCAACGATGCGCTTTATGCCACGGCGGCGCAGCGCCCGCTTCACGACATCATCACTTGCATCCGCGAGGGGGTGACGATCCAGAAGGCGGGCCGCCGACTGCGCGCCAATGGCGAACGCTATCTGAAAGCGCCGGAGGAGATGAAGCGATTGTTCAGCCGCCATCTCAAGGCGGCTGAAGAAAGCGCGAAGCTGCTCGCACGCATCCACTTCCGCCTTGACGATCTGCGCTACGAATATCCGCACGAACCGGTGCCCGCGGGCTGGAAACCCTTCAACTATCTCCATCATCTGGTGAAGACCGCGGCCGAGAAACGCTATGGGGTGCCGTTACCGCCCAAGGTCCGCAGGCTGATCGGGAACGAGCTGCGGTTGATCCGGCGCCGGCGCTATGTCTTTTATTTTCTGACGGTCTACGATCTCGTCCGTTTCGCGCGGACGCAAGATCCACCGATTCTCTGTCAGGGCCGCGGGTCCGCCGCCAACTCGATTGTCTGCTTTTTGCTCGGCGTCACCTCGGTCGATCCAATGCAGCACGAACTCCTCTTCTCGCGCTTCATCTCGGCCGAGCGCGACGAGCCGCCCGACATCGATATCGATTTTGAGCATGAGCGGCGCGAGGAGGTGATCCAGCATATCTACGAGCGATATGGCCGCGAGCGCGCCGGGATTGCCGCAACCGTCATCCACTACCGTCCGCGCAGCACCATCCGTGAGGTTGGCAAGGCGCTTGGCTTCAGCGAGGATGTGACCGCACGGCTCGCCGACACGAGCTGGGGAAGCTGGGGAAATCAGGTGCCGGTCGAGCGCTTCGTCGAGGCCGGACTCGACCCTGACAATGGCGAGATCGAGCGGCTGCACCGCTTCGTTGGCGAGTTGCTGAAGGCGCCGCGCCACCTGTCACAGCATGTCGGCGGCTTCGTGCTGACCGAAGGCCGCCTCGACGAACTTGTGCCGATCCACAATGCCGCGATGGAAGGCCGCACCTTTATCGAATGGGACAAGGACGACATCGACGCGCTCGGACTGATGAAGGTCGACGTGCTCGCGCTCGGCATGTTGACCTGCATCCGCAAATGCTTCGAGCTGATGCGCGATCATGGTCTCGGCCACAGGACGCTCGAACTCGACATCGATGCCAATGACCCAGCGGTTTACGACATGCTCTCGAAGGGGGACAGCATCGGCGTGTTCCAGGTCGAAAGCCGCGCGCAGATCAACATGTTGCCACGGCTGAAGCCGAGGGAATTCTACGATCTCGTCGTGCAGGTGGCGATCGTGCGCCCCGGCCCGATCGAAGGCGATATGGTTCACCCCTATCTGAAACGGCGGAACGGGGAAGAGGCGGTGCAATTCCCCTCCCCGGCGCCGCCGCACGATCCCAACGAGCTTTACGACGTTCTGAAGAAAACCTTCGGCGTCCCCCTATTCCAGGAACAGGCGATGAAGCTGGCAATGGTTGCGGCCGGTTTTACCGCCGAGGAGGCCAATGGATTGCGCCGCGCGATGGCGACGTTCCGCAACGTGGGGACGATCGAGAATTTCTGCGACAAGATGATCGGCGGCATGGTTCGCCGAGGCTATACGAAGGATTTCGCCGAACGCTGCTTCAAGCAGATCGAGGGCTTCGGAAGCTATGGCTTTCCCGAAAGCCATGCTCAGTCTTTCGCGCGGCTCGTCTATGTCTCCTCATGGATCAAGCATTATCACCCCGCCGTTTTCACATGCGGCCTGCTCAATTCACAGCCGATGGGCTTCTACGCCCCCGCGCAGCTCGTTCGCGATGCGCGCGAGCACGGAGTGGAGGTGCGCGGCGTCGATGTGAATGCGAGCGCGTGGGACAACAGCCTCGAGCGGCGCTCGGACGGCGCCCTCGCGCTGCGGCTGGGGTTCCGGCAGGTTGACGGGTTTCGCGAGGACTGGGCGAGGCAGATTGTCGATGCACGCACTCGCCGCTTTGCCAGTATCGAGGAGTTGGCCCGCCGCGCCGCGCTGCCGGGCCGCGCGCTGCGATTGCTTGCTGAAGCCGATGCCTGCCGATCGATGGGCGCCGAGCGGCGTCCCGCGCTATGGGAGGCGCGGCGGGTGCGGCAGGGGGTCTTGCCGCTCTTCGGCGCTGCAGGCGCGGACGAGCTTGGCGCGGAAGCCGATGCAAAGCTTCCTCCGACTTCGCTCGTCGATCATGTGCTGACCGATTACCAGACGACGCGGCTTTCGCTGAAGGGACATCCGATGGCCTTCTTGCGCCGCACCTTCGCGGCGGAAGGCGTGCTGAGCTGCCGCGAAGCCGCCGCCGCAAAGAACGGAACGACTGTCAGTACGGCAGGCGTCGTACTGATCCGCCAACGCCCTGGAAAGGGTAATGCGATCTTCATCACGCTCGAGGACGAAAGCGGGATCGTCAATGTTCTTTTGTGGGCGCGGCACTTCGAACGCTATCGGCGTGCCGTCATGGCGTCGCGGCTGATGCTGGTCGAAGGCGAGGTGCAGCGGAGCAAGGAAGGCGTCGTCCATCTGATGGCAGCGCGGATCGTGGACCGGACGGCCATGCTTGATACGTTGGGCAACCACGCCTGGTCGGATGCCGAGGCCTGGCGCACCGAAGAGGTCTCAGATACGCAGCCCGCTCGGAACTATGCGGCGAAGCACGGTCACCCGCGCAACGTCCGCATCCTGCCGAGGTCGCGGGATTTTCATTGAAACCATTTTCTGTTGCCGCCGCAGTCGCACCGGCTCAAGAAAAATGCCCCGGCCGTGGGAGCCGGGGCATCTTTTTGGGGCTATCAAAGGGACCAGCCAGATATAGCCCGATGATATGCGCCTTAGCGGAGCAGGTTCATCACGCCCTGCTGGCTCTGGTTCGCCTGCGCGAGCATCGCCGTCGAGGCTTGGGCAAGGATGCTGGCGGCAGCGAGGTTGGTCGATTCGGCCGAGAAGTCGGCGTCCTCGATGCGCGACTTGGCGTCGGCGAGGTTGGTGACGGTCGACGTCAGATTGTCGACGGTCGCCTCCAGACGGTTCTGCTGCGCACCCAGGTTCGCGCGTTCGTTTGCAACCGTCTGAATGGCCGTGTCGAGCGTTGCGAGCGCCGCCGAGGCCGACGACGCAGTCGACAGGTCGATCGGGTCGGTGCCATCATGGACGCCGAGGGCCTCTGCGGTCAGCGCCTTGATCGAGATGTCGACCGTCTCGCCGTCGTTGAGGCCGGTCTGGATCGAGATTGTCACCGGATCGGCCGGGTCCGTATCGCCTTTCAGAAGGTCGGTGCCGTTGAAGGTCGTACGGCTGGCGATGTCGTCGATCTGCGACACCAGCGCGGTGACTTCGGTCTGGATCGCAGCGCGGTCGTCGTCACCGAGCGTACCGTTCGCCGCCTGCACCGCCAGTTCGCGCATGCGAACGAGGATGTTCGAGATGTTGCCCATCGCGCCTTCGGCGGTCTGCGCGAGCGAAATGCCGTCGTTCGCGTTGCGAACGGCCTGGTTGAGGCCGCGGACATTGGCATCCATGCGGGTCGCGATGGCGAGGCCGGCGGCATCGTCCTTCGCGCTGTTGATCCGCTTGCCGCTCGACAGGCGCTCCATCGCCTGCGACTGCATGCGGTTCGCAACGCGCGAATTATTCTGGGCGCGCAGCGCGCTCACATTCGTGTTGATGACAGTCATGGTCTTCCTTTCCAGCCCCCCAAAGGGCCATTCCCGTAGTGTGAGGGCTCACTGAGCTTCACGAAGATAATGACGGCGGGCAGGGACAAAGCTTAAGCGCGAGCGTCAAAAAAATGGCGATGCGTAACAAACGGCCATCTCCCAATGGAAGATGCCCCGGCCGTGGGGCCGGGGCATCCTGTCGGGCTGTCAAAGGGACCAACCAGATACAGCCCGATAATATGCGCCTTAGCGGAGCAGGTTCATCACGCCCTGCTGGCTCTGGTTCGCCTGCGCGAGCATCGCCGTCGACGCTTGGGCAAGGATGCTGGCGGCAGCGAGGTTGGTCGATTCGGCCGAGAAGTCGGCGTCCTCGATGCGCGACTTGGCGTCGGCGAGGTTGGTGACGGTCGACGTCAGATTGTCGACGGTCGCCTCCAGGCGGTTCTGCTGCGCACCCAGGTTCGCGCGCTGCGTCGCAACGGTCTGGATCGCGCCGTCGAGAATGGCAAGCGCCGCCGAAGCATCGGCCGCAGTCGCGAGGCTGATGTCGGACACCGCCGAACCGGCGACAAGAGTCGGCGCCGTGTCGGGATCGCTGTCGGCGTCCTCCACCGCACCAATGGCACTGGCCTGAAGGTCGGCGATCGCGATCGTCACCTTCTCACCGCTGTTGATGCCGGTCTGGATGTCGATCGACGCCCCGCCGGCCAGCAGGTCGGTACCATTGAACGTGGTGCGGGTCGCAATATCGCCGATCTGCGACACCAGCGCGGTGACTTCGGTCTGGATCGCAGCGCGGTCGTCGTCACCGAGCGTACCGTTCGCCGCCTGCACCGCCAGTTCGCGCATGCGAACGAGGATGTTCGAGATGTTGCCCATCGCGCCTTCGGCGGTCTGCGCGAGCGAAATGCCGTCGTTCGCGTTGCGAACGGCCTGGTTGAGGCCGCGGACATTGGCATCCATGCGGGTCGCGATGGCGAGGCCGGCGGCATCGTCCTTCGCGCTGTTGATCCGCTTGCCGCTCGACAGGCGCTCCATCGCCTGCGACTGCATGCGGTTCGCAACGCGCGAATTATTCTGGGCGCGCAGCGCGCTCACATTCGTGTTGATGACAGTCATGGTCTTCCTTTCCAGCCCCCCAAAGGGCCATTCCCGTAGTGTGAGGGCTCACTGAGCGTTCACGAGAGCCTGTAACGGCGCGGCGCGCGGACGTTTAAGCCCGGTGTGTCAAAAAATTGCCGAGCGACCGTTCTTCCTCATTCCCGATCCAATCATCCTGTTGAAATACAGGGATAAACTTTTTTGGCACACGCTTTGCATACTTCTTTGGGCGCGTGGCGACCCGCCGCGCCCAGGACGGATGAGAGAGATGAGCACGATCGACCAGAGCCGACTGCTGCAGATGCGCAGTTCGATCCTCAGCCAGAACCAGGCGCTGCAACGCGCCGCGGGCCGCGGCGCTGCGGCCGGCGGCATCGATGGCAGCGGGGAAACGCCCGATTTCGGTTCGGCGATCTCGGCCGCGCTGCAGCAGGTCAACGCGCAGCAGGCACGCGCAAGCGACCTTAGCGAGGCTTATGAGCGCGGCGACACCCATGACATCGTCAGCGTGATGATCGAGCGCCAGAAGGCTTCGCTCGGTTTCGAGACGACGCTTCAGGTGCGCAACAAGCTGCTCTCCGCCTACCGCGACATCATGAACATGCCGGTGTAAACGATGGCCGATACCCAGATCCTCGCGCCCGTTCCCAACGCCGGCCGCTTTCCGGTCCCCGCCCTTGCGGACCGCATCGAACCGCTTCGCCAGTTCGTCAGCCAACCTGCCGTCCAGCGCGCGCTCCCCGCCATTGCGATGAGCGCAGCAATCGGGATGGCCGCGCTCGCCTATTTCACGATGCAGGCCGCTCCGCAGACGCAGCTGTTCGCGGGGCTGGACGATGCCGACAAGGCGGCGGTCGCCGAGGCGCTGCAGTCGCAAGGTATTGGTCATACGATCGACCCTGTTACCGGCGCGCTCACCGTTGATGCCGACAAGCTCTATCAGGCGCGCATCGCGCTCGCAGGCCAGGGCCTCCCCAAGGCGCAGCCGAGCGGCGACAGTCTGATCGCGGCGCTGCCGATGGGATCGAGCCGTGCGATCGAGGGAGAGACGCTGCGCGCCGCGCGCGAGGCCGACCTTGCGCGCACGATCGAGGCAATTGATGCGGTGAAGAGCGCGCGCATCCATATCGCCGCCCCCGAGCCCAGCCTGTTCGTCCGCGAGGACAAGCCCGCAACGGCTTCCGTCATGCTGACGCTGCAGAACGGTCGCTCGCTATCCGACGGGCAGGTTCAAGCCATCCGCTTCCTCGTCGCTTCCTCGGTGCCTGGCATGAATGCCGATCGGGTATCGGTAATCGACCAGCGCGGCGCCTTGCTGTCCGATGCTGCCACGTCGAGCGACATGCAGGCCTTCCAGCTCCAGACGCAGATGGAGGACCGCTTCCGCCGCGCCCTCGATACCCTGCTCGGCCCGATCTTCGGCGCCGGCAATTATACCGTCGAGGTCCACGCTGACGTCGACATGTCCGAAAGCCAGGCCACGCGTGAAAGCTTCCCCGAGAATGACCGGGCGCTGACGAGCGAACAGATAACCAAATCGGTCAGCGGGCAAGGGACCGCACCCGCGGTCGGCATTCCCGGCGCCTTGTCGAACCAGCCGCCGCCGGCAACCAGCCTGTCGCAAACGCCCACCCCCGCCAGTACTGCCGCAGGTCCAGGCACGGAAAGCAACGAACGCGCCGCGCGATCTTATGAGGTCGGACGGGAGATTTCGGTGACCCATCAGCCGCAGGGGCGCCTGCGCCGCGTGTCGGTTGCGGTCGCTCTCAATCAGGGCGCGAAGGCGCTGGGGCAGGCCGACCTTGCCAAGATCGACAATCTGGTAAAGGGCGCGATCGGCTTCGACGCAGCCCGGGGCGATCAGGTCGCGATCGGCCAGCGTCCCTTCGCCAAGATTGAAGACACAAGCCCCGCTTTCTGGGATCAGGGCTGGTTCCTGCCGCTGGTGAAGCAGCTCGGCGCGATCCTTGCTGCGGTCCTCGCCTTCCTATTTGTCGGCCGGCCGCTGATCAAGTCTGCAAAGGAGCGGGCCGCAACACGCGCCGAGCGCGACGCCGCGCTCGAAGAATCTCTCCTCGCGGCGACCGACGCACCGCCCGCGCTCGCGGGCCGCCGGGCGGGACGCGAAATCACGCTCGAAATGATCGAAGCCGCGCCGAGCTACGAGGCGCGCGCCAATCTGGTCCGCGAATTCGTCCGCCAGGATTCGGCCCGCGCTGCGCTCGTGGTGCGCCAACTGATGCAGGAGGGCGCCCGTGGCTGAGCTCGATCCCGCCCTCGGCGTTGCTCCGGCCCAGCCAGTGGACGGCTCGGCGGCTGCTGCCATCCTCCTCATGCTGCTCGACGAAAGCGAGGCGGCCGCAATCCTCAAGCACCTTGGTCCTGACGAGGTCCGCCAGCTCGCCAAGGCGATGTTCGACACTGCGAGTGCGACCGAGAGCGAGATCGACCAAGCGCTCGACCGCTTTGTCACCCGCAGCCGCTCGGTGAGCGCGCTCGCGGTCGGTGCCGATACGCGAATCCGCACGGTGATCAATCAGGCGGTCGGCAATGTCCGCGCGGACAATATTCTTGCCGCGGTTGCCCCGCAGTCGAGCGCGGCATCACTCGAGATGCTGCGCTGGATGGATGTCGATGCGATCAGCGCGCTGCTCGCAAGCGAGCATCCGCAGGTCGGCGCGCTCATCCTCTCGGTGCTCGTTCCCGACGTCGCCGCGCGTGCAATCGAAACGCTCGACGAAGGCCTGCAAGCCGATCTCGTGTTGCGAGCCGCGATGCTGAATGCTGTCCCTGCTGCCGCGATCGAAGACCTTGAAGCCGTCCTCGCCGCCGCCAATGTTGGCGGACAGCGCGTCGCGAAGCAGCCGATCGGCGGCCCAAGCGACGTGGCCAAGATCATGAAAGTGATGCCGCGCCATCTGTCCGAACGGACTATCCGGGCGCTCAAGAAGCACGACCGCCAGCTCGCCCAGACGATCGAGGAAGAGATGTTCGTCTTCGACAATCTGCGCGACCTCGACATGCGCAGCCTCGGCACGGTGCTGCGCGCGGTCGACGCCGCACAGCTGGCGCTGGCGCTCAAGGGCGCCGACGATGCGATGGCCGACCTGTGCCTCTCGACGATGTCGAAGCGTGCCTCGGAGACGATCCGCGACGAGATGGCCGAAATGACGATGGTCAAGCGTGCCGATGTCGACGAGGCGCAGAAGAGCATCATGCAAGTCGTTCGGCAGATGGCAGCGGCGGGTGAAATCGTCATCGGCGGCGGAGCTGACGACTATGTCTGACCGCAGCGCCGAAACCGGCTTTGCCCCGATCGCGCTCACCGCTGCCATGGCGCGCACCACCGGCTTCCGACCGCGCTTGTTCGAGCCCGTTGCGCCGGCTGTCGAGGTTCGGCCCGAGGTCTGCGAGCCCGCCGAAAGCGAACCCGCACAAGACCCTTTCGCGCTCGGCCTGGCCGAGGGCCAGCGCCTCGCCGAAGCCGCCTTCGCCGCCGAGCGCCACCAACTGCTAGCGCTCGTTGCCGCCGCCGAGGCGCTGCAGGACGAACCGAGCGAGGAGCTCGCGCAGATGATCGCCGAGACCGTGGAACGGCTCGTCCGCCAGATCGTCGCCGCCGCGCCGATCGACGCTGCCTGGCTCGCGGCGCAGGCGGAAACCGCGGCATCGATGATCGCTGAATGCGACAAGGCACGCACCTTGTGGGTTCATCCCGCCGACGCGGCCCTGCTTGTCGACTGCCCTCTGACGCTCCCCGTCGAGGCCGATGCTTCCATGATGCGGGGCACCGTCCGCATCGAGACGTCCGCGGGGTGGATCGAGCATGGCAGGTCGGTCTATCTCGACGAGCTACGCGCTGCCCTTGGCCGCGAGGAAGAGCGCGCGTGACGCGGCGTCTCGCCATGACCGCGCAGCAGCTGCTCGCGCCGATCGATCTCGCCAAGGCGAGTCCGCGCCGTATCGGCACGCTCGTCGCTCACGAGGGGATCATGCTTGAAGTCTCGGGCTTTCCGCAGCCGCTCGGCAGCAATGTCCGCATCAAGTCGGCGAGCGGAGATTATGTGAATGGCGAGGTCGTCGGCTTTCGAGGCCACCGCAGCCTGGTTCTCCCCTTCGACACCAACCAGCCGCTCGTCACCGGCGCACCGGTCGAACCGCATGGGGCATCGAGCATGGTGCCCGTCGGCAAGGCTCTTCTGGGCCGCATCATGGACGCGCAGGGCAATCCGCTCGACGGCCGTCCGCCGGTCAAATCGCAATTCCAGTGGCCGCTCGCCGGACGCAAGGTCAATCCGCTGCGCCGCGGCCGGGTGACAAGGCCGCTCAACATGGGGGTGCGCGCCATCAACGGGCTGCTCACCGTCGGGGAAGGCCAGCGCGTCGCGATCGTCGCCGGATCAGGCGTGGGCAAATCGGTGCTGATGGGTCAGATGATCGCGGGTACCGAATGCGACGTCATCGTTGTCGGGCTCATCGGCGAGCGTAGTCGCGAGGTCAGCGATTTCGTCGAGACCAAGCTGCCGCCCGCTGTGCGCAAGAAATCGGTCGTCGTCGCCGTCCCGGCTGATCATCCGCCGCTGCTTCGTCTTCGCGCCGCGATGCGCGCGACCGCGATCGCCGAGGCCTTTCGCCACGAAGGAAAGAAGGTTTTGCTGCTGATCGACAGCCTGACCCGCGTTGCGCATGCGCAGCGCGAAATCGGGCTGACGCTCGGCGAGCCGCCGACGATGAAGGGCTATCCGCCGTCGGTGTTCGCGCTCATCCCCTCGCTCTGCGAGCGTGCAGGCATCGACCGCGAAACGGGCGGCTCAGTCACGGCGCTTTACACCGTGCTGGCCGACGGCGGCGACATCGAGGATCCGGTGGTCGACTCCGCGCGCGCGATCGTCGACGGGCATATCATCCTGTCGCGCACCCTCGCCGAGCAGGGGGTCTATCCCGCGATCGACGTCGCACGCTCGCTCTCTCGCACCATGGCGGATTCGGTCGACGCGGCGCATCTCGCAGCCGCCGCGCGCTTTCGCCAGCTTTGGTCGGCTTATGAAGAAAATCGCGACCTGATGCTGATGGGGGCATATGTCGCCGGCGGCGATCCCGTGCTCGACGAAGCCATCGCCCGCCATGCCGACCAGCTCGCCTTTGTCACCCAGCCTGCCGGAACGCAGGTCGATTTCGCCACGTCTCGCCAATCTCTCATCGAAGGATATCCTGCATGACTACCCGCACCGCACGCCGCAAACGTATCATTCGCGTGCGTTCCGTCGAGCATCAGATGGCAGAGGCCAATCTGGCGCGGGCCAATGGCGAGCTTGCCAATCTGGTCGAGCTTGCGAAGCGGCTCGAAACGCTGCGCGTGGACCTCGCGATGGCCAAGGGCGAGGTCGCCGGCCGCGCGCTCAATTCGATCGGCGAGCTCGCGATGCGGCTCGACATGGCCAAGGAAAATCTCACCGCGCCGCTGAGCCACGCAAGCGCGCGCCGCGACCAGCTGGGCGCGCTTGCTCGCCGCGCGATGGCGAAGGAGGAATCCGCGGTGCGCCTCTATGAGCGCGGCCGCAAGTCGGCCGAACAGGAATTGGAGCGCCGCAGCGACGCCGATCGTCCGCACCGGCCCCGCGGCGGCATGCAGCTGCGCCTGATCGAAGGTGGCATCGCATGATGAGCGCGCTGCCCCAGGCGCCCGCGCAGGCAGGGATTTCCGCGATTCTCGCCACTGTGGGTGGCGGGCGGCCGGGCGAGTCCGGTAGCGGCTTCAACCAGCTGTTCGCGGGGCTTCCCGCCGAGCAGCCAATCGACGCCGCACCCACGCTGCCAAATGGCGAACTGCCGCTCGAGATCGCGGGCGATCCCGGGCAGGCGAAAGACGCGCTTGCGTCGCAGCTCGCCCTCTTGTCAGAACCGGCGGCCGCTGCCGCGCCAGGCAAGCCGCATTCGGCCCCTGGCGCGAGCGCGGCGGCGGCGCTGCTTTCCGTCCTCGATCAGGGCCTTTCTGTCGCCCAGTCGCCCGCCGCCGCGTCGGGAACGATCGCGGGAGCAAGGGCAACCCCCCTCATCGACGTCGCCAACGGAGCTGCGGTGGAGGAGGACACGTCTGCTTCGCCCGATGCGTCCCCTGATGTGCCGGCACTGCTCGCTGCAATCCTGCCCTCTGACGCCGCACCGGCCGCACCGCAGGCGGCCGAGCCCGTCCTGCAGATTGCCACCGCGGCTAAGAGCGCCACGTCGATTGTCCCCGATACCGGCGCGTCGATGGCTGTCATCTTCGCGCAGCCTGCGACGCACGCGGCCCCCGCGGTCCTTCCGGCCGCCAGCGCAGCGCCCATCGCTGAGCGCGTGCTCGATCTCGCTTCGGACGATGCGTGGATAGCACAGCTCGCCTCGGACATTGCGGCGACGAAGTCCCAGACCGGCGACATCAGCTTTCGCCTGATGCCGCGTCACCTCGGCCGGCTCGATGTCGCAATGACCAGCGATGATGCCGGCGTCTCCGTAAAGCTCGACACCCAGCATGAGGCGACCGCGACGATTGTTCACGCGGCGCAGGGCAAGCTTGTCGACGACCTGCGCCAGCAAGGCGTCCGCGTCGTCGGCGCCGAGGTGACCTGCACGCCGGGTGAGACCGGTCGCCAGTCGCAGGGTCAGGGCCGCGCGCCCGCAAACGACCCCGCGCACCTCATCGAAACCGCCGGCGAGCACGCCGAACCGCATCGCGAAGACCGCACCGCCTCGCGCCGCGGCCGCTTCGCCTGAACTGAAAGGGTCGAGCCATGACGAAGGACAAAGCCGAAAGCCCGAAGAAGGGCGGCAAGATGAAAAAGCTGCTCCTGCTCACGCTGGGTAGCACGATGCTGATCGGCGCGGGGGCCGGCGCAGGCATCTATATGGGCGGCGGTTTTGCCGCCGAAGCCTCAAAGCCGGAGGACCTTTATCCCAAGCTCGTTCTGCGCAGCAAAAGCGGCGAGGCGGCACCCGCCAGCGAAGCGGGCAAGGAGGAGGCACCGCTGAAGGTTGGCACGGTGTCGGTGCCCAACGACCGCTTCAAGGTCGATCCGCGCAAATATGAAATCACCTACATCCCGGTCGATCAGGCCTTCACCACGAACCTCGCCGACGGGTCAGGCTTCTTGCAGGTCGGAATCAGCCTCGCGACCTTCTATGACGGCAAGCTCGTCTCCAATGTCCGGCGCCAGATGGTGCCGATCCGTTCGGCGGTGCTGATGGTACTCGCCGAGCAGGACCCGGCGCTGCTTTCCACCTCGCATGGCAAGCAGCAGCTCCAGCGGCGTCTGACCGGCGCGATCAACGCAGTGCTGCGCGAGAAGGAAGGCTTCGGCGGCGTCGACAACGTCTATTTCACGAGCCTGGTGATCCAGTGACCGCGCGCGCCAAGCCTGCCCGTCATGACGCCAAGGCGTCACTACTGCTGCGCAAGGCGGAGGATGATTATGCCTTTCCCGCGCTCGACGGCATCGCAAATCGCCTGACGCGATCGCTGCGTGATCTCGTGCGCGCGCTCGGCGCACCGGCCGTGCAGGTCGAGCGCGGGACCGCGGAGCAGATGCGCTTTGAGGACTGGTGCGCGTCTGCTGCGCCGGCAATCTTCTGGCGCTATCACGCCCCGCCGCTCAAGGGTCCGGTGCTCATCGCCGCCGACCGTTCGTTGCTCCTGCAGCTCGTCGACGTCTTCTATGGCGGAAAGGGCCAGCTTGTGAGCGCGCGCGAGGAGTTGACCGACGCCGAGGAGCGATTTGCCGCCCGCCTCGGCCGCGACCTCGGCGAACAGCTCGCCGCCGCCTGGGCCGATGTCATGGCGATCGAGCCGCAGCTCGACTGCGTCACCTGGGATTCAGCGAAACTCCAGGCGGTCCGCGCCGACGATGAGCTTCACGTCCAGCGCTTTACCCTGCGCGGTGCACCTTTCGAGGGGCGGACGATATTGTGCGCCTATCCGCTCGCAGCCCTGCGCGGGATCAGCGGTGCCGAACCGATGCCCGCCACTGCCGACGAGCCTGCAGGCGACCCTGCGTGGACGATGGCCCTCTCGCGCGCGCTCAAGGACGTGCGCCTGCCGGTACGCTCGGTTCTCGCCCGCCCCGAGGTCCCGCTCACAAAACTTCTGTCTTTAGAGGTCGGCGATATCATTCCGTTAACCATACCGCGTCATGTCCCGATAACCGTCTCCGGCCGCAATTTTGCTTCCGGCAGTATCGGTGAAGCGAATGGAAACGCGGCCATCTTGATTGATCGCATCGAAAAAGGACCGGATCATGAGTGACATCAGCGAAGCCCCGAAAGCTGCGCGCGACCGCCGCGAGGGCAAGAGCATCGCCGCCGCGCCCAATTTCGACCTGCTCGCGGGCGTCTCGCTGCGCGTCTCGGTCGAGGTCGGGTCGACGTCGATGGCGCTCGCCGACCTGCTGACGCTCGGCGAAGGCAGCGTGGTCGAACTCGACCGCTCGGCGAACGACCTGCTCGACATCTATGCCAATGGCACGCTGATCGCGCGGGGCGAGATCGTCAATGTCGACGGCCGCTACGGCATCCAGGTCGCTGAAGTCGTCGCGCCCGACCGCGCTCTGGCAGGCTTCGAGCGGAGGGCCTGATGCTCGAATATATCCTGCGCCTCCTGATCCTGCTGCCGATCGTCGGCGGCATGGCCTGGGGCAGCCTGTGGCTTTGGAAGCGCGTCCAGATGGGCGGGCCGCTCGGCCTGCAAAAGCAGGAACGCCCGGTTGAAATGGTTGGCGTGCTGCCGCTTGGCCCCGGAACCAAGCTTGCCGTCGTCGAATTTGCGGGTCAGCAGATCCTGCTCTCGGTCTCGCGCAACGGCGTGACCCGCCTTGCCGATAATAGCCAGGGCGATTTTCATGTCGACTGACATTCGCCACCGCTGGCTGGGTGCCGCCGCCCTTGCGGGCGGCCTCGCGCTCGCCGCGTTCGCGCCCGCGGCGCATGCGCAGGCAGCCGATGGCCTGTCACGCGCGGTGAGCGAGATCGGCGGCGATGGCCGTCCGCTGTCGCTATCGCTCCAGATTCTGGTCCTCATGAGCTTGCTGACGGTTCTGCCGTCGCTGCTCCTCATGATGACCAGCTTCACGCGCATCATCATCGTGCTCTCGATCTTGCGCCACGCACTGGGGCTTCAGCAGACCCCGCCGAATCAGGTGCTCGTGGGCCTCAGCCTCTTCCTGTCGCTGTTTGTAATGCAGCCGGTGATTAGCGAGGTGAACCGCGTTGCGATCGAACCCTATGGCCAGGAACAGATTGATATCGGGGAAGCGATGGTCCGCTCGGGCGACGCGCTGCATGGCTTCATGATGACACAAACGCGCAAGACCGATCTGATGATGTTCGCGAAGATCGCGAAGGCACCGGCCTACGCAAGGCCCAGGGACGTCCCCTTCTCGATCCTTCTGCCCGCATTCGTCACCAGCGAGCTTAAGACCGCCTTCCAGATCGGATTTCTGATTTTCCTGCCTTTTCTCGTGATCGACCTGATCGTCGCATCGGCGCTCATGTCGCTCGGCATGATGATGCTGTCGCCCACGGTGATCTCGATGCCCTTCAAGCTGCTCCTCTTCGTCCTCGTCGACGGCTGGGCGCTGACGATGGGCTCGCTCGCCTCCTCCTTCGGAACCTAGCGCCTATGGAAGCCGATTATTTCATAGGCGTCGCCCAGCAGTCGCTGTGGATTCTCGCGCTCGCCTCGGCGCCAATCCTGATCCCGGTGCTCGTGGTCGGCGTGCTGCTCGGCATGGTGCAGGCGGCGACATCGATCAATGAACAGACTTTGAGTTTCGTGCCCAAGCTGATCGTCACCGCGATATGCCTCGCGATCTTCGGCGGCAGCATTCTCGTGCTGCTCACCGATTTCACCCGCGATCTGTTTGCGCAGATTCCGGCGCTGGTGCGCTGACCATCCGCGCATGAACCCCACCGACATCCCCAATGTGGAAGCGATGCTCCAGCTCTGGATGCTGGGGATGATCCGCCCGGGCGCCGCCTTTGTCGCAGCACCGGTGTTCGGCGCGGCCAATGTGCCCGTGCAGCTGCGTCTCGTCATCGCGCTCGCGGTCGGTGTGCCTGCGGTGGCCGCCTCGGGCCTGGTGCTGCCCGCAGACGGGCTGGTGTCGTGGCCCGGCTTCATCCTCATAATCGGTGAGGTCGTCGTCGGGCTCGCGATCGGTTTCGTGCTTCAGATGGGTCTCGCCGCTGCGCTGCTCGGCGGGGAGGCGATCAGCAACGCGATGGGCCTCGGCTTTGCGTCGATGATCGATCCGCTAAGTGGCACCGCGAGTTCGGCGATCGGCCAGTTTCTCTCGATGCTCGCGACGGCGCTCTTCCTCGCCGCCGACGGGCATCTCGTCCTCATCGACATCATCGTCGACAGCTACAGCGCGCTCCCCCCCGGAAACGCCTTCCCTTCGTTCGGCGCGATCGGCGGCATCATCCGCTTTGGCAGCCTGATGTTCGCAGCCGGGCTCACGATCGCGCTGCCGGTTGGCTTTGTCCTCCTTCTCGTCCAGCTGATCATGGGCGTCATCGGTCGGTCGGCACCCGCCATGAACCTGTTCGCGGTCGGCCTGCCCGCGACACTGCTCGCCGGTGTCGTGCTGCTCGGCATGGCGACCCCGGTGATGGCCGAAACGCTCGCGCGGTTTCTCTCGGATGCGCTCGATATGGCGCGGCTGGTAGCGACAGGCTGATCCGATGGCGGGCACCAGCGACAAGGACCAGAAGACCGAAAAGCCGACGCCCAAGAAGCGCGCCGATGCGGCCCGCGAGGGCGATGTGCTGATGTCGCGCGAACTCGCCACGGCATTGATGATGCTCGCGGGAGCCGGCTGGCTGTTCGCTGCGGGCGGCTGGCTGGTCCAGTCGGCGGGGGACCTTTTGAGGCGCGGCTTGACCCTCGGCCCCGACGATGTTGCCCATTTCGCGCCAGGCGAAGCGCTGCTGCGCAACGGCGCCGAGATTCTGCTGCCGCTCGCCAGCCTGTTCGCACTGGCGCTCCTCGCCGGCATCGCGGGGCCCGCGATGCTCGGCTCGCTTGGCTGGCGCGGCAAGGCGCTCGCCTTCAAGGGCAACCGCATCAACCCGTTGAACGGGATCAAGCGCATTTTCGGAATGCAGGGCCTGATCGAGCTGCTGAAGTCGATCGCCAAGGTGCTCCTTTTGGGGAGCATCGGTTATTGGCTCGTCGCGCGCAGCCTGCCTGCGGTAATGACAATGGCCTCGGCGGACCTCAATGCGGGAATCGGGCTTGCTGGCCGCGCGATCGGCCAGGCGATGCTCGCGCTCGCAGGCGGTCTGGTGGTCATCGCGCTGATCGACGTGCCTGCGCAATTGTTTCAGCGCAACAAGCGGCTGATGATGACCAAGCAGGAAGTGAAGGAGGAAATGCGCCAGTCCGAAGGCGCCCCCGAACTCAAGCAGGCGCAGCGCCAGCGCGCCCAGGAGATCCTCAGCGGCTCGGCGCGCAAGGCGGTGTCGGAAGCCACCGTAATCTTGACCAACCCGACCCATTTCTCGGTCGCCTTGCGCTATCGTCCCGGAATCGACGCCGCGCCGGTCGTCGTCGCGCGCGGCCGCGGCGACGTCGCGCTCGCGATCCGCGAGCTTGCCCGCAGCGCCGATGTACCGCTGCTCGAATATCCGCAGCTCACCCGCGCCATCTATTTTACAGCGCGCGCAGGACGAATGATCCCGCAGGAGCTGTTCGTCGCCGTCGCGACCGTGCTTGCCTTTGTCTTCCAGCTCGAACGCGCGGCGGCCGAAGGCCGCGCACAGCCGGTAGTCGACGTGCCGGCGTCGCACCGCTTCGACCCCGACGGCCGCCGCGAGAATCCGGCTTAATGTCGTCCCCGTGCCGCCGTTAAGAGGTCAAAGGATAGTGCGATGACCACGAATATTATCAACAGTCTCGGCATGGGATCGGGGATCAACATCCCGCAGCTCGTCGCCGACCTCGCCAACGCCTCGCGGGCGCCGAAGGTCGAGCGGCTGAGCCAGCTCAGCCAGCAGAACCAGGCCCGTATCAGCGCGGTCGCGCAGGCCAAGTCGGACCTCGACGGTTTCGCCGATTCGCTGAGTTTGATGGTCAGCGACGGCACACTGCGCAGTACCCCGACCGTTTCGGACGACAGCGTGCTCTCTGCCACGGCGCGCGCCGGTCTGGCGGCCGACAGCTATTCGGCGACGATCGAAGTGACACAGCTCGCGCGTGCCCAGACCGCCTACTCTGGCGTGGTCGCCGATCGCACTTCGGCAATCGGGCAGGGCACGATGACGCTGAGCATCGGCGGCGCAGACCACGCGATCACCATCGACGCCTCGAACGACAGCCTCGACGGGCTGGCAGCTGCAATCAATGCCAGCGATGCGGGCGTCAGCGCCTCGATCATCGCCGACGAGGGGGGTTATCGCCTTATCGTCAAGGGTGCGACCGGCGAAGCGAACGCCTTCACCCTGACCGCCGACGCGGGTGCCGATCCTGGTCTCGCCGCCTTCGGCTATGGCGCGGGCGGGAGCATGACGCTCGGCCAGGCGGCCAGCGATGCCCAGTTCACGATCGATGGCGTCGCCTTCAGCCGCGCGACCAATATTATCGACGATGTGGTTCCCGGCATGTCGCTGACACTCAAGAAGGCAGCGCCCGGCCAGCCGATCGACATTGGCGCGAGCCGGCCGCTCGACATGATCAAGCAGACCGTCGGCGATTTCGTGGCAGTCTATAATCAGGTCAAGCAGAGCCTGGCAGCAGCAGCCGACATGTCAGGCGCCACGCGTTCGCTCCGCCAGCTCGAAAGCCAGCTCGCCGACCTCGTGGGCAAAATGCTGACCAGCGATCCCGCGATCAACAAGCTGACCGACATCGGCATTTCCACCACCAAGGAGGGGCTCCTCTCGCTCGACAGCGCCAAGCTCGAAAAGGCGCTCGCGACCAATGCGGGCGCGGTCGAGGCCTTGTTCAATCCGCGGCGCGATGCGACGCACAGCGAAACCACCGATCCGGGCATTGCCGCGGCGCTGGACGCGATCCGCGACGCGGCGGTCGCCGCCGACGGCGTAATTGACCGTGTCTCGAAATCGCTGAGCGCGAAGAGCGAAACGCTCGCAGAACAGCTTGAGAAGGTGGAGCAGCGCGAGGACGCCTATCGCGCGCGGCTCGAGAAGCAATATGGGACGCTCGATGCCCGCCTCGCCGCCTTCAAGGCGACGCAATCCTATCTCGAACAGCAGATCGAGATGTGGACCAACCAGAAGAACAGATAAGAGCCTCCCTCCGTGCCACCGACCGCCTCGTCTGTCCGCGCAACCGGCCTTTATCGCCGGTTGCAGCACGAAAGCCGCGCCGCCGCCGCCGACCCTGTCGAGCTGGTCCAGATGCTCTATGACGAACTGGAGATTGCAGTGGGCGTCCTCGCCGCGATGGTACGGCAGGGGCAGCGGGTGTCGGCAACCGAGCCCGCGCACCGCGCGCGCGCGATCCTCATCGGCCTCGACGCCGGGCTTGACCGCGAGGCGGGCGCTGATGTCGCCGAGGCGCTCTCGCGCGTGTACCGGAGCATGCGGCGCAAGCTTGATGATGCGGTCGCCGCGAATAGCGCCGAAGGGTTCGGGGAGCTGCTTGACGGGATCGTCACGATCAGTTCGGCGTGGCGGCAGCTGCGATAGAGCCGGGCGCTGGCGACGAAATTCGGGGCCTCGGCAAAAAGCGGTGCGCCCGGCCGTCCAGAGTGGGGACGGACGGCCGGGCGGCTGCAGGGGATTTGGACCAGTGCGACCCCCTTGTTAAACGGACTGAATCGGGCGCGGCGGGTCAGGCCGCCTGCTGCTGAACCCCATATTTGCGCATCTTTTCGATCAGCGTCGTGCGCTTGAGGGTCAGCAGACGCGCGGCCTCCGAGATGATACCATCGGCAAGGTCCAGCGCGACGTGGATCTGCTCGAGCTCGATCGTTTCGATTTCGCGCTTGAGGTCGATGGGACGCCCGGGCGCGGGCGTCTTTGCGACAGCGTGCAGCGGCAGCTCGTCATTGCTGTGCTGCGCTGGTGCAACTGGCCTGGGCGCGGTGGGATTGAGGAGCAGCGCGACATCGTCCGCGCCGAGATTTTCGCCCCCATGAAGCACACTCGCGCGCTCGACGAAGTTGCGAAGTTCGCGGACATTGCCCGGCCAGTCGTGACGCATCAGCAGCGCGAGCGCCGCCTCGTCAAAGCGGCATTTAGCCTCCGCATGCATCCCGCTTTGAAAGTGGCGGATCAGCGCCGGAATATCCTCGACGCGGTCGGCAAGGCTGGGAACCTGCAGCACGACGACCCCCAGACGGAAGAACAGATCTTCGCGAAACTTGCCCTCGGCGATTGCAGCGCCGAGGTCCTGGTGTGTCGCCGAAATGACGCGGACATCGACGCGGCGCGCCTCGCTGCTGCCGACGCGGACGATCGTCCGGTCCTCGAGTACGCGAAGCAGCTTGACCTGCATGTCGAAGCGCATGTCGCCGATTTCGTCGAGGAAGAGCGTGCCGCCCTCGCTCGCTTCGAAATGGCCGATGCGGCGCGCGGTAGCGCCGGTAAAGCTGCCCTTCTCATGGCCGAAAAGTTCGGATTCGATAAGGTCGGCAGGGATCGCGCCACAGTTGATCGCCGAGAAGGGCTGGCCGGCGCGGGCACCCTCCTCGTGGATCGCGCGGGCCACGAGCTCCTTGCCCGACCCCGAGGGACCGCAAAGCATCACCGAGGCGTTCGACCGTGCCACCCGGAGGATCATTTCGCGAAGCCGACGGATCGCCGGGCTGTCACCGATGATCGCCGTTTCAAGCCTTGCAAGACCGTTGTCGTTCTGCCCCACCTTGGTCATCTTCATCTCCATCGCGCCCTTTCGAGGCGCCCCCTTCGACGGACGAAGAAATTGAAGAAAATGGTAAACAAGCCGTTTACCAGAACCAGCCAACTCTTTCTAAAACAAGGATTATTGCCATTTTGGCAGCAAGAGGGGCGCAATTGCGTCGTTACGATTTTGGCAATGACGCCAACTTGGCGCTAATTCTCGCCCCCTGCCCAGCCGAGGGTGATCGAGATGCGGCGGTTGCGCGGGTCGAAATGATTTGAGGGCACATAGGGTTCCCGGTCGGCGACCCCCTCGATGCGCGAAAACCGGTTGGAGGCGATACCGCGGTATTCAAGATATTGGCGCGCCACTTCGGCGCGCTCGACCGACAGGCGCCAGTTGTTCGTCCCCGCCTTCGCCGACCAGGGTGCAGCGTCGGTGTGGCCGCGAATCATGAGCTGGTTCGGAATCCCGGCAACCAGCTGCGCGATCTGGGCAAAGAGACGCGAGGCATCAGGCGTGAGCTCGTTGGTGCCGAGCACGAACATCGAAAAATCGGCGTCGTCGACAATGTCGATGCGCATCCCTTCGCGCGTCTCGGTGAAGCGGATATTCCGCGCCAGGCGGCGAAGTTCCGCCTTCGCCTCAACCTCGCGCATCAGATCCTTGGCGATCTGCTGAAACTTGGCGCGCTCGTTCTGACGCCCCATGGCCTCGCGCGGGCCGCCCGTCGCATCGCGCGGGATTGTCATCGCCTTGGTGCCCGTCTGCCCCGCCTCGTGCGGATATTTGTCGACATCGACGAGCGACGACCCGCCGAAAAGCCCTGTCGAGCCCGCGGTGTCCTGCTTGGTCTGGACGATCGTTGGCGCAAAATAGTCCGCAAGCGCCTTTCGCTGCTTCTCCGTCGTCGCGCCGAGCAACCACATCAGCAGGAAGAAGGCCATCATTGCAGTGACGAAGTCGGCATAAGCGACTTTCCACGCCCCGCCATGATGCGCGGCGTGACCCGACTCGACCACCTTCTTGACGATGATCGGACGCAGCGGGGTATTTGGGCGCGCGGCCATTAGCGACCGCGCATTCCGTCGAAGACCTCGGCAAAGCTCGGCTGGTTGCTGTGGTCGACCCCCGAGCGTGCGGCCTCGATCACGAGAGGCTGCGGATGGCCGTGGAGCGATGCGATGATGAGCTGTTTCACCGTGTGATAGATTGCAGCATCGCTTTCGATCACCGTGCGCGCGCGGGCCGCAAACGGACCCACCAGGCCATAGGCGAGCAGCACGCCCAGGAAGGTGCCCACGAGCGCCGAACCGATCATCGCCCCCAGAATCTCGGGGGGTTTGTCGATCGAGCCCATCGTCTTGACCACCCCGAGGACCGCCGCGATGATTCCGAGCGCAGGGAGCGCGTCGGCGAGGCTCTGAAGCCCGTCGGCGGGCTTGATCGCGTGGTGGTGGTGGTTCTTCACCGCATTGTCCATCACCTCCTCGACCGCATGAGGGTCGAGCGTGCCGGAGGAGACAACAACCAGGCGCAGCGTGTCGCAGATCAGATGGACGAGCGTCTGGTCCTTGAGCAGCTTGGGATATTGCTGGAAGAGCGGGGAGTTTGCCGGATCTTCGATATGCGGCTCTACCGCGACCGGCCCCTCGGTTCGCATCATCTTCATGAGCGTGGAAACAAGCAGAATGCAGTCGAGATAGTCGGACTTCTTGTAGGTCGGCCCCTTGAAGACCTTGCCGAGCCCGCCGCCAAGTGCCTTGAGGTCGCGGCCCGAATTGCCAATGATCAGCGAGCCGATCGCGGCGCCGCCGATGATCAACATCTCGTGCGGGAGCGCGTGCAGAACGGGTTCCAGATTACCCCCGGTCAGCGCGAAACCCCCGAAGACCAGCAGGATCAGAACGACGATGCCGATGACGGGAAACATGCAGGCTTCACTCCGGTCGGGGTCGGAACCCCAAAAAAACAGGCAGGCGTTTCGATGAGTAACGACAGCGCGCGCGAAAACTTGAGGGCATCAGCCCAAAATATCGAACAAGGTCTGGCGGTTGATCCGTGCAAAGGAGGCCTGGGCCGCCTCGAGCGTCAGATTCGTCGCGTGGAGCTGGGCAATCGCGACCGAGAGGTCGGTATCCTCGATCGTCGAGCGCTCGTCGGCAAGCACGATGTCGCGCGCTGCGAGCCCGTCGCCGATCCGTTCGAGCCGCCCGCCGGCAAGACCGACCGCCGCGCGCTGATCCGCCACATGCGTGATGCTGGCCGCCAGCGTACCGAGCGCGGCGTTGATCGCGCCCATATCCCCCGAAGCGATCGCCGCCGCGGCATCGCGCAGCCCGGTCGAGAGCGGGTTGTCGCCGACAACGAACGCCTCCGCGGCCGAGGGTACCGGCGCGAAGCTGATGTCGGCGTCGAAGCGCACGACCTTCGCAGCGCCCGGGGCAAACAGCGCCTCGCCGTTCGCATCGCGGCTTGCAGCGAGTCCGTCGATCTCGTCGGCAATTCCCGCAAGCTCGGACGCGACGCTGGCGCGGTCCGCAGAGTTCATCGTCCCGCTCGCGGCCGAGAGGGCGAGTTCACGCGCGCGCACGAGCAGATTGCTGACCGAACCCAGCGCAGCATCGGCCTGCGACACCTGCGCGCTCGCGCTTGCAACATTGGCGGCCCAGGTCGTCGCGCTCGCCTGCGCGATCCCGATCGTGGCGATGCGGCGTGCCGCGACGGGATCGTCCGAGGCGCGCTGCAGGCGCTTGCCACTCGACACCTGGATCTGAAGATCGTTGATCCTGTCGGCAAGTTGCGACTGGCGTGCAATTTCGCGCGTCATGCGATTGCCCGTGGCGTTGATCATGGGAGTCGCCTTTCCTTTAGATCGCGTTGAGCAGGGTTTGCATGGTCTCGCGCGCGACCTGGATCGTGCGTGCCGCGGCTGAATAAGCCTGCTGGAAGCGCAGCAGGTCGCCCGCTTCGCGATCGAGATCGATCTCGCTGACGGCCGAGCGAGCGGCGTTTGCAGCATCGGCGCGGGTTGCAGCGGCGGCATCCTGCGCACGCGCCGAGGCCGTTGCCTGTGCCTGCGTGGCGAGGAACCCCGACCATCTGGCCTCGGGGTCGTTCGCTCCCCGCATGGCGCCGAGCGCAAGCATATTACCATTGCTGCCCGCCGCGTCCGCGGCGGCGACCTGATCAGGGGACAGCGCCGTGATGGCGAGGGTCGCGGCCGTGGCGCCGGTGAAGAGCGGCTCGCCGGAATTGCCGTTGGCGTCGATCCCTGCCTGATGCGCGGCGTTGAGCTGCCCCGCAAAATCGACTGCCATCGAGTCGAGTGCGACGCGCTGGTCGGCGACATGATTCGCCGCCTCGCTAAGCCCCGCAAGCGACCCCGTGGCAGTGTCGAGGGTCGCGCCGCCCTCAACGCTGAACGAGAGCCGGCCGTCAGCGCCGGTGGTCACCGCAATCCGGTGCACCTCGCCGCCTCCAACCAAGAGTTCGCCGCTCCCGGAGACGCGCAGCGTCGCCGCGCCGCGGTCGTCGAAACTCACAGAAACCCCGGCGTGGGCCGAGAGGGTGTCGAGCAGCCGGTCGCGTTCGTCGAGCAGGCTCGCCTCACCGGTCGAGCCGGGGCGCGCCTTGCGTAGACCGATATTGATCGCCTCCAGCGCGTCCAGATTGGCATTGAAGGTCTCGACTTCGCTTGCCGCGGCCCCGGCAATGCCGTCTGCCATATTGGAAAGCTGGCCCGCCGCCGTGCGAAAACCCGACGCGATATCGTCGGCGGCCTGCAGGAACTGGCTGCGCAGCGTCCGGTTCGCGGGGTCGGCTGTCAGCTGGTCGGCCGTCGTAAAAAGGCTGGTCAGCCCCGAGGCGATGCCGTTGGTATCATCGCTGAGCGCACTTTCGACCCGGTCCATCCAGGCGAGCCGCGCTGCTGTTCGCTCCGCACCGCCTGAAGAGATTCGCGCATCCTCGATCAGCCAGGCGTCGACCGAGCGACTGATGCCGTTGATGTCGACACCGCCGGGGCGAATGTTCCCTCTGACGAAAGGGGTGTCGCCGCCGGCCACCTGCGCCGCGCGCAATTGCAGCGTGCGCCGCGCATAGCCCGGCGATTGCGCATTGGCGATATTGTCGCCGATCGTCGCAAGCGCGGCCGAATAGGCGCGCAGCCCGCTGGCGCCGATGCCGAGCAGGTCGCTCATTGCACGCTCCCGCCTCGACCGGATGCGCTGCTCGGCGCGACCCGGGCGCGGAACTGCGCCTCGACCATCGAAGCGATTCCGAACTGGCGCATCGACGCGATCGAATCGGCGGTGCGCGCATCGGCCATTTCCCGAAAATTCTCGGTCGCGCTCGACCCGAAGATATCATCTCCAAGCTTCGCCTGGCGCATCGACGCCATCAGCTGGCGGAGAATTACCGCTTCGAAGGCTTCGGCTGCCTTGCGCAGGCCATCCCCGCCGCCACCGGCAAGCTGGGGCGTGGCCGCGGCCGGAACGGCAGATAGCACGGGCTTTGAAATGGAGGTCGTCATCATATGATCACCAGTTCGGCTGTGAGCGCGCCCGCTTGGGACAGCGCTTCGAGAATGGCAACGAGGTCGCCCGGCGGAACGCCCATGCGATTGATCGCATCAACGAGCTCGGCAAGCGAGGCGGTGGGCTTCATCAGGAAGGCGGGGCGGTATTCCTCCGACGCCTGGATGTCGCTCGAGGGCTCGATCGCCGTCTGGCCGCGGCTGAAGGGGGCAGGCTGCACCACCGTCGGCGATTCCTTGATCGACACGGTGAGCTTGCCCTGCGTGACGGCAGCCGTGCCGACGCGGACCGCGCCGTTGATCACGACGGTACCGGTCCGCGCGTTCACAATCACGCGCGCAGGCGGGTCGGCACGCACAACGTCGAGATTCTCGACGAGCGAGACGAGCCGCATGCGGTCGTCCCCGCTGCCGCCGGCGCGGATCGATATGCTCGCGCCGTCGACCATCGTCGCAGCGCCTGGTCCGAGCGCGCCATTGATCGCGTCGGTGACGCGCTTCGCATTGGTTGCGTCGAACTGATGAAGGTTGAAGATCAGCCGGTCGCCATAGGCAAAGCCGGTATCGACCGCGCGCTCGATCGTCGCGCCGTTCGCGATGCGGCCGCTCGAGGGCACGTTGACCGTCAGTTTCGACCCGTCGGACGCGTCGACGCCGAGTCCCCCGATGACGAGGTTGCCCTGTGCCATCGCATAAATCTGTCCGTCGGCACCATAGAGCGGCGCGAGAACGAGCGTCCCGCCGCGCAGGCTCTTTGCCTTGCCGATCGCCGAGACAGTGACGTCGAGCCGTTGACCGGGCTTTGCGAACGCGGGCAGCTCGGCGGTAATCATGACCGCGGCTGCGTTCTTGAGCGCAGGATTGACCCCTGGCGGCAGCGTAAGACCGAAGCGCGAAACTGCGCCCTTCATTCCGAGCGTCGAATAATCGAGGCTGTCGTCGCCCGTGCCCGCAAGCCCGACGACGATGCCGTACCCGGTAAGCTGGTTCGAACGCATGCCCTGGAACTGGCCCATATCCTTGATCCGCGCCGCCGAGGCGGGGGCGGTCAGGCCGAGGCCCGCGACGAGGAGGGCAAGAAGGAAGAGAAGGATGGAACGCTGGGTCACAATATCGGTCCTCGAAAGCGTCAGAAGGGGCTGATGATGGAGAAGAAGCGCTGCAGCCATCCCTGGCGGCTGGCACGAGCGATCTCACCCTTGCCGACGTACCGGATGTTGGCATCGGCGACGCGCGTCGAAGCGACCCGATTATCGGGGCCGATATCGATCGCGCGGATCAGTCCCGAGATCTGGACACGTTCATCGCCGCGGTTGAGAGTGAGCAGCTTCTCGCCCTTCACCAGCATCGTGCCATTCGGATAGACTTCGGCTATCGTCACGCTGATCTCGCCAGCAAGCTGGTTCGACTGCGAGGCTTCGCCCTTCCCCTTGAATTGGTTGCTGCCACCCATGCCGATGTCGCTGGGCGAGAAAAGCGAGAGGGGGCCTGTGCTCGGCGGGGTGAGACCAAGGCTGCCCCCGCGCTGCGTACCAGCCGCATTGCTTTTCGATGCAACGGTGCGCTCGACGAGCTGGATGGTGACAATGTCGCCGACCCGCCCGGCGCGGCCGCCCGAGGTGAGCGCGACATAGCCCCCCTGGAAGATCGCCCCGTTCGGCGGCGGCGGCGCCGCTGGAGCTGGCGCGGTCGCTGCGAAGGCGTCCTCGGGGATCTTGTCCTTGGCGCCTGCACCATGCGGCGCGGCGGCGAGCGCGAGGATCAGCGCGCTAGAGAGTCTGCGTCGCATTTTTCATCATCTCGTCAGTGGCCTGGATCATCTTCGAATTGACCTCATAGGCGCGCTGGGTCTCGATCATGTCGACGAGCTCCTCGACGACGTTGACATTCGATCCCTCGAGCATCCCGCCGCGCAGGAAGCCGCGCCCTTCCTCGCCGGCGGCGCCGACCTGCGGCGCACCCGAGGCGGCGGTCTCGACGAGCAGATTGTCGCCGATCGCCTGCATGCCCGAAGGATTGGCAAAGCGTGCAAGCTCGATACGGCCAAGTTCGACCGCGTCGCCCTGACCCGGCACCATCGCCGAAACGGTACCGTCGGTGCCGACCGAAATTGCGGTTGCATCCTCGGGAACCTGGATCTGCGGGATCAGCGGCTTGCCGTCCGACGTCACGATCGTCCCGTCGGGCGCGCGGTTGAAGTTGCCCGCCCGGGTGTAACCGATACGCCCGTCGGGCATCTGGACCTGAAAGAAGCCCGCGCCGTCGATCGCCATGTCGAGCGCATTTCCGGTCGTGGCGAAGCTGCCCTGCGTGTCGACGCGCGACGTGCCGGCGAGTTCGACGCCCGTGCCGAGGTTGAGGCCCGTTGCATAGCGGTTGTCGGCCGCCGAGGTCGCGCCTGGCTGGGTCATCATCTGATACGACAGGGTTTCGAAATTGGCGCGATCGCGCTTGAAGCCAGTCGTATTCACGTTGGCGAGGTTGTTCGCGATCACCTGCATCCGGAAGCTCTGGGCATCCAGTCCGGTTCGCGCGACATGTAGGGCACCGAAGCTCATTCATTGTCTCCTTAACGGGGAAGCTGCATCAGATTGGCGGTCGCGCTATCCATGTCGCGCGCGTCACTGATCAGCTTGAGCTGTGAATCCCAGCTCTTGCTCGCCTCGATCATCTCGACGAGCGCAGTCGTCGCGGTGACGTTCGAGCCTTCAAGCGAGCCCGTGACGAGCCGCGCTTCGGGATCGTCGGGCAGGATGCCGCCGTTCCGCACGCGAAACAGCCCGTCGAGGCCCTTGACGATGTCCGAGCCTGCGGGGCTCGCGATACGCAGCCGGTCGACCTGCTGCGGATTTTCAGGATCGCCGCCCGCGGGCACGACCCAGACGCGCCCCTCTTCGTCGATCTTGACCGCATCGGCGGCGGGAATCGTGATCGGCCCCTGCGCCCCCTGAACCGGGTGGCCGTCGCCGGTGGCGAGAAGGCCCGACGCCCCGATCATCAGATCGCCGCGCCGCGTATAGCTCTCTTCGCCGTTCGGCGCCTGGACGACCAGCATCGCGTCGCCGCGCAGCGCGACGTCGAGATCGCGCCCGGTCGCGGCGATCGTGCCGGCACGCATGTCGGCGCCGACCACTTCTTCCGACGACACCGCGCGCCCGCCGATCCCGCTGCCCTGCAACCAGATCGTCTGCGCCTCCGCGATTTCGCCGCGAAAGCCCGGCGTGTTGACGTTGGCAAGATTGTTGGCGATCGCCGTCTGCCGGGCCATGCTGCCCCGCATCGCGGTAAGGCTGGTATAGATGACGCGGTCCATGATCGGGCTCCGGGCAGACGGCTAGATGCCGGTCAATTCATGTTGATGACGGTCTTGGTCAGCGCCGAGGCGCCTTCGATCGCCTTCGCGTTGGCCTGGAAATTGCGCTGCGCGGCGATCAGCATCACCAGCTCCTCGGTGATATCGACGTTCGACCGCTCGATGGCGCCCGAGCGCACCGCGCCCATCGAGCCGCTGCCCGGCGAATCGATCACCGGCTGGCCGCTTTCGCCCGTCGACTGCCAGTGCGCGTCGCCAATGGGACGCAGCCCTTCGGTGGCCGGAAAGGACGCCATTGCGACCTTGCCCAGCGTCTGTTCCGATCCGTCGGCGAAGGTCGCGGTGACGAGGCCGTCGGTCCCAACCGAAACGTTGACCAGCGCGGCATCGGGATTGTCGGGCGATGCCTTCGGAATCACCAGGTCATAGGCAGCGCCGAGGGTGCGGTCGGTAACATTGCCGTCGGCGTCAACCGGCAGCAGCTGCAGCGTCGATCCGATCGTGTCGACGACGCGCCCATCCTCGAGCGGCGTAAAGGCGCCGTTGCGCGAATAGGTGACCGCGTTCGAGGGGGGTGCACCCTTGACGACGAAAAAGCCCTCACCCACGATCGCCATGTCGAGGGTCTTCTCGCTCGTTTCGTACGAGCCCTGCGTGAACTGCTGGGTAATGCCGTTGAGGCGCGTGCCCTGTCCCGCGACGGTCCGGGTCGACTGGTTCGGCGAGGAGGCAAAAATGTCGCCGAACTGGGCAGCGCTGCGCTTGAAACCGATCGAGCCGGCATTGGCGATATTGTTCGAGATGACCGACATTTCGGTCTGGGCGCCCTTGAGGCCCGAAAGCGACGTATAGAATGACATGGTCTTATCCTTCCTGGGTGGATGCGGGGGCCGGCGCGGCCGGGGTATTTGCGCGAATTTCCTCGAGCAGCGCGGTCTGCGCCCGAAGCTGGTCGGAAATCTGCTGAAGCGTCGCATTGGTCTCCGAAATGCCCGCGAGGCTGGAGAATTGCGCCATCTGCGCGACCATCTGCTGGTTATCGACCGGGTTGAACGGGTCCTGCTGCGAAAGCTGCGCGGTCATCAGGCGCAGGAAATCGCTCTGCCCCATCTGCTGCACGCTCGTGGTCGTCGGTGCGGGCGAGCCGCCGGTTATCGCGTTTATTGCCATGATTATTGCCCCAACCGCAGCGTTTCGTTGATCAGGCTCTTTGCGGTGTCGAGGACCTGAACATTGTTCTGATACTGGCGCGAGGTTTCGACCATCTCGACCAGCTCGGCAGCGCTATCGACCGCGGCTTCCCAGACGTTTCCCTCGGCATCGGCAAGCGGATTGTCGGGATCGTGCCGCTTCGATGGCGCCATCTTCGACGTCACCACCTGGTCGACCGCAACGGTTGCGCGGCCAGCCCCGTCCATCACGGTGCGAAACACGGGCTTCATCGAGCGATAGGCGCCTGCCTCGCTGCCCGCGACGGTACCGGCGTTGGCCAGGTTCGAGGCGGTGGTGTTGAGGCGGACGAGCTGCGCGGACATGGCGCGGCCGCTGATGTCGAAGATCGAGAGGTTCGCCATCGTCACTCTCCCTTGAGCGCGCGCGTCAATGTGCCGATGCGTCCCTGCAGAAAGGCGAGGCTGGAGCGATAGGCGAGCGCATTTTCAGCAAAGGCTGTCTGTTCGGTCGCCATTTCGACCGTATTGCCGTCGAGCGATGACTGGACCGGGACGCGATACTGGATCGCGGCCTCGGTCGATGCCCCATCCTGCGCAAGATCGAGCGCTTTCGCAAAATCGAGGTCGCGGGCCTTGTAATTGGGCGTGGCGGCATTGGCGATGTTCGAGGCGAGCATCATCATGCGCTGGTTGCGCAGCTGGAGCGCCGTCGCATGCAGGCCGAAGAGCTTTTCGGATGCCATTGTCCATTCCTTCCTTTCGCCGCTGCTTGCGGCCGGCGGCTGCCGGCGCGAGGCACGCGGAAAAATCACGGGGGACGTTATGCAATCGCCATGCCAAATTGGCTTAGCGACGGATTTCTTTGCCTTTCCGGCCGGCGCGAGGGGGTCCTTGCAACGCCCCCACACGCCCTCGTCAAAAGATTGACAATGCCCGTTCCGCGACCTCGTCCGCCCCGCCGGAAACCGGGATTGGCACGCATCCTGCAACCCTCTCGGCGACCATTTGGGCCACAGGAGATGAAACCATGACAATCCGGCTCTTTGCCGGCCTTGCCGCTATTGCGCTCTGCATTCCTGCCGCGCATGCCCAGCAAGCCATGGAGGACTGGCAGGCGATCGACGCGCAAACCGCGACGGTTGCCGCTGCGATGGGACGCACGGCCGCCCCGATCGACCGCCGCATCAAACTTCAGCGTTGCCCCGAAAAAGCCTCGATCACTGCGATCGACGCGCAGACGCTCGCTGTCCGCTGCGCCTCGCTCGGCTGGCGCGTGCGCGTTGCGATGATGGGCGGCGCGGGTGGCGCGCCCGGGTTCGCCCCCGCAAGCTATGCGAAACCCGCCGCCCCGGTGATCCGCCGCGGCGACAATGTCCGCGTCTCGATCGAGAGTGAAAATTTCGCCATCCACTATAGCGCCGTTGCGGCGGAAGACGGCCGCGTTGGCGAGACGATCGCGCTAAGGGGCGATGGCAATCGCAGCCTGAGCGCGACGGTCACTGGTCCTGGCCGCGCCTTGCTCCAGGATTGAGACCGTATCGCGTTCCCCGCAATAGCGCCGTGCGATCTTGCTCAACTGCCAAGGCTGCAGCCTTTGCTTGGAGAGAAAATGGGCCGCTCGCGGCGCTCCTCTCCCCGGGAAGAGCCGGCAGGTGTGACTGTCGGCTTTCCGACGCCTCCATTTTGCCGCCAAAATTTTCAGCGCCGACCGCTTAATCGCCGCGCTGGACCGCCGTTAAACCCCATCATAGGCGTCCGTCGCTTTTCGGACGGCGCAAGGATGGAGGCCCAGCATGGCGGGTGACAGCAAGATCGGACCGCAGGTTGCAGGCGTGATGCGCCCCGCGGCCGTGCGCAAGATCGGCGCCGGATCGGCGGGCGCCGCGCGCACTGCCCCCGTGATGCCGCCAGCCAGCGAAACCGAACCCGTCGGCCGATTGGTCGGCCTGACCCGCGCAATCATCGAGGAGGGTCCGCCGCTCGACACGGCGCGCGTCGCGAGCCTGCGTACCGCGATCGCGTCGGGAAGCTACCGCGTCGACGCTGATGCCACGGCGCGCGCGATGCTCGACTTTTACCGGGGAAGCCCCGCATGCTGATGCACATCGACGAAATGCACGTGCGGCTCGGCGCGCTCGTCGGCGCGCTCGATGGGCAGGACCCCGGGGCGATCATCGCCGCATCCGAAGCGCTCGCAACCGCTGTCATTCTGTTCCGCAGCGCACCCATCCCGGCGGGCAGCGAAGGGGAGGCACGCGTGCTGATTGCAGACGTGCTGAAGCAACTCGAAGCCGCGGCGATCCGCGTCAACCTTCTCAAGGACTGGACCCGTCAGCGGATTGACAGAAACCATGCGCTGCGCGGGTCGGCACCCCGCGGCATGGCACTAAGATACTGAAAACCAGCTATTAAATTAATCATTCAAGAAGTGGCACGATAATTGCTTTTGGTTTCGCGAACCAGCGGAACCATGCAAATGATGTCGATCAATCCTCTCGTGCCCCAGGCCTCCGGCGCCAACAGCGTGTTGGCGGCGGTGCAGGATGCGTCGTCGCGTACGGGCATCGACTTTGACTATCTGATCGATGTCGCGCGCGTCGAAAGCCGCTTCAACCCAACGGCGCAGGCACCAACCTCGTCCGCGCGCGGCCTGTTTCAGTTCACCCGTCAGACCTGGCTTGCGACGCTGCAGCGTCACGGCACGGCGCACGGACTTGGCTGGGCCGCCGACGCGATCGGCCGCGACGCATCGGGCCGGTTATCGGTCGCAGACCCGGCGCTGCGCGCACAGATTCTCGCGCTTCGCGACGATCCCGGCGCGGCCTCGAGCATGGCGGCGGCGCTGACCGCCGATAATCGGGCCGCGCTCGAAAGTCGCTTCGGCCGCGCGATGGAACCGGTCGATCTTTACCTCGCGCATTTTCTCGGCAGCAGCGGTGCGACCCGCTTCCTCTCGGCATGGGAGGCAAACCCCGATCAGCCCGGCGCTGCGATGCTGCCCGAGGCGGCGGCGGCGAACCGCTCGATATTCTACGCCGCCGACGGCAGCATGCGCAGCCTCGGCGAAATCCGCGCGCGCTTTGCCGCGAAGCTTTCCGAGGACGGTGACACAATCGACCTCGCTCCCTACCAGCCCGCCGCCCCAAGCCGCTGGCACGCCCAGACGGCGAGCGCCGCCGCTGCGGGTGGCGGCGCTCGCCCACCGCTCCAGATGATGGAAATACAGCCGATGCCAAAGAAACTGTCGATGGGCTTTGCCGCCCAGGCCTATCAGCGGCTCGCGTCGCTGGGAGGCGCGGCATGACGCCCTCGCTCGCCCTCCGTCAGATTGGCCGCGTCGCCGGGGCCGCCGCACTGCCCGTGGGGATGCTGATCCTGGTCGCGCTGATGGTGATCCCGGTTTCGCCGACGATTCTCGATATCAGCTTCATCGGCAACATCATGATCAGCCTCGCGATCCTCATGGTCGCCCTCTCGGCGTCGAAACCGCTCGACTTTTCGGCCTTTCCGACCGTGCTTCTCCTCGCGACGCTTTTCCGCCTTGCGCTCAATGTCGCCTCGACGCGCGTCGTCCTCGTCCACGGTCACGAGGGCACCGCGTCCGCGGGCCATGTCATCGAGGCGTTCGGCCAGGTGCTGATCGGCGGCGACTATGTCGTGGGTCTGTTCGTCTTTGTCGTGCTGATGATCATCAACCTCGTCGTTATCACCAAGGGCGCCGGGCGCGTGTCCGAAGTGTCGGCGCGTTTCACGCTCGATGCGCTGCCGGGGAAGCAGATGGCGATCGACGCCGACCTCAACGCCGGCCTGCTGACCCCTGAGGAAGCAAAGGCGCGGCGCCAGGAAGTCGCCACCGAGGCCGACTTCTATGGCTCGATGGACGGTGCCTCGAAATTCGTGAAGGGCGACGCGGTCGCTGGCCTCTTGATTCTGTTCGTCAACATCGTGGGCGGGCTGATTCTCGGGATGGCGAGCCACGGCCTCTCCTTCTCCCAGGCCGGGAGCACCTACGTGACGCTCGCGATCGGCGACGCGCTCGTCGCGCAGATCCCCGCGCTGCTGCTGTCGATCGCCGCGGCTGCGATCGTCACCCGGGTCAATTCTCCGCTCGATCTCTCGGGCCAGATCGGCAGCCAGTTCGCCTCCCCCCAGGTGTGGATGGCGGTGGGCGGCATTCTCTTTATCCTTGGCCTTGTCCCGGCGATGCCGCAGATGCTGATCCTGCCCGCGGCTGCGCTCGCGCTCGCGCTGGGTTGGCAGATGCGGCGGGCGGCCGCCGTCGCGGACGCTGCTCCGCCGCCCGCCCTTCCCGCAGCCGATCCGCACCATATCGAATGGGCCGACGTCAGCGAGGCGAGCCCGTGCCAGCTCGAAATCGGCTATGCACTCGTCGCGCTGGTCGACGAACGCAAAGGCGCGCCGCTGATGGGACGCATCACCGGCATTCGCAAGCAACTGTCGAAGGAACTCGGTTTCGTCATCCCTGCGGTCAAGGTCGCGGACGATCTGTCGCTGCCCGGCAATGCCTATCGTATCTCGGTCGCCGGAGTGATCGTCGGTGAGGACGAAATATTCCCGAACGAACTGCTCGCACTCGACTCCGGCGATCTCGTCACCCAGGTCAGCGGACGTCCGTGCAAGGACCCGACCTTCGGTCTTGACGCGTTGTGGATTCCCAAGAGCAGCCAGAATGACGCGATCGCCGCAGGCTACACCGTCGTCGATCCCGCGACCGTGGTGGCCACACATCTCAACAACAGCATCATCGCCTCGGCGTCCGAACTGTTCGGGCTCGACGATGCGCAGGCGCTGATCGATCATTTGAAGCTCCACTATCCGCAGCTCGCGCAGAATCTCAGCCCGCAAAGCTATGCGCTGCCGCGCGTCGCGGGACTTTGCCGGGCCCTGCTCGAGGAGCGGGTGCCGTTGCGCGATTTCCGCAAGATCGCCGAGGCGATGGTGACGCTTGCAGGGCAACAGCTCGGCGACGTCGAACTGGTCGAGGCGGTGCGCCAGCGCATCGGTGCGCTGATCATCCAGACAATCGTGCCCGCGCGCATGCCGCTTCCCGTCGTCACCTTCAACCCCGAGGTCGAGATGCTGCTCAACCAGGCGGTGCGCGCCAATCCGGGCGCCGAGTGGCCGTTCGAACATGGCATGGCCATGAAGATTCTTGGCGAGATCGGGCAGGCAGTCGAACCCTTGCTGCTCTCGACGCGCAGCTTTGCGCTCGTCGCCTCACCGATCTGCCGCTCGGCCCTGTCGCGGCTCGTGCGCGCGACTTTCCCCGATGTCGCGGTGATCTCCTACCTCGAGATTCCGGCGAACAAGGCCACCGAAATCGTCGCGACGATCGGCGCCGAGCCCGCGCGCCTGGGCCATGACGACGCCGATGAGATGAAGGATGAACCTCATGAGATTTGAGCCCTCCGAACAATTCGGCGCGGGGGCTGCCGCCCTTCACGCCGCGCAGGCCCTGAAGACGCACGGCTATGGTGAGAGCGTCGAGTCGCTGGTCGAGGAATATGCGCCGCTGGTGCGCAAGATCGCGTGGCAGATTTTCTCGCGCGTGGCGCGCACGAACGAGCTCGACGACCTGATCCAGATCGGCCTGATCGCGCTGATCGAGGCGAGCCGTCATTATGAAGAACGCGGATACGCCTTTGCCACCTATGCCTCGACTCGGATTCGCGGCGCGATGATCGACCAGCTACGGCGCGAAGCCGACGTGGGTCGCTCGGCGATTGCGGCAGGCAAGCGGCTGCAATCGGTGCGCCGCATGCTTGAGCAGCAGCTGATGCGCGCGCCGACCACCGCCGAAATGGCGGAAGCCTTCGCCATGTCGGCAGAGGAATATTTCGCTTTCGAACGGAACGCGACCCACGGCCGCTCGACCTCGCTCGACGACTTGACGGAGGGCGGTGCCTTTCTGATCGCCGACGAAGCGAATGCGAGCGAGACCTGCGAGCAGGAGAGCACGCTCGCAGCGCTGCGAGCGTGCATCACCGCGCTTCCCGAACGCGAGCAGCTTGTACTTCAGCTCTATTTCTTCGAGGAGCTCAATCTGCAGGAGATCGGCGTCACCCTCGACGTCAGTGCGGCGCGCGTGTGCCAGATCAAGCGCGACGCCATGACGCGCATCGAAGCCATGATGCGCGCGATGACCGAATGAAGATGTGCGGTTATGCCGCGCGACGCTGCCGATCGAGCCAGGCGTTGGTTACAGCATCAAAAAAGGCCGTCATCCGCGAGACGCCCTCGTCGGTCAGCCGCACGATCGAGCGTCGGCGATCCCTCTCGTCAAGCGTACGCTGGACATAGCCTTGTTGCTCGAGAGCCGCGATCATGCGGAGACCTGAGGACAGGGGAACCTCGGCGCCCGTCGCGAGGTCGCTTGCGCTGAGCTGGCGCCCGTGGACGCGCGCGAGCATGAGGTCGAGCATCATGTCCCAGTTCGCCCCCGCCATTTGAGCCCCAGGAAAATGGCCTCGGCGCAGTCGCCGCATCTCTATGTTGAACGCGATCCGTTCGACCATGTCGGGGGGTGTGGGGATAGCCCCGGAATCGCGCTCGGCCGGCGCCGCGGTGCGGCTGACAAGCAACTGCTGGATTTGGTCGATCCGCGACTTGATCTCGGAAATCTCGAGATTCGAAAATTGCTGCATATAAGACCCCTCAGGCGCGTTGGATTCCGCTCCAGCGCCGCCCCCATTGCCCCACCGAACGCGATCCATAGAGGATAACGCGCCCAATTGTGAAAGAAATATGCATCAAGATGAATGCATAACTTCAATCCAATATTTTTCACCCTCAGTCCTGAGAAGCATCTCACGATCGTGAGATCTGCCGGTCGGTGATCGATAGGCGCAGAAATGCTATGGCCGAAACGCGGCCAGGCCGCGATCGCGAGGCGCCCTCCTTTCGTTCGATCGGCGCGGCGTGAACGCGCCAGAGACTATTGTGAGGATCGCCCGGGCCTGCGGCACCGGCTATCGGGACCAAGGCAGGTGCAAACATGATTCGGATGCGAAGAATGCCAATTGCAAGGCTAATGGTCAGCGCGCAATCGCGGCAGCAAGGCAGGACCGGGCAAACGACTTTGCGCGGCGAGGCCCTGTCTTTCGCAATGGCCCGGCTCGCGTGACGCGCCTTGCCGCGATCCTCGCCGGCGGACAATCGCGCCGCTTTGGCAGCGACAAGGCGCTCGCGGTCTGGGAGGGACAGCCGCTGATCGTCCATGCCGCGGCCGTCCTCGCGCGGCATAGCGACGAGGTGATCGTCTGCGGCCGCAGCCACAGTCCCTTGACGCTGCCCCATCTGCGCGACCGTCCGGCGCCGGGACTGGGCCCGCTCGGCGGCCTCTGCGCTGCGCTTCACTACGCTGCCGAGGCCGGACATGACGCCGTGCTGTCGCTGGGCTGTGACATGCCGCGACTTGATGCCAGGCTGCTCGATCGTCTCTGTCGTCCAGGTCCTGGCCGCTACTTGGTCGAAGCGCCCATCATCGGCTGCTGGCCCGCGGCGCTCGCTGGGCCCCTGGCGGACTATCTGCTCGAGGGCCGCGATCGGGCCGTGTGGCGCTGGGCAGCCCAGGCAGGAATGGAAGGCATCGAAGCAGGCGTGCCGCTCGCCAACCTCAACACGCCGGCCGACCTTTCAGCGCTGCGGTGAAGCTGATCAGCGTTCCGGTCCCCAGGCGCGATAGAAGGTGTCGAGCGCCGCGTCGATCTCGGCCTCGATCCGGTCGCTGCCGATGCGGCGCGCCTCGGCGAGGTTGAGCAGCGTAAACTGGAAGAGTCCCGACTGGCAAAGCCCGGCGAGGTGATAGACCGCTTGCAGTGGATCCCCGCGACGCAGCTCGCCGCGGTCCATTTTCGCGGTGATCCACACAGCGAGCCGCGCCTTTCCGCGTCGGGGGCCCCGATCATAGAAGGTCTGGGCCAAATGGGGGAAGCGGCGCGCCTCGCCAATGACAAGCTGGTAGAGCGCGAGCAGCGGGTCGGAGGTCAGCGTCGTGACGAGCACCCTGCAAAAGCGGCGAAGAACGGGAAGCACATCTTCGTCGACCGGCAATTCGACCTGAAGCGCCGCGCCATAATATTGGACGATATCATCGACAACCGCCTCGAACAGCGCCTCCTTTGAGGGGAAGTAGGTCCACAATGTTGTCTTCGACCCACCGACCTTTCCCGCGATCGACGACATGGTGGTCCCCGCGTAGCCGTTCGCAAAGAATGCCTCGCGGGCCGCATCGACAAAGGCCTTGCGCCGCGCCGCGGTCGCATCGTCGCTTGAAACCGTACTGACTGGTATCATTTTGATTGACAACCCCACTCCTGCCGTTAATGGGCGCATGATACCAGCTAGTATCGTTGGATGCCATGCCTCGTTTCATTTTGACGACAACCGCGCTTTTCGGCCTGCTGGCAGGCTGCTCAGCGCCCGACCTCGGCCCCAGGCCGGTACCGGCGGCGCCCGAGTCGCTCGCATCCGATGCGTCCTTTGCCGATGCAGCGGGCGTGTGGCCCGTCGAGGACTGGTGGCAAGAATGGGGCGATAGCCAGCTCGACACGCTGATCGCCGAAGGGCTCGCGGGTTCGCCCGACATCGCAGCAGCAGCCGCGCGCGTTCGCGCCGCCGATGCGCTCGCGCAGCAGGCGGGCGCCGCGCTCATGCCGCGCCTCGGCGCCGAAGCGAGCGCCGGGGGCGTCCAGCAGAGCAAGACGATGGGTATTCCGCCGCAGTTTGTCCCCGACGGCATTCAGGATACTGGTCACGTCGCTGCGACCTTTTCCTTTGATCTCGACCTTTGGGGCCGGAACCGGGCCGCGCTTGCCGCCGCAACCTCCGAGGCCGAAGCGGCGCGCGTCGATGCGGCGCAGGCACGCCTGATCCTGACGACCGGCGTCGCCGCGGCCTACGCCGATCTTGCAGGACAATATGCAGCGCTCGACGTCGCGCGCGAGGCGCTGCGCGTGCGCAGTGCGAGCGCGCAGCTGTCCGCCAACCGCACGCGCGCAGGGCTCGACAATCAGGCAAGCGCCAGCCAGGCCGACAGCCGCGTCGCTTCGGCGCGCGCCGACATTGCTGCGCTGGAGGAAGCGATCGCGCTGACCCGCAACCGGATCGCCGCGCTCGTTGGCGCTGGACCCGACCGCGGCCGGACGATCGACCGCCCGAAGCTCGCCGCCCCCACGGTCGACTTGCCCGCAGGGGCCGGGATCGAGCTGATCGGGCGGCGTCCCGATATCGTCGCGGCGCGGCTCCGCGCCGAAGCCGCGGCGAAGCGTATCGATGTTGCACGCGCCGATTTCTACCCGAATATCAGCCTTTCGGCGCTCGTCGGCTTTCAATCGCTCGGGCTCGGCAACCTGTTCGCCGCGGGATCCAAATATGGCAGCGGCGGTGCCGCGATCACGCTGCCGATCTTCGAGGGCGGGCGTATCGAGGGTCGCTACCGCGGTGCGCGCGCCGACTATGACGCCGCCGTTGCACGTTATGACGGCACGCTTGTCGCGGCACTGCGCGACGTTGCCGACATCGTCGCGAGCCGGGCCGCGACAGCGCAGCAGCTTGCCGACCGCCGGGCCGCGCTCGCGGCCGCCGCGACCGCCGCCAATCTCGCCGGACTTCGCTATCGCGCGGGTCTCGACAATCAGCTCGTCCAGCTGACCGCTGAGGATAGCATGGTTGCGCTGAGCCGTTCGGTCGCCGACCTCGAAGCGCGCCAGCGGACACTCGACATCGCCCTCATCCGCGCCCTTGGCGGCGGCTACCGGGCCCCGACCGCTACAGGAGAATGACGATGGCCGACGACACGGCTACGGACGCAGCCGCTCCCCTCCCTGAAGTCAGTGAACATGACGAGGCGAAGGAAGCGAGGCTGGCGAAGCGCAAGAAGCTGCTCCGCATCCTCGCCATCGCCGTCGTCACGATCGCGGCGCTATGGGGTCTGTGGTACTTTCTGACCCAGGCCGGCCGCGTCTCTACGGACAACGCCTATGTCGGCGCCGACAGCGCGACGGTGACGGCCCTCGTCTCCGGACCGGTCAAAGAGGTCCGCGTCAGCGGCACCCAGACGGTACGTAAGGGCGACATCCTCGTCATTCTCGACGACGCGGACCAGCGCATCGCGCTAGCCGATGCCGAAGCCACGCTGCGACAAGCGCGCCAGCGTTACGGTCAAGCCGACGCGACGGCTGACGCTGCGCGTTCGCGGGTCGCAGCGCGCGGCGCGGAAATCGCACAGGCGCGGGCACGGCTGCGCGACGCCGAGGCGACCGTCGAGCGTGCTCGCGCTGAACTGGCGCGGCGCGAGAGCATAGCCGGGACCGGAGCGGTATCGAGCGAAGAACTGACCGCGGCGCGTGCGGCTCTAAAGCAGGCTCAGGCGGCCCGCGACCTCGCAGCCGCGGGCGTCACCTCGGCGCAGGCGACGCGCGGTTCCGCCGCGGGCGACCTCGGTGCAGCGGAGGCGGTCGTGCGCGGCACGACGATCGACACCGCCCCGGACGTCGCGGCGGCACAGGCGCGCGTTGAAAAGGCTCAGCTCGACCTTGCGCGGACCGTGATCCGGGCGCCGGTGGATGGCATCGTCACGAACAAGCAAGTGCAGGTCGGCCAGCGGATCGCCGCGGGTGCGCCGATCATGGTGATCGTGCCGATCGACGCCGCCTATGTCGACGCCAATTACAAGGAAAGCCAGTTCAAGAAGATCCGGCTCGGCCAACCGGTCGAACTGACCTCTGATTATTATGGCGGCGACGTTGTCTATCACGGCAAGGTCGTTGGGATCGCCGGCGGAACCGGCGCAGCCTTCTCCCTTATCCCGGCCCAGAATGCGACGGGAAACTGGGTGAAGGTGGTGCAACGTCTGCCGGTGCGCATTGCGCTCGATCCCAAGGAACTGAAGGCGCATCCGCTGCGCGTCGGCCTGTCGATGGAAGCAACCATCGACACGCGCGGCCGGTAACACACAATGGCCAGCACCGCCGCCCCGACCCTCCCGGCGGAGCCGCAACCGCTCTCGGGCGTACGGCTGATCGCCGCGGCCGTCGCGCTTGCGCTCGCCAATTTCGTCGTGGTGCTCGACACGACCATTGCCAATGTATCGGTGCCGCACATCGCGGGGGGTCTTGCGGTGTCGCCGACGCAGGGAACCTGGGTGATAACGAGCTATGCCGTCGCCGATGCCATCAGTGTCCCGCTTACCGGCTGGCTCGCCGCGCGCTTTGGCACGGTTCGCTGGTTCCTGATCTCGATCGCAGGCTTCGGCCTCTTCTCCTTCCTCTGCGGCGTGTCGCGCACGCTCGATGCGCTGATTCTGTTCCGCGTCCTCCAGGGCCTGTCAGGCGGACCGCTGATGCCGCTATCGCAAATCCTGCTTCTGCGTATCTTTCCCAAAGAGAAGGCCGGGGTCGGCCTTGCCATCTGGGCCATGACCACGACCACGGCGCCGATTCTCGGGCCGATCCTGGGCGGCGTGATCAGCGACAATTGGAGCTGGCCGTGGATCTTCTTCATCAACCTCCCCGTCGTCGCAGTCTGTGCCTTCGGTGTTGGCAGCATGCTCGGCGGGTTCGAGACCAAGCGGGTCAAGGCGCGCATCGATACCATTGGGCTCATCCTCCTCGTCCTCTCGGTCGGTGCCTTTCAGATCATGCTCGACACCGGGCGCGAGCATGACTGGTTTGGCTCGACCTGGATCGTCGGCCTCGCGATCGTGGCCGCGATCAGCTTCATCGCCTTTGTCATCTGGGAACTGACCGACGCCAATCCGGTCGTCGATCTGCGCGTCTTCCGCTTCCGCGGTTTCAGCTTCGCGACGATCGCCATATCACTCGGTTTCGGCGCTTTTTTTGCGCAGGTCGTGCTGACCCCTTTGTGGCTGCAGCAGGTCGCAGGCTATACCGCGACCGACACCGGCTTCGTCGTCGCCTGGCTCGGGGTATTTGCCGTGCTTCTGTCACCTGTTGCGGCGGGGTCGATCGGCAGGATCGACATTCGCATAACGATCAGTGCCGGCATATTGTGGATGGCTTTCATCTCGACCCTGCGCGCGGGTTGGACCGCCGATGTCGATTACTGGACGCTCGCCTGGCCGCACATATTGCAAGGGATTGGGATGCCCTTTTTCTTCGTTGGGCTGACCGCGCTTGCGCTATCGAGCGTGCCGATGAAGGACCAGACCAGTGCGGCGGGGCTGATGAGCTTTCTGCGCACCCTGAGCGGCGCGATCGGCACCGCTATCGCGACCACCGCTTGGGACGATTCGACCGCCAGCGCGCGTGCGCAGCTCGTTGCCACCATGAACGATGCCGGCGGCGCGATGGACCAGCTCCAGCAGGCGGGGCTGACGCTCGAACAGGCACGCGCCGCAGTCACCCGCATGGTCGAGGTCCAGGCCTCGACGCTGGGGGTCCTTCATCTCTTCCTCGCCGCAGGAGTGGTCTTCCTCATCGCCGCGGCCGCCGTATGGTGTGCGCCGCGTCCCAAGCAGATATCGATGGGTGCTGCACATTAAGGCTTGGAAGCGGACGGATACTGCCCGCCCCGAAGCGTTCAGAAGTTGAATTTCGCCGTCACGCCGTAACTCGGGCTGCGGCCCGGGAAGCGTACGGCCGTGTTCGCATTGGTCGCCGCCGACATCCAGTAATAGGTGTCGGTGATATTCTTGCCCCAGATCGACACGTCCCATTTTCGGTCCTGGCTGTAGAGGCCGAGGCTGGCGTTGAGAATGCCATAGCCCTTGATCTGGAGGGGTTCGAAATCCTCGATCGTGCTGCCCGTCCTCGACTGGTAGCGGCCGTTGAGGATCGCGCGGATCCCGAGCCTGTCGCCGACCGGTGCGTCATAGGTGAGCGTCGCCGCACCTGAGAATTTGGGGCTGTAAGGGAAGGCGAAACCGCCGAAGTCGAACGGCTGGCCAGCCGCGTTGATCCCGACATAGCCCTGGATTTCGGTCTTGAGCCAGGTCGCTGCCACGCTGAGGTTCAGGCTGTCGGTCACATCGATGCTGAGATCGCCGTCGAGGCCATAGGCGCGCGACTTTGGGATGTTATCGAGCCGAAGCAGCGTCGTGTAGATCGGGTCGGCGAAATAGACTGCAAGCTGCTTGTCGCGATAATCATAATAGAAGGCCGCGAGATTGAGGTGCATGCGCCGGTCGGCAAGGCCAAGCTTGGTGCCGACTTCATAGGCCGTGAGCTGTTCCTGACGCGCCGGGCGGTTCTGCGTCGCGATATTGGCCGCGTTGACCGGGGTCGAGCCCGATTTGTAGCCCCGCGATACCGAGGCGTAGAGCAGCGCATCGTCCCCCGCATCCCAGGTCAGCGCGCCGCGCCACGCGACATTATCCTCTTTCAGCGTCGAGGTGACCGCGCCGAAACGACCGGTGTCGACATCGAAGGTGTTGCACTGGTTCGCAGCAATGGGTGGCGTGAAGACGCCGTAGACCTGGAAGAAGAAAGCGCGGTTGAACAGGTTGACGTTGGGCAGCATCGAATCGCCAATCGAGCGCGAGCATCCTTCATATTCCTGCCGGTCCTTCGTGTAGCGAATGCCCGTGGTGAGCTTCAGCGTTTCGCTGAGCTGCCAGTCGGCGCTTGCGAACAGGCTCCACGTTTCGGTGTCGAACGCCGCCTGATCGCGATAGGTGCGGAAGGATTGCGCAACGTCGAGAGCAGTGTAGCCGGGCGCGTTGAACGGTGTGTTCAAGAGGTCGAGCTGGAGAATCAACGCGCGGATCGCGCCGACATTGGCATTCTGGCCGAGAAGCGTCTGGTTGGTGTCGGAGAGCGTGTCATTGGCGTAATAGCCGCCGATCACCCAGTCGGCGGGACCCGTCGATCCCTGGAAGCGGAGTTCCTGGGAGATACTCTCGATGCGGCCTTCGGCGTGCTGGATGAGGATCTCGTAGGGGGCGCCGCTCCAGTCATATTTGGCGTTGCGCTTCACGCGGTTGTAGCCGGTGAGCGAAATGAAACTCAGATCGTCGGTGAGATCGAACTGGATGAGCCCGCGCAATCCGACGAAATCGCTGTCCTCCTTCAAGGGGCCGTCGATGCCGGGGCCGATGCCGATATCCCCGCCCCGCACCGAGCGCGGCGCCCAGTCGGCACTGTTCGAATCCCAGCGGGCTGCGTTGTCCGCGACAAATTGCGGCAGGCCGGGTGCATTGAAGAGGCTGAAAATGGTACCGCTGGCGGGGTTGGTGTTGGGCGTGAAGCCCACCGCCTGCCCCGCGAGGGTGTCGGACTTGTTGACCCACACATTCGCCCCGATCTCGATCTTCATGCCGTCGGTGGGTTCGGCGGTGACCGTCAGCCGCCCGCCATAGCGATGCACCTCGCCCAGCTTTTCGTCCCGCGAAATGCTGTGCTGCCACCCCTCCCAACTGTCCTCGGTGCGGAATGCGAAGCGCGCCGCGACCGCGTCGCCGAGCGGGATGTTGAGGAAGGCTTCGCTGTTGAGCGTTTGCTGGCTGCCGCCCTCGACCGTGACGCCGCCGGAAAACTCGCCGAACTTTGGCTTGGCTGTAATGAAGTTCACGAGGCCGCCGGTGGTGTTGCGTCCATAGAGCGTGCCTTGCGGTCCTTTGAGCACCTCGACGCGTTCAAGGTCGTAGACCGGGCCGCTGTTCATGAAGGGATAGGCGAGTGCGACTTCGTCCTGATAGGTTCCAACAGTCGACGTCGCCGACAGGTTGATCGTGTTGAAGCCGATCCCGCGCAGCGTATAGATGGGAATCCCCTGATAACCGCGCGAGACGTTGAGGCTGGGCACCACGGCCTGAAGATCCTCGGTCGAGGTCACGCGCAGATTTTCGAGCGTGTCGCCTGAGAAGGCCTGGATCGCGAGGCCAATGTCGTTGATCGCCTCGGCGCGGCGCTGCGCGGTCACGACGATCACTCCGTCGTCCGCGGTCACCGCCTCGTTTCTTTCCGCATCCTGCGCCTGGGCGGGCGCCGTCGCAAGCGCTGCAATCCCGATTCCCGCCAACAGAAGCGACCGTCCCGTCATGCCCATCAAACCCTCCCATTTACGATTCTTATCAGACGTGATAGTTATCATTGCTGATAGATATTGCAACAGCAATTGCAATTTCGGGCGAGGGATGGTCTTTCGAGCCCCAAGGAGCTGAGATGGCAAGCGCAAGCGAGAAAACCGAAAGCCGGACGCGCGGATCGATCCGAGAAGCCCTGCTCGATGCGGCGAGCGCCCTGATGCGCGAGCAGGACAAGATCGACGTCGGCATCGTCGACATCGCGGCGCGCGCGGGCGTGAATCACGGGATGATCCGCTATTATTTCGGCGACAAGGAAGGGATGCTCGCCGCCCTGCTCGACCGCGACGTCATGCGGGCGATCCGCCAGCTCGACGCCCTGTTCCGGCTGAACGTGACCGCGACCGAACGCATGCGCATTCACCTCGAGGGCATCCTCGATACCTATTACCGCATTCCCTACCTGAACCGACTGATCCAATATATGGTCCGTGACGCCGAGCCCGAACGGGTGCGGCACATTGGCGACGAGCTGCTAAAGAAGATCGCAGGCGCACAGGCACGCATCATCGAGGAGGGCATCGCCGCCGGCGAGTTTCGCAAGGTCGACCCCAAACTCTTCTACTTCAATACGATCGGTGCGGCCGACGGCCTCTACTCGAACCGGCTGACGCTGCAGGTGGTGTTCGAGGGCAAGCCCCACGCCGACGATGACTTGCACGCCCGCTACCGGAAACACACCGTCGAGACGCTGCTGGCCGGACTGGTGAAGGATTATCAGGCTTGATAATTTATCCCTCTGTCCGCATAGGCGGGGGATGGATCTGGAATTTAGTGAGGAAGAGCGACTGCTGCGCGATTCGCTCGCGCGCTTTCTGACGCAGCGGTTTCCCTTCGAGAAGCGGCGGGGCTTGCGCGGCGCCGAGGCGCAGCTCGCTGCGTGGCGCGAAATCGACGCAGCCATCGGGGTCGGGGCCGCCCCGCTTCCCGAACATGTCGGCGGCTTCGGCGGCGGACGCGTCGCAGCGATGATCGTCGCCGAGGAACTGGGCGCGGCGCTTGCCGTCACACCCTTCATCGACTGCCATGTCCTGTCGGCGACGCTGCTGCTTGCGCTGGGCGAGGATGCGCGCGCGAGAGCGATCGCGCGCGGCGACGCGCTGGTGATCACCGCAATCGAAGAACCGCAAACCCGCGGCGACATTGCCGCAACCCGTGCGCGCGCCATGGCTGCGCCGGGCGGCTGGGCGCTCATCGGCCGGAAGATCGCGGTCCCCTTCGCCGCCGAGGCGAGCGACATCTTGCTTCCCGCACGCGACGAGGGCGGGCAGCTGCGCATCTTTCAGCTTCGCCCGGCGTCCCTGTGCGACAAGCTCCACGCGTATCGGGCGATCGACGATGCACCCGCCGCCGACCTGCTCCTCGACGGGGTGCGGGTCGATACGGCGAGCGAGATCGGACGCGGGCGCGACGCCGAGGCGGCGCTACATGCCGCGGTCGAGGCCGCGGTTGCCGCGCTGTGCGCCGAGGCCGCGGGGCTCGCGCGGGTTCTCCTCGACGATACGCTTGCCTATACCCGCCAGCGCCGACAGTTCGGACAGCCACTCTCGAGCTTCCAGGCGCTCCAGCACCGCATGGTTGACATGCTGCTGCTGCGCGAGGAGATCTCGGCAGCCGCGCTGCTTGCGGCCCTGAAGCCTCGCGACGCGCGCGCGAGTGCCGGGGCCAAGGCGACCGTGAATGAAGCGATCCGCAAGATCGCACAGGAAGCGGTACAGCTGCATGGCGCGATGGGGATGACCGAAGAGCTGCGCGTCGGCCATTATTTCAAGCGCGCGACCGCCATCGAACAGCGGCTGGGGACGAGCGATGCGCATGTCGCACGCTATGCAGCGGCGATGCAGCGCGCGGGCTGACGTCCGACGCGGGCGCGAGGAGCGGCGCAGGATGGAGGGCAGTGCGCCATGGTTGCGACAATCCGAAGAGACCGCAACTTTCTCTCGAGAGGGCAAGTCCTCAAATTTCACAGTCTCGCTCGTCGAGAGAGGCGCCGTCAGAGGCCGAGCACGGCCTTTGCAAGAATGTTGCGCTGAATTTCATTCGATCCGGCGTAGATCGACCCCGCGCGCTCGTTGAAATAGCGCAGCGGCGCAATGGCCTGCCAGGGCGCGCCGGTCAGATGGCCGTCCGCGGGCGGGACATGCGAGGGCACAGCGGCGCCCGGATGGCCCGCATGCGGCTGAAAGGCCGTACCCGCAGGACCCGCAGCCTCATAGTCCAGCTCGGTGATATGCTGCGCGAGTTCGGTCGCCATGATCTTCAGCAGCGACGCCATCACTCCGACGCTTTTCCCTTGTCCCGCCGAGGACAGAAGGCGCAGCTCGATCATCTCCAATATATCGACGCGGATGCGCGCGCGGGCAATCTTGTGTGCAAAGACAGGATCGTCGCCCAGCATCCCTTCGCCTGCGGGGGTTTGGGCGGCGCGGCGTGCGAGCGCGTCGACCCGCATTGCGAGCCCCGGCGCATGCGCCGACCCGCCGCGTTCGAACTCGAGCAGATATTTGGCAACGGTCCAGCCACGATCCACCGCGCCAATCACATTGGCCTTCGATGACCGGGCGTTATCGAAAAAGACCTCGGCCTGGATCGTTTCTCCCGAGATCATCGTCAGCGGGCGAACCGTGACCCCGGGCTGATCCATTGGGACGAGCAGAAAAGTTATCCCCTGCTGCGGCCGCTCGCCTTTCGAGGTTCGGACGAGGCAGAAGATCCAGTTGGCCTCCTCTGCGTGCGTGGTCCAGATTTTCGATCCGTTGAGGACGAAATCGTCTCCGTCGGCGACTGCGCTCATCTGAAGGGCCGCAAGATCGGACCCCGCGCCCGGCTCTGAATAGCCCTGGCAGAAGAAGATTTCGCCCGACAGGATGCGCGGCAGGAACCGGTTCTTCTGCTCCTCGGTCCCAAAGGCCGCGATGACATGGGCGACCATGTGGATCCCCATCGGCGAGAGCGGGGGCGCGCCGGAGCGGGCGCGTTCGCGCGCCCATAGGTAGAATTGAGCCGCGCTCCAGTCGCGCCCGCCATGCTCGGGTAGCCAGTGCGGCGCTGCGAGACCATGCGCATGGAGTTTCGACTGCCAGGCCATCGACACGCCATGATCGGCATAGACGCTGGTCATACCCGCCGCGCCGGCGCGCAGCTCCGCCGTCAGTTCGCGCTCGAGCAAGGCCCGCATCTCGCGCGCGAATTCGGCTTCGGCATCGCTCCACTCGAGGTTCATCATTCCACCCGTTGCCATTAATTATCACATCTGATAACGATTATATCCCGAAGGTCAATCGCCACGCGGATGCGCCAATGAAGCCGATGCTCCGTCCTCCCGCCGCGATGGCGATCGATTTCACCAGTCCCGTGGGGGAACCCGCGCTTCTCGCGCCCAATTCGGTCCAGTGGCGAGTGTTCAAAAATCCCGTCGCGCTTGCCATCGGGGGGGTTGCGGCCGTGCTGCTCGAATTTGCCGACGCCCGCATCCGGTCGGGAGTCTGGGACCATTCGACTTACAAGACCGACCCGATCGGCCGCTCGCAGCGCACGGCGATGGCGGCGATGGCCGGCGTCTACGGCCCCGCCAGCACCGCACGGCGGGTGATCGGCGGGGTGGGACGCATGCACGCCAAAGTGTGGGGAACCACCCCGGGGGGCGAGACTTATTCCGCACTCGACCCCGTGTTGCTCAACTGGGTTTATGCAACCGCCCAATATGGCTTTCTCAATGCCTATCACCGCTTCGTGGCGCCGCTCTCGGCCGCCGATCAGGCGCGCTTCTGGCGCGAGGGCGAGCCCGTCGCCCTGCTCTATGGCGTGACCCGAACCCCGAAGTCAGAGGCCGATTTCATGGCGATGATGGGAGAATTGCTGCCATGTTTCGAGCCGCATCCGATCCTCACCGAATTTCTCGATATCATCGAGTCGGGCCGCGCCGCGCCCTCGGTGCCGTCATTTCTGCACAAGTCGCTTGCGCGCGCTGCCGTTTCGCTATTGCCCCCCGCAGTGCGCGCGCGGCTCGAGCTCGGGCGGCGCTACGATCTTGGCCGGCGCGACCGACTGATGGTCGCCGCGATGGCAAAACTTGCCGATCGCATCAAGGATCGCGGATCCCCGGCGTGGCAGGCAGCCGAGCGACTCGGCCTTGCCGGCGACACGGCCTGGCGCTGAGGCTTGCCCCCACCGAGGGAGCGTGAGAGATTCGGCTGGGTCGCAGCAGGAGACAAGGCATGGGCAAGGGAACCGCACGCATCGGCAAGGACCGCTATCGTACCGAGATCGAGGTCGGCGGCCACAAGCTAATATCCGACGAGCCCCCCGGCCTGGGCGGGGGCGCGGCCGGCCCCGCCCCCTATGACCTGCTCCTCGCCAGCCTCGGCGCATGCACCGCGATCACGCTGCGCATGTACGCGGACCGCAAGCAATGGCCCCTCGAATCGGTCGAGGTTGGCCTTCGCCTTTCGGGCGGACCCGGTGCGATGCACATCGACCGCACGCTCGCCATTGCAGGCCTCGACGATGTGCAAAAATCCCGTCTCGCCGACATCGCCGAGCGCACCCCGGTCACCCTGACACTGAAAGGCGGACTGCCCATCACGACGAGGCTCGCCTGATCCGTACCAGTCGAGCCGTCTGCCCGCAGTCAGACGCTCGGCATCGCATGGATGGGAACAGGCGCATCTTTGTCCGTCCGCGCGGGCTGCTGCAGCGGACGGGCGACTTGCAACGCTGCCGGTCAGACGGGCGCCGAAACCCGGTGAGATGTTGTCGTCCTCGCGTCGCTCGCGGCCGCAGGTTGGGCTGACGAGCTTGCTGCAATGAGCCACGCCATGACCGCGAAGGCCAGGCATGCAGAAACAAGCCAGCCGCGCCAGTTGCGCTCGGTGAATGCGAACAGGAGGCTGTAAAGGCCTACGATCCCCGCGACGAGGACAAGTCCCAATATCTCTTCAAGCGTATAGGCCCAGCTCAGCGACAGGCCTGCCAGATTGGACATTTTCGAATTCCATCCTTTCATGATGCGGCGCGCAATATTGTTCCCACGAGCCAGCACGTGGCTGCGAAAATCACGCAAAAGGCGATGATGAGAAGCAGCCGGCTGCGACATCGAGGATTGAAGGGCCGGGCTTCCGGCCGCTGCGGCATGCGGCTCATGGGCCCGCCTCCTGCCTCTCTGGGGTCTTTGTGCGAGCACAGCGTTCATGGAGGGCGCTCACAAGCGCGAGCATCTCGCGCCGGACGGTGACGGGCGCCCCAATCCTGGGATCACACCACAGATCACAATAAAGATCTGCATAGGCTTCGAGAGTCTCGAACGCCCTGCTTGCGTCCCGATCGAGAGGTTCTTCCATTGCCTCGGCAGTCTTGCGAGCGGGTTCGATCGCGAGCGGCTGCCCCTTCCCATTTTGAATGACGGCGCGTCGCTGCGCCTCCACCGCGAGCCGACCAGGAGGGGTCGCAAAGAGATTATCGAGCGCAGCCTCGATCGCGCACGGCGCCGCCGGCCCAGCGGTCCGCCGCAGGGCGAGTGCCAGCAGTTGATCCTCGACAAGGACAGAATGTTCCAGCCGTTCGATTTCGGTCATCCCGCAATCCGAAGGGGACCGAACGCGCGAGGCACCCAGGGGATCAGCGAGCATCGCGCTTGCACGCGATGCAGCCTTTCGGATCAAATGGCCAAACAGCGACTGCTGCGCCAAAAATATGTTCACGCAATGTCTCCTTGTCCGGTGGCGGCCGGTCTCTTGAAAGGCGGCCGAACCCCCTACGAAAAGGGGCGAAGCTTTTGAGGTCCGAGCCCGGTGCTGCGGGGTGGGTTCTTCGATCGGATCGGCGCCGCCTTCGGCCCCAAGCCAGGTCGGACCCTCTTTCGGCTGGCCCTTCAGGACGCGGCGCCGAAGCGACGTGGTCCACCTCCGATGAGCGGCTTGGGCGTCAGGCCGGCTCGAGCACCGAGGCGGCGCTCCGCCAATAGGCATCGACACAGCGCGAGAGAAAACCGACGGGCGGTTCACCGACAATGTCCTTGAGCAGCGGCACAAGATTGTCGCCGAAGGCGATAAAGGCCTTGCGCGGCAGCGCCTCGACCTCGCTGGAGGGGGCTGGCGAGCCTTCGTAGGCGGCGATCATCATTTGCAGCAATGTCGATGCGATTTGCGCGGCATCGTCGGGGGAGACCATCCCGGCCAATGCCGGGGCAGCCGCGTTGACGAAATGCGCGCGGCGCGTTTGCAAAATGCCGAAGGCTTCAGCCTCGGATACCAAATGGCTCATGGGAACTCCGGGCGCACAGGCGCCATTTCCGACCCGCAGGGCTGCGGGCCTCAGTCTATCGATTGTGCGAAAGGCCGGGAGAGCTGCCCGGCGAGAGCCTCGGGGTCAGCGTCGCCCTGCGGGTCAGGCAGGGCGCCGCCGCGCCGAGGCCGAACCACGCGTGAGCAGGCTGCCAGCATGAGCCAGGAAACGAAGTGCCGAAAAACACGTCATGGATCATCCCATAGCATGCGCCGGCGAAACGGCCAAATTGCAGCGGATATCGCATAGCGGCGCGGCAAGCTGCGTTTGACTTCTCTCCAGCCAGACCCCAACGTGCCGGCATGCAAGCCCCCTCTCCCCAGCTCTGCATGGCTCCCGGCCCGGGATTTTCAGGGGGGCGCTATCGATTATGCCGCAGGCCGGCCCATTTCCTTCATGAACAGACGGGGAACCTCGCCGCGTCGCGAGGAATAGGCGGCCATATGGACGACAAAGGATGGACATGAGCGATCAGCCCCCGGCACAGCCGAAAGTCATTCTTCTCGCCACCGACCTTGGTTGCCAAAGCGACCGAGCGCTCGACCGCGCGGTCGCGCTGGCGGGCGAATGGAACGCCCGTTTGATCGCGGCGACCATCGTCGAGCCGGACGCCGCGCAGATGCTCGAGCCAAAGGGACGAAGACGCATCACGACGCCGCTCGAGCGCGCGCGCCGGACGCTGGAGTCGCACCTGGCAGCGAGCGGCGGCTCGGCGGAGATCCTCGTAACGACCGGCGATCCAGCCGCCGAACTTCAGTCGATCGCGATGAAGGAAAGCTGCGACCTGGTCGTTGTGGGTGGCGGCCGGAATGACATGCTCGGCGGTCTCCTGCTCGGGGGGACCGCAAAGCGGTTGATCCGGACTCTTTCGGTTCCCCTTCTGGTCGTGCACGATCGTCCCGCCGGTCCTTACGGCAACATCGTCGTTGCAACCGATCGTTCGCCGGGAGCGCGAGAGGCGCTGCTTGCCTCGGCAAGCTTTTTCCCCCGCGCGCGCCTTACGCTGTTCCATGCCCACGATGTTCCGTCTGCGGCAGCCCCCGCGCACTCCGAAACCGATTATGATCTGCGCTCGCACATGCTCGCCGAGGTCCTCGCAGACCCGCGCGTAAGCGACGATCTTGCAACGCGCCTTGATCTCGTGGTCGAGACCGGCGCTGTCGAACGCCTGATCAGTGAATTTGCCGAAGACCATTTCGCGGACCTCACGGTCGTTGGAAGCCATGGCCACGGCATCCTCTTTGAAGCAATCATCGGCAGCACCGAAAGGAAGTTGCTCGAAACCCATTCGGGCGACCTTCTGATCGTCGGCAGCGCTGACAAATAGAAAAGCCGGGACCGCGCGCGCACGCCGGCGACGCGCGGTCTTGCCTTGGCGCGGTGCGGCTCTCTAAGACGAAAAATATCTCGCTAGCCTCAGGAGCCTGTCACCCCCGATGAATGACCCGCGCTACCTTTTGGCGGTGGTGAGCCTTCCCTTTCTCGGCAGCATCATTGCGGCCGCCCTGCCGCAGGCGGGGCGGAACTGGGCTTCGGCCCTCGCCGGCACAATCGCCCTCGCCGGAGTCGGGCTGCTTGCCACCTTTTATCCCGCTATTGCGGGAGGCGAGATCGTGCGTCTCGAAGCCGCCTGGCTTCCTTCGCTCGGCCTCCAATTCACGTTGCGGCTCGACGGTTTTACGTGGCTTTTCGCCTTGCTCGTACTCAGCATGGGCGCGCTGGTGATCCTCTATGCCCGTTACTACATGTCGCCGAAGGATCCCGTTCCGCGCTTCTTCGCCTTTCTCCAGGCTTTCATGGGCGCGATGCTCGGCATCGTCCTCTCGGGCAATCTGATCCAGCTGGCTTTTTTCTGGGAGCTGACCAGCCTCTTTTCCTTCTTGCTCATTGGATATTGGCATCACAATCAGGCCGCTCGCGATGGCGCTCGAATGGCCCTGATCGTGACCAGCCTCGGCGGTGTCTGCATGCTCATCGGTTTCCTGCTGCTCGGCCGGATCACGGGCAGCTATGACGTCGACACCGTGCTTGCGGCGGGATCGACCATCCGGGCGCACGGCGCCTATCTGCCGGTGCTGATCCTTATTCTGCTCGGGGCGTTCACGAAGAGCGCGCAGGTTCCGTTCCACTTCTGGCTGCCGCACGCGATGGCCGCACCGACGCCGGTCTCGGCCTATCTTCACTCGGCGACGATGGTGAAAGCGGGCATTTTTCTTCTCATCCTCCTGTGGCCCGTTCTTTCGGGAACCGAAAGCTGGTATCTGATCGTCACGACGGCAGGCCTTGCAACCTTGCTCGTGGGGGCATGGTCCGCGATCTTTCAGCAGGACCTCAAAGGCCTCCTCGCCTATTCGACGATCAGCCATCTCGGGCTCATCACCCTTCTACTGGGATTGGGCAGTCCGCTCGCCGCGGTCGCTGCCATTTTCCACACGCTCAACCATGCGACCTTCAAGGCTTCGCTCTTCATGGCAGCCGGCATCATCGACCATGAAACCGGGACACGCGACCTCAGGCGCCTCAGCGGTCTCGCCCGCTTCATGCCGATCACGGCCACGCTCGCGATGGTCGCCGCAGCTGCCATGGCGGGTGTCCCGCTGCTCAACGGATTCCTGTCGAAGGAAATGTTCCTCGCCGAAGCTCTCGAGGCGCACAGCGGGACGATACTCGATGCCGCCCTTCCCATTTTGGCTACCCTCGCAAGCGCGTTCAGCGTCTTTTATTCGATCCGCTTCATTCACCAGGCATTCTTCGGGCCGCCGCCCGTGGACCTTCCCCATTCCCCCCACGAGGCGCCCCACTGGATGCGCTTTCCGATCGAGATACTCGTGCTTGCCTGCCTGCTCGTGGGCATCCTGCCAGGCCTCACGATCGGGCCCCTCCTCGCACACGCGGTTGGTGCCGTCTTGGGCGAACACGCGCCGGCCTATAGCCTCGCGGTCTGGCACGGGTTCAACCCGCCGCTGCTCATGAGTCTCATCGCCCTGGTCGGGGGAGCGCTTGCTTATGGGCGCTACGGCGCGCGCCTTAATGCTGTGGAGCGCTCCCCCCTAATCGGCCGACTGAAAGCCCGGCGCACCTTCGAAGCGGCGCTGGCGGCCATCATCGAGTGGGCACGCGCGCTTCAGGATTTGCTCGGCACGACAAAATTGCAGGTCCAGTTGCGCCTTCTGATCGGAACGGCCGTTCTTGTCGGAACCTTGCCGTTTCTTTTCCTCGGCTACCGCCCGGGCTCGCAACCGGTGGCCCTGATCGATCCGGTTTTTGCCCTGCTGTGGATCATCGGCTGCCTCTGCGCCGTCGGCGCAGCATGGCAAGCGAAATTCCACCGTCTCGTCGCGCTGTCGCTGATCGGCGGGGCGGGCCTCGCCACCTGCATCAGCTTCATCTGGCTTTCCGCGCCCGACCTTGGTCTTACGCAATTGCTTGTGGAGATCATCACCCTCGTGCTCCTCTTGCTCGGTCTTCGATGGCTGCCGCTACGCCAGCCCGATATCTGGCCCGAGGCGCGCACCCCCTGGAGCGTACATCTGCGCCGCAGCCGCGACCTGCTGCTCGCGGTCTCGGGCGGCATCGGAATGGCTGCACTCTCCTATGCGATGATGACGCGGCCGAGCGCCCCGAGCATTTCGCGCTTTTTTGTCGAGAACGCGTACCCGGGCGGCGGCGGAGCCAATGTGGTCAACGTCATTCTCGTGGATTTTCGCGGCTTCGACACGCTTGGCGAAATCACCGTGCTCGCCATTGTCGCGCTCACGGTGTTCACACTTCTCAGGCGTTTCAGGCCGGCGCCGGAGAGCGTCGAGCTGCCGCATCAGCAGCAGCGCCAGAACGACTTCGACCGCGACGATGAGGAGCGCTCGCATGGCGACACGCTTGCGCACTACCTCCTCGTTCCGAGAATCATCATGCAGTGGCTGTTCCCCGTGATCCTGACCTTTGCCATCTACCTGCTGATGCGCGGGCACGACCTGCCGGGCGGCGGCTTTGCAGGCGGGGTGACCGCCTCGATCGCCATTCTCCTCCTCTATATGGCAGGCGGGACGCGATGGGTCGAAGCCCACCTCGACATCCGCCCGCTTCGCTGGATCAGCTTCGGCTTGCTGCTCGCGGTCGGAACCGGCATCGCGGCATGGATCGGCGGCCACCCCTTCCTCACCAGCCATTTCGGCTACCTCAGCATCCCACTGATCGGCGACATCCCGATCGCCAGCGCTCTGCTTTTCGACATCGGCGTTTTCGCCGTCGTCGTCGGCACGACCGTCCTGATCCTGATCGCGCTCGCGCACCAGTCGATCCGGTCTCCCCTCAAGAGGAAGGTCGTGGCCGGGACGCAGCCCTCACCTGCGGAAGGGACGGCCTGATGGAAGTCGTCCTCTCGCTTGCCATCGGCATCCTCACCGCGTCGGGGCTCTGGCTCTTGTTCCGCCCGCGCACCTTCCAGGTGATCCTCGGACTCTCCCTGCTCTCCTATGCCGTCAATCTCTTCATAATAGCGGCTGGACGCCTGCGCACCGACGCCCCGCCGATCGTGGGCAAAGGCACAGCGGATCCCGCGGCCTATGCCGATCCCGTGCCCCAGGCGCTGGTGCTGACCGCGATCGTCATCTCGTTCGCCACAACCGCGCTGCTTCTCGTCGTGCTGATGGCCTCGCGCGGTTTGACGGGCACTGACCATGTCGATGGGGAGGATGGGGAGGCGTGACGGGCTGGCTTGCACATCTGGTCGTCGTCCCCATCCTGCTACCGCTGGTGGCGAGCGCGCTCATGCTCTCGATGGACGAACGCCGCCGAACCGCCAAACGGGTCTTGAGCCTCGGTGTCTCCGCACTTTTGGTCGGGGTTGCCGCCCTTCTTTTATGGTCTGTGCGCGAAAGCGGACCTGTGGCCTACCGGATCGGTGATTGGCCGTCCCCTTTCGCGATCACGCTGGTCGCGGATCGCCTGTCGACGATGATGTTGCTGCTGACCAGCATCCTCGGCTTCACATCCCTCTTCTATGCCACCGCGCGCTGGGATCGATCGGGGCCGCGCTTCCACGCGCTGTTCCTGTTGCTCCTGATGGGAATCAACGGCGCGTTCCTCACCGGCGACATCTTCAATCTTTTCGTCTTTTTCGAAGTCCTGCTCGCTGCCTCCTATGGTCTCATCCTGCATGGATCGGGCACCGAGCGGACCAGCGCCAGTCTCCATTATATCGCGATCAACATCGCCGCCTCGCTGCTGTTCCTCGTTGGCGTTGCGCTCCTTTATTCGGTCAACGGTACCCTCAACATGGCTGACCTTGCGGTCAGCCTCAGTTCGGCGGCCGAGGAGAATCTGGCCCTGTTGGAAGCTGGCGCCGCGATCCTCGGCGTGGCCTTTCTCGTCAAAGCGGGCATCTGGCCGCTCTGCTTCTGGCTGCCGCGGACCTATGCGGCCGCCTCGCCTCCGGTCGCCGCCGTGTTCGCCATCATGACCAAGGTTGGCATCTACATCATCCTGCGCCTGTCCTTCCTGCTCTTCGGGAAGGATTCGGGAGGCGCTGCAGGCTTTGCAAACGACGCACTGCTCTACGCAGGGCTCGCGACCATGGTATTCGGCATCGTCGGCATCCTCGCCGCGCGTCACTTGACCCGCATTGCGGGCCATTATGTTCTCGTGTCGTCGGGCATCCTGCTATCCGCGATCGGTATTGGCGGCGAAGCGCTTACAGCCGCGCTGCTCTTCTATCTCGTCAGTTCGACGCTCGCGGTCAGCGCACTCTACCTCCTTATCGAACCGGTGGAGCGCCACGCCGACGAAGCGGATATAATCGAGGGCATCTCCGAGCCCGTCTTCGACGACGAATATGTCGGTGCCATCGAGGAGGAGGAAACCGAAGAGGGCGTCGTCATACCAGGAACGATCGCGATTTTGGGTGGCGGGTTCATTTTCTGCGCCTTGCTTCTTGCCGGGCTCCCCCCCTTGTCGGGGTTCATCGCCAAATTCGCGCTCATCGATGCCCTGTTCCGTCATGTCACCATCGCTCTTTCGCATTGGGCATTGATTGCCCTCATCATCCTGTCAGGACTGGCGACGACGATTGCCATGACGCGTGCCGGGATTGATCGCCTCTGGACGCCCGGCGAGGATTCGCCGGCACGCCTCAGTCTTGTCGAGGTGACGCCGATCGGTCTCCTTCTCACAGTGTGCCTGACGTTGATGCTCGCGGCCGGCCCCGTCATGGATTTCATGCAGGCTACCGCCGGCGCGCTTCATGACCCCGGCAGCTATATCGAGGCAGCGGGACCTGCCATAGAGGGGGGCGGCGTAAGATGAGCCGTCTCTTTCCATATCCTGTGCTGACCCTGGCGCTCTTTGTCATGTGGATCCTGCTCACCGGCTTTTCGCCGGGCCATGTGCTCCTCGGCGGCCTGGTCGCGGCGTTCGTCTCGCGCACGATGCTCTCGCTCAAGCCCGAACCCACCGGTTTTCGGCCGACTTCGGCGGTCTTCCGTCTTGCAGGCCTGGTCCTGGCGGACATCGTGCGGTCCAACTTTGCAGTTGCCCGGATCATATTGTTCAAGCCCCCCGAGCGCCACTCGGGCTTTCTTCACCTGCCGGTGGAACTTCGCAATCCTTATGCGCTTGCCGTACTGGCGATCATCATCACGGCGACACCCGGCACGCTGTGGGTACAGCATGACGCGCGGCGGCACGTCATTCTCATCCATGTTCTTGATCTGATCGACGAGGAGACATGGATAAGGTTCATCAAGGATCGTTACGAGCGGCTGCTTCTGGAGATTTTCGAATGAGCACGCTGTTTCTCGCGCTTGTCATCACCGCCTCGCAGATCCTCCTAGGTCTTTCGATGCTGTGCGCCACCTATCGCATGGCGCGCGGACCGCGAGCACAAGACCGTGTGCTCGGCCTCGACGCGCTTTATCTGGGGGCGATGCTGCTTCTCGTTACCTACGGGATCCAGACCGGGAGAAGCCTTTATTTCGAAGCCGCGCTGGCCATTGGCCTCTTGGGATTTGCAGGGACGGTCGCGCTCGCCAAGTTTCTGATGCGGGGAGAAGTGATCGAATGATTCAGGGACCGGACCTTCCGACCTGGGCAGCGGTGATCGTTGGGCTCCTCCTGCTGACAGGAGCTGCGACGACACTCATCGGAACCTTGGGCTTGCTGCAGCTGAAGAGCTTTTACGAACGAGTGCACGCTCCGACACTCGGAACCACGCTCGGCGCCGCCCTCATCCTCGCCGCATCGATGATCAGTTTCTCGGTCCTCCAATCGCGCCCGATCATTCATGAAATCCTGATCGGTGTCTTCGTCACGCTGACAACGCCTGTGACGCTCATGCTTCTGGCACGAGCCGCGATCTACCGCGATCGAAGCGAGGGAGCCTCGCGCGTCCCGGTGGACGGATCAAGCAGGGCGCCCCGCGAGTAACAGCATGTGTTAGCGGGTGCGCGCGACGCCGCATCATGGAGCCTCTCACCCCGCCTTTCTGGTGGCGCCGTCGTCTTTGAGAGGACCTGCGTCTGGCGCCGATAAGCGCCTCGCGCGGTGATGCAAGGAGTGGCGGTTCCCCAGTCTGGCCAAAGAGACCGACAAGGGTGTCTGCAATTTAACGACCTATTTTCGGCTTCCAGTTATGAATCGTCGCGTTCGACACCCCATTCGGCCGGGCCGAATCGGCGGTCGTCGCGCCCGTCTGGGCCTCCTTCAGCACGCTGATGGTCTGCGCTTGCGGATTCCGACGATCGCGCGCATGTATTCCGATCTGATGCCGCGCAGCGTTCCGATTTGATCGCGCGCAGTTGGAGCACCTGATCGTCGGGTAAAGATGTCATGTTGCTAGTGGCCGGGTCAAGCTGCTGCGACGGCGAGTTGCCTGCGCATGGATTCTCCGGTGAGTTCGAGGCGGTGAGCGTTGTGAACGAGGCGGTCCAGGATGGCGTCGGCGTAGGTTGGATCGCCGATCAGGTCGAACCAGCTGGCCACCGGGAGCTGACTGGTCACGAGCGTTGACCGGCGGCCGTATCGGTCTTCGAGGATCTCGAGCAGATGGTGGCGGGCATTGCCGTCGAGCGGTTGCAGGCCCCAGTCGTCGAGGATGAGCAGGTCGACGCGGGCGAGGCTCTTCATGCGGCTGGCGATCCGGCCATCGCCTTTGGCGAGCGACAGGTCGTCGATCAGGCGGGGCAGCCGGGTGTAGAGCACGGAGCGATTGTCGCGGCACGCCTTGTGGCCCATGGCGCAGGCGAGCCAGCTTTTGCCGACGCCTGCAGGCCCGATGATGGCGCAGTTCTCGTGGGCGGTGATCCAGTCGCCCCTGAGCAGCCTCTCGAACAGCCGGCGATCGAGCCCGCGCTGCGCACGGTAATCGACGTCTTCGGGAACAGCATGATGGCGCAGCTTCGCGTGGCGCAGGCGAAGGGCGAGACGCCGATCGTTGCGGTATGTTGCTTCATGATCGAGTAGCAGCCCGAGCCATTCGGCATGGCTGAGGCTCGTCGCATCGCCATTATGTTCGAGCTCGCAAAACGCGTGCGCCATGCCGGAAAGGCCGAGTTGGTTCAGCTGATCAAGTGTCGGATGTTTGAGCATTGTCGTCCTCTCAGTGGTAATAGCCAGAGCCCCGGATGTTGGTGTGCAGGATCGGCGCGCGCTCCGGGGACTGGCGCACGGGAACCTGGTCGAGCCCCTTTTCGAGGATCGATTTGACCGAAGGATAATTGCGCGCCTGGATCTCCAGCGCGCGCAGCGCGGCCGCCTCGAGGCGCTCAGGCCCGAAGCGCCGGGCAAGGCCAATAATCCCGACGCACGAGCGATAGCCCTGCTCGGGGTGCGGGCGATCCTCGATGATCTTCTCGATCAGAAGCGACAGCATCGGCCCGATCCGCGCCGCCTCCTCGCGGATTTTCGCCGGCGTCAACTCGCCGTATCGCCGGTGGCTCGAGGGCATGTGGTCGGCAACCGTCGTATGCCGCCCGTTGCCCGAAGCGCGCATATGGACGGCGATGCGCTCGCCACCGAGGAAGATCTCGACCGTGCGCGCGGTGACGCGGACGTCGACCTCGCGCCGCGCGAAGCGATACGGCACCGAGTAATGATGGCGCTCGATGGCAATGTGATAATCGAGCCCGACCCGGCAGCGCTTCCATTGCGCACAGACCCATGGCTCGGCCGGGAGCGGCTTCAGGTTCGGCGCATCGATTTCCTCGAACAGCTCCCGGCGTGTCTTGCCGAACTGGCGCAGTACCCGCTTGTCGTTGAGCTCAGCCAGGCATTCGGCGATCGCCGCATTCACCTCGGCCAGACTGTAGAAAATCCGGTTGCGCAGCCGGCCCAGAAGCCAGCGTTCGACGATCCTGACGCAGGCCTCCACTTTCGCCTTATCCCGCGGTTTTCTCGGCCGCGCCGGGAGCACCGCCGTGCCGTAATGGCGTGCCATATCGGTATAGCCACGGTTGACCATCGGATCGAAGTGACAGGCCTTGATCACCGCGACTTTCGCATTGTCGGGGACCAGCAGTTGCGGCACGCCGCCGAAGAAAGCGAAGGCGGCATTGTGCGCCTCGATCCAGTCGGCAAACTGCTCGCTCCATGAGGCGCAGGCAAAGGACAGGCTCGAACCGCCGAGCACCGCGACGAACAAATGGGCCGCACGCTCCTCGCCGGTTCGGCGGTTCACCACCACCGGCACCTTGTCTCCTGCATAATCGACGAACATCTTTTCGCCGCCCGCATGGGCTTGCCGCATCACAAGCGGCAACCGGCCCTCCCAGCGCCGGAACAGATCGCACCACCCGCTGTACCGGTAACCGTCCGGGTTCGCCGCGATATACTCCTCCCACAGAATCTGCAGCGTCACGTGCTTGCGCTTCAGCTCGCGCGCCACCACAGACCAGTCCGGCTCCGGCTGCTTGCGCCGACCAGGCTTCACACCGCAGACGCCATAGAGCCGCGCCTCAAGATCCGCGTCGGTCATCGCTTCCGGAACCGGCCATGCCAGCCCCGAGCGCGCGAACCGCTTCAACGTATCGCGAACCGTCGTCGGACTAACCCCGACCCGCTCACTGACTACCCGCGTCGACAGCCCTGCCAGGCTCAGACGCAAAATCTCGCGCACATGGCGCATCGCAATCCTCCTCGTCGGCATCCATTCCTCCAGTCGCTAAACAACCGGAAAAATGGTCCTACGATCAGGATTCTCCATCTCGAAAACTGCGCGCGATCACATCGGAACGCTGCGCGGATAATTCTCGGAACGCCGCGCGCCATCATCTCGGAACGCTGCGCGCGATCAAATCGGAACGCTGCGCGCGATCACATCGGAATCCGCACCCCCGCCTTCATAGGCTCCTCCGAGGGACGGCGCGCCCTTCAGTAGGCTGAATGCGCCACCGGCCCGGGGGCTGCGCCGAACCGACGGATATCCGTCAGGCCGTTGGTCAGCATATGCCCAAAGTCGCTTCCGACTGTTAGAAAATTAAAGCCGAGTTCCTTCATCTGCCCGGCATAGTCGACGCTGTGGTTGTGGATGCCGGCGATCTGGCCCCGCGCCTTAGCCGCTGCCACGATGTTCTCATAAGTCCGAAGTATTTCTGCTTCGGTCCGATCGAGGATCGCGGGCAGTCCCATCGACAGTCCAAGATCACTTGGGCCAACATAGATGCCGCTTATTCCCGGCGTATCCATTATCGCTTCTGCGTTGTCGACCGCATCGCGCGTTTCGATCTGCGGGAGGAGAACAATGTGCTGGTTCGCTTCGCCTTGCGGATTGGCGCTGGTCGGCGGGAACGGCGCTCCCCGAACCGGGCCGCATGACCGCTCGCCTAAGGGCGGATATAGAGCATGGCGCACCAGACGCCTGGCATCCTCGGCCGAGTTGATCATGGGGCAAATGATGCCGTCGGCACCCGCATCGAGCATGCGCCCGACCACTCCCGGCTCATTTGTGGGAACGCGTACGAAGGAGGCGACCGACACTCCCTGCAAGACGGCGAGCGCGGTCACGGCCTCGGAATAGCCCCACCAGCCATGTTGCATGTCGATGGTGATGCTGTCCCAGCCGAGCCTGGAATAGGCCTCGATCGCTACGGGCGATGGCATCATGGACCAGCCGTTGAGGCATGGTTCATGGCCATTGCGCAATTTGTGCATAGAAGGCATTCGCTGGCTCCTGATTGTCTCGTGAATGGGGCACGCGATGAGAGATCCGACGTCCGCATCCTCTCAAGTCGGCACGGCAGCCGCGCTACGGTCGGTCGAACGCTCATGAAGCCGCGTGCGGATTGCCTTCTTGTCGATCTTGCCTACGCTCGTAAGCGGAAGATCCTCAACGATCTCGATATAATCGAGCCTGGCGTAGCGACTGATCTCTCCGCGCTCGATCGCAGCATCAAGACGTCGCATAATCCGCGCCTCATCGGGCTTGGCTCCCTTTCGCGGGACCAGGAATGCAACGGGGCGCTCCTGCCATTGCGGATGGGGCACCCCCACGACAGCGACCTGTGAAACGTCGGGGTCGGCCGAGATCAACACCTCCAGCGTCTGCGAACAGATCCATTCACCCCCACTCTTGATCACGTCCTTGATGCGGTCGCGAATTTGCAGCGAGCCGTCTTCGTGCCAAGTCGCGACATCCTGGGTATGGAGCCATCCCCCGCGCCACAATTGCTCGGAAGCGGTCTCATCGCCGATATAGGCCGGGGTCAGCCAAGGCGATCGGACAACAAGTTCGCCCTTACTATTATCGTCCCGGGGGACCGGTTGCATCGTCTCATCGACGACGGATACGGTCACCAGGGGGATGGGATAGCCGCTTCGCGCTGCGCTATGATCGCTTTCGCCGAGTGAGGATGTCCGCATCAGGCTTACGACCGGCCCGGTTTCGGACATTCCGTACCCGGCGACGAGCTGAAGTCCCAAGGCCCGAGAGTCCTGAAGGAGATCCGGCGACAATGCCGATCCGCCAATCAACATCTTCCAGCCATCGAGAGCACTCCCCCGACAATTGGCCGCGTCAATGACCATGCGCAGCACTGTGGGCACACAGTGCGAGAGGCTCACGCCATGCTGCTCGTACAGATCGACAATCCGCGAAGGCTCGTAGCGACCTGGATAGATTTGGGTCAACCCGAGCATTGTCGCGACATAGGGTAGTCCCCAGGCATGGACATGAAACATTGGAGTAAGCGGCATGTAAACGTCGCGATACCCCACCTGACCGTCAGCTCCGAGCGCAGCCGCGACCGAAAGGCTATGAAGAACGATTTGACGATGTGTGAAGTGTACGCCTTTGGGGAGCCCGGTCGTACCGGTGGTATAAAAAGTCGTCGCGATACGGTTCTCGTCGAGCGCCTCGTCGAACGGAAACCGTGCATCCGAACTGGCTAGCAGATCCTCGTAGAAGCCGTCGCTCCAGCTGGGCAAGTGATCGCAGCAAGTTTCTCCGATCAGGAAAAAGTGACGAGCGTGGGGAAGTTCGTGTCGGATAGCCTCGACAATGGGTGCGAAGTCTATGGTGAAGGATCAGGACACAAGCGCGGCTTTGCTGGAGCGTATACCGGATTTGATCGGGCGACAGCCGGATATTCACCGTTTGCAGTATCGCACCCATCATGGGTATCGCAAAATAGCCCGCGAGATAGCGGTCACTATCCCAATCCAGAATGGCAACCGTGTCACCAAGTCCGACACCATAATTGTGCAAGAGAGAAGCCAATCGGCCGACATATTCCCGCAGGCCGGCATAAGAGAGTGTAACCGACCGATTGAGGCCGCCTGCCGAGGATTGATGTGAGTGGGTAAGTGACGTCCATAAGGACGTCGTTATGGACGTCCTGTTCGAGAGCGAGGGACGGACGGTGGAGATTCTGGGCCGGGAACGGCGGCGGCGATGGAGTGAAGCGGAGAAGCTGGAGATTCTGGCGGCGGTGGAGGCGCGCGGCGAGACGCTCGCGCGCGTTGCCCGGCGCTACGATGTGTCGCGGAGCCAGATTTATACCTGGCGCCATCAGTTCAGGAAGAGCGGGCGGCTACCGGCGCCGGTTGGAAGCGCATTCTTGCAGGTCGACATCGATGCGCCGATGCTGAACGCGGGGCCCGCCTCTCCGCCCGCACGCGAAGCCTCGGCGGCGTCGCCCTCGATTGTCGAGCTGGGGCTGACACAGGGGCGGTGTCTTCGTTTCGACAGTGGCATTGAGAGCACGGTCCTGATCCGGCTCATCCGATCGGTGGAAGCTGCATGATCGGGCCAGGAACTGGTGTGAGGGTGTACCTCGCCTGCGGCGTCACTGATATGCGCAAAGGGATTTCGGGCCTCGCCCTGCTGGCCCAGACGGTGCTGCGCCAGCAAGCCGCGAGCGGTGCCGTATTCGCCTTTCGGGGCCGGCGCGGCGACAGGCTGAAGCTGCTTTACTGGGACGGCCAGGGGTTTTGCCTTTATTACAAGATTCTCGAGCGCGGCCGTTTTCCCTGGCCGTCGGCAGCCGACGGAACGGCCCGGCTGACCTCGGCCCAGCTCGCGATGCTGTGGGAAGGGATCGATTGGAGGCGCCCCGACTGGGGCGCGCCGCCAGCACGCGCAGGGTGACTTTTCTTTTTGGAAAGTGGCGGTTTTTCTGGACTTTCAGGCCATTTCTCCGTAGCAAAGGCCATGCTGAACGCGGCCCCCGATCTTCCCGAAGATCCCGCCCTCCTCAAGGCGATGATCGCTGCGTTGCAGGCCGAGAACGCGAAGCTGACGACCACGCTGCGCGCCCATGACCTGGTCGTCCAGGCCCTCCGCTTGCAGATCGCCAGGCTGAAGAAGCAAGCCTTCGGCAAGTCCTCCGAGAAGATCGAGCGCGAGATCGCACAACTTGAGCTCGCGCTCGAAGACGTGCTCGTCTCCGTCGCACAGCAGGCCCCCGTAGCAAGCGATCAGGACGATCCCGACCCTGATCTCGCGACCGCTCCCTCCGACACGGACCCCACGCCGCGCCCATCGCGGCGACCCCGCGTCTCGGCAGACACGCCGCGCGAGCGCCGCGAGCTTGATTTCGGCAACACCTGCCCCGATTGCGGCGGTGAGCTGCGCCTGGTCGGCGAGGACGTGAGCGAGATCCTCGAGATGATCACGGCAAAGCTCAAGGTCATCGAGGTCGCCCGCCCGAAGAAGTCCTGCCGCTGCTGTGAGAAGATGGTTCAGGCACCGGCCCCGAGCCGGCCGATCCCCGGCAGCATCGCCGGGGCAAGTCTGCTTGCCTACGTGCTCGTCTCCAAGTTCGACGATCATTTGCCGCTATACCGGCAAAACGAGATCCTCAACCGTATGGGCGCCGATATCCCGCGCAGCACACTTGCCGACTGGTGCGGCCGATCGATGCGGGTCTTGCAGCCCGTGATTGACGCGATCGAGGCCACGGTCCTTGGCAGCGACATTCTGCACGCCGACGACACACCGATCCGCGTACTGGCGCCCGAACGCCGCGCCAAGGGCATCGGCAAAGGGGTGATGCAAGGCCGGATGTGGGCATATGTGAGGGATCAGCGCCCCTGGGCGGGCACCGCGCCGCCCGGGGTCGTCTATCGCTATGCCCCCAACTGGAAAGCCGAGCATGTCCAGAACCATCTTCGCCATGCGCGCGGCATTCTCCAGGCTGACGCCTACAAGGGCTATTCGAAGCTTTACCAACCCGACACGGATGGAGAGCCCCGCTTTCGCGAGGCCGCCTGCTTTGCCCATTGGCGACGGGATTTCCACGACATCTGGAAGTCACAAAGATCTCCGATCGCTCACGAAGCGCTCGAGCGGATCGGACAGCTCTACGACATTGAGCGCGACATCGCGGGCAAGCCCGCCGATGTTCGGCGTGCCGTGCGACAGGAGCTGAGCAGGCCCAGGCTCGAGGCTTTGCATGCCTGGGCCCAGATGCAGCTCACCCGGATTCCGGCCAAGGGGGATCTGGCCAAGGCATTTCGCTATGCTCTCGGCCGCTGGCACGCGTTCAGCCTTTTTCTCGATGATGGCCGCGTCGCCATCGACAACAATGCGGCCGAACGCGCCGTCAGGCCGATCTGTCTGGGCAAGAAGAACTGGCTGTTCGCCGGCTCCGAGGCCGGCGCTGAGACGCTGGCCCGCGCCATGACACTCATCGAAAGCGCCAAGATGAACGGCCTCGATTCCCAAGCCTACATCACCGATCTGCTCGATCGCATCCACGACCACAAGATCAACAGGATCGACGAGCTTCTCCCCTGGAACTGGTCGCCGCTCGTCACTCGCCAGGCGATCGCCGCCTGATGGGCACAATCACCTACGTCCGCACCCTCGACTATGTCGCCACCATGCTCGAGGAAGACGCAGAGCTGCTGGAAGCTATCGTCTCGAACGATGACAACCTGAGCTACGGCAACATCATCAGCGTCTACACCGGCCCGGACGCGGCGATCGCCGCGCTCACCGATCATGGTGTCGAAGAACTGGCCGACATGATCCGCGACGCACGCCGCACGACCAAATCATGGCACCAGTTCCTCGATAACGTCGTCGTCGATCCCAAACTCGCCGCACGCCTCAAGCGTCAGCCGCGGTAGATATCGGACGGTTACAAGAGAGTGGCGCTTGATCGCGATAGACAATCTGCCGCTTTGAGGCGCCTACCAAAGAGGCTTCGAGCAACCTTCCAATCGTCAGCGACTGAACATGCCCCGCAATCGTGCCGGGGCGCCACGTTTGGGATTCAACCAAATCCTTATTCACGAATGATGCTCCTGCGCCGGCGGTCAAGACAGCGCGCAGAGCACCGCCGCGAAAGATGAGACGCATCGATGTGCTGAAGCACCTTCGTCCTTTCGTCGTTTCTGCGCGTTGCAGCCGCCCCTGTCGTCACCATTGTGTAGCGCGACGACAGAGAGGGAAATGCCACCTTTGTTACCTTCATGCCCCACTCTTGGTCGGCCGCGCTTTGTGGACATCTATTTCGGCCGCCTCAGTGTCCCGTGCGCGCACCGGAGTGAGGGAACGGCCATCCGGCAAGCGATTTATCCACGACGTTAAGGATGTTTCGACATGCCGGAACGCTGATGCACGTCTGCGAGGTGGCCGAGGGTCCTAACGGGGTCTGGCCGATTTCCGGCTGCATTATGCCGGTTCGGGCCTCCTGCTGATTGTAATCGCGGCAGGCGCGGGTCACGCCAACTCCTTCCTCCCGCGTCTTCACGAACTCGGCAATGGAACAAGAGTGCTCCGTTGAGTCTCCGCGTAAGACATGATGCCCAAAATTTCGTGCTTGGAACTACGTCTCGCAACGTTCGAACGCACTGATATGGTCTAGCGCGCGGCCGGGACCAGTGCGTTGCTTCGCAGGCGGATTGATGCAGAACTGTCCAAGTTTTGGTGCTCGCCCGGCAGGGCGTCCAGGTTAACGAGGCCCGGTGACCTGGTTGTTCAATGACCGAGGCAAGAGGAAAATCATGGTTGCCGCCACCAGGCCGCCCAAACCCATGGTGAGAGAAACGACCAGCAAACTGCTGCCGCTACTAAAGAGTGCGCCAGCAACGACCGGCCCGAGCGCAGATCCGCCGCGGCCGATCCCGATGACCAATCCCGTTCCACTCGCCCGGAGCGCCGCCGGGTAGGCCTGGGCGAAGATCGGGTACATGCCGACTACCCCTGCGTTGATGAAGAAGGCCGCGATAGCGGCGGATATCGCGAGGCGGGTCAGGTCTGCTCCAACAATACCGAAAAGGCCGATGGCAGCGAAACCTGCCAGCATCGATCCACCGACCAGCGGCCGCAACGGGACCCTTTGGCTTGCAAGTCCGATGGCAAGCGCCCCCGCAAGATTGCCGACATTCGCTGCGACAAGCACGCCTCCCGCCTGAGACGGGTCGAACCCCATATCGACCACAATCTTCGGGATCCATTTCTGGATGTAATAGAAGAAGAGGATTTGTGCGAAATAGGCGATCGTTAGCAGGGTCGTCACGCGCCCATAATCGCTCGAAAAGAGCGAGGCCACCGTCGGATTAATCTCGCGTTCGGGAGGGGGTGGTAGTGCACCCGCCTCGGGACGCCCAAGCCGTCGCATCGTCATATTGACCCGATCAAGCGCCCTGGTGGGGCGCCGCGCGATCAGAGATTCAATCGATTCGGGCAGGAAGAGAATCGCCAGAGGAATCATCGCGGTGGTTGCGATGGCGCCAAGCATGAAGACCGAACGCCAGTCGCCTGTCGCCGCCAAGAGATGGGATGCCAGCAGGCCGCCGAGGATCGCCCCGGTGGAGTATCCCGCAATATTGAGCGCCATGGCAAGCCCGCGGCGCCGATCGTTCGAGAACTCGGCAACCATCGCACTGGTCGAAGACAGCATCCCGCCGATACCGATGCCGGTCAGGAAGCGGATGGTGGAGAGCATCGTCACGCCGGCGGCGAGCGTCGCGGCAAACATGCCGATCGCCATTACGACAAGACAGAGAAGAATCGTTGGTCGACGTCCGATACGGTCGGCGAGATTGCCGATTAACACGGAACCCGCGGCCATGCCGAACAACTCCATCGACAACACCACGCCAAGCATCGCCTTGTCGACACCCCATTCCTCTGCGATGCCGGGCGCCGCGAAACTGATCGCGAGGACGTCGAAACCATCGAGCGCATTGAGCGCGATGCAAATTGCGACGATTCCGATCTGGAGCGCCCGCATCGGCGTCCGGGCGATGATTTCACGCGGGTCTTCGTTCATATCATGGCCTCCCGTCCAAAGCGGCCCGACCGCCTTCTCCCGCCTCTCGATCGGCCCCTATTCCAGTTTTGATAGATGCGACTTGACGATCGCCGCCATGTCGGCGCGGCGCTCGAGGCAGCGCGACACTGGACCGACAACGACAACCGACAAGCGCCGCTCGATGCAGGGAAGCGGCAGAGCCACGCCCGCCAGGTCGGGCGTATATTCGGTGTTACTCTGATGCCAGCCCATATCGGCCGCCTCGGCCAGTCGGGCCTCGACCTCCGCTGCACCGACCGGCGTTGTCGACGAATAGGCGATGAAATTGATCCTTCGATAAAGCCGCTCGCGCTCGTCGGGGTTCATTTGCGCCAGCAAGGCACGTCCCGCCGACGTTGCGTGGATCGGCACCCGGTCACCGACCTTGGCGAAATAGCGAACCGGCTGGGTGGATTCAGCGACATCAACAAAGGTCGCGTGAATGCCGGCCGGCGCAGCAATTGCCGCAGTCTCGCCCGTCGCCGCCATCAGATCGCGGGCTAGCCGCTGAAAACGCGCGGGCAAGGGTTCCGCGGCCGCCACGGCTTCGGCGAGCACCAGCCAGCGCGGGCTCGGATAATAGCCGCCCCGTCCCCGTGGCTCATAGAGATACCCTTTCGATGCCAACGTGCCGACGAGCTTGAAGGTGCTCGATCGCGGCCACCCCAGTTCCTCGGCCATTTCCGCGGGCGTTGCGGGTTTCAACCGCTTTGCGAAATATTCGAGAATTTCGAGCGTGTTCGCGGCCTGCCGCACGATCATGGTCTGGTTCGCCTGTAATGGATTGCTCCTCCCCATATGGCCGAAACGGGGCATCGCGCAATGCATCCGGCCCGACAGAAACAAGCATCGCGATCAGCGCGCCGTGAAGCCGCCGTCGACGGGAAGCGCGACGCCGGTGACGAAGCTCGCCTCGTCCGACACCAGCCACAGCGCCGCGTCGGCGACCTCGCCCGCCTGGACGAGGCGGCCCATCGGAACGTTCGCCATCAGCTTCGCTTCGTTCGCCGCCGCCTCGGCGGGGTCGCCGCTGCGACCGGTGAAGCCGACCTTCATCGGCGTGTCGGCAAGGCCCGGACAGACGACGTTGACACGGATGTTGTCGGCAGCGAGGGCGAGCGCGAGGCTCTTGGTCAGTCCGACAACGCCCCACTTCGCGGCCGAGTAGATCGGGCTCATCATCGACCCGACAAGGCCCGAGACCGAGGCGGTGAACAGGATCGAGCCGCCGCCCCGCGCGCGCATGTAGGGCGCGGCTTTGCCCGCACCGAGCGCCGCGGAGGTGACGTTGAGCGCGATCGCTTTATCATAGGCGATTAGGTCGAGATCCTCGACCGATGCGGGACCCGGCATGCCCGCATGCGCCCAGAGGATGTCAAGCCCACCGAGCGCTGCAGCCGCCTGATCGATGCTGTCCTTCGCACCGCTGGGGTCCACGAGATCGGCGACGATCGGGACCACCTTGTCGGCTCCAAAATCGGCAACAAGCGCATCGAGCGCATCGGCATTGATATCGATCGCCGCGACGCGCGCGCCTTCTCGTACGAAGCGTTCAACTCCTGCGCGACCCATGCCCGACGCGGCGGCGGTGACAGCAACAAGCTTGCTTTTGAGACGCATGGATTCTCTCCTCAGGACGCAAAGGGGTCGGGGAACCGACCCGTCGTCGATACGATGGTGGTTTTGGTTTCGAGAAAGGGATCGAGCCCTTCGATGCCGTTCTCACGGCCCCAGCCGCTGGCCTTGACGCCGCCATAGGGGGTCGACCAGCGGATGTATCGATAGGTGTTAACCCACACCATGCCCGCCTCGATCCTCGCCGCGACGCGGTGCGCGCGGCCGGTGTCGCCCGACCAGAGGCCGGCGGCGAGACCATAAGGCGTCGAATTGGCGATCGCTATCGCCTCTTCCTCATCGTCGAATGGAATCAGCGACGCGACCGGGCCGAAGATTTCCTCTTGCGCGATCCGCATTCCGCCTGACACGCCCGCAAAGACGGTCGGTTCGACGAAATAGCCGCCCGCCAAGCCGTCGCGGTCGATGCGACTACCGCCAGCCACCAGTTCGGCGCCTTCCTCGCGGCCGATGGCCACATAGGACAGCGTCTTTTCAAGCTGCTGCTGATGCGCCTGCGGCCCCATATGGGTAGCCGGATCGAGCGGCATTCCGACACGGACGCGGCCCGCACGCTCGCGGAACGCTTCGACGACGCGGTCGTAGATCGACCGTTCGACAAGCACCCGGCTGCCAAGAGCACAGGTCTGTCCGCAGAGCGCCCATGCCGATCCCGTCGCGGCATTCAGGGCATTTTCGAGATCAGCGTCGGCGAAGATGATGTGCGGCGCCTTGCCACCGAGTTCGAAGGTACAGCGCGTCAAGGTATCTGCGCCCGCTTTCAGAATCGCCTTCGCCGTCGAGCCTTCGCCCGTGAAACTGACTTTTGCGACATCGGGATGCTCGACCAGCCGGGCGCCCGCCGTCGGTCCGTCGCCGGGCACAACGTTGAGCACGCCGGGCGGGAAGCCCGCTTCCTCGAACAGATGCGCGAGCGCCAGTGACGAGGCGGGGGTGGATTCTGCGGGCTTGAGAACGACGGTGCACCCCGCCGCCAATGCCGGCCCCAGCTTCCAGGCGGCACCCATCAGCGGGACATTCCACGGCATGATCGCGCCGACCACGCCGACCGGGTGGCGCGTGGTAAAGGCGTGGACGCTGTCGTCCATTGGAATCGTCCGGCCGCCGAGTTTGTCGGCAAGGGAGGCGAACCAATGATAATATTGAGCATGCATGCCGATATCGGCGCGCGATTCCCGAATGGCGCGGCCGTTGTCTGTCACTTCGATCCGCGCGAGTTCGTCGACCCGCGTGGCGTAAATGTCGGCAAACTTGCGCAAGAGGGCGGCCCGTTCCCACGGCGGCATCTTGCGCCACGGTCCCTCGAACGCCGCCTTTGCCGCAGCAACTGCACGATCGATGTCGGCGGGCCCGCCATAGGCGACGTCGCCCCATGGTTGGCCGATCGACGGATCGATGCTGGGGCGCATGCCTCCATCGATGGGATCCACCCATTCCCCCCCGATGTACAAACGATCGAATCTGAACGGACTGGCCATCACAATCTCCACATTCTCTGTGTATGGACATTATTGTCTCAATATGGAAACAGGAGTCAAGTGCCAGGAGATGGAATCCATGCAAACATTGTTAAGCGGAGTGCGCATCATCGAAATCGGCGCCGTTGTGTTGGGCCCTTATGCCGGCCAGATTCTGGCTGATCTGGGCGCCGAAGTGATCAAGGTTGAACCGCCCGAAGGCGATATCGCGCGCGATGCCCACCCCCAAGGCCCCGGAGGGGGCGCCCTGTTCGTCAACAACAACCGCAACAAGCGGATGCTAGCGCTAGACCTCAAGCGCTCCGAGGGTCGTTCCGCCTTGGCACGGCTGATTGCAAGCAGCGACGTACTGTTCCACAATATGCGGGTCGATGCAGCGGACCGGCTGGGCATCGGTTTTGAGGCAGTCGCGACGATCAATCCGGACATCATCCATTGTACCGCCATCGGATTTGGTCAGAACGGTCCGTATCGCGACAGACCGGCCTTCGACGACATCATCCAGGCGGCGAGCGGCCTGGCAGGGCTGGCGATGCACCATGGCGGCGATCCCCAATTCGTTCCAACCATCATCGCCGACAAGGTCGCGGCGCTTCACGCAGTCTACGGCATTCTCGCTGCACTGACGGCGCGCGCACGCGGGCAAGCGGGCCCGTTCCGGGTCGAGGTGCCGATGTTCGAGGCGATGACAGCCTTCCTGCTCAACGAACATCTGGCCGGCGCCACGTTTGCCGAGGATGGGGCGGTGGGATATCCGCGCATATTGTCGGCCAACCGCCGGCCGTTCAGAACTGCTGACGGCTGGATCGCTGTGCTCCCCTACACTACCGACCAATGGCGCCGGTTCCTGGCCGAAATCGGGCGAGAGGATATCGCCGAGGAAGCGTGGTTTCGCGACGGGCGGACACGTCAATCGCGTATTGACCAACTCTATGCGCTGCTCGCGGACACCTTGACCGCCCGGTCGACCGAAGCCTGGCTGGCAGCGCTGACCGCGCGCGACATCCCCTGTTCGGCCATTGCGACGCCCGAAGCCCTGCTGGACGACCCGCATCTCGACGCGATCGGCTTCTTCGGCGTTCCGGACTCATATCCGCCAGGCATCGCGCGGACGCTGCCGCAACCGGTCGGCTTTGCCGGGCGCGGCCAGGCGCCGGACCGCGCGCCCGGGGCAATCGGCGCGGACAGCGAGGCGATCTTGCGCGATTGCGGAATCGACGTGGATGAAATCGCCGCACTGCGCGATGCGGGCGTTGTCGTTCAATCGACCTGCGCCCATTGAACTATCCGGCGGGCTGTCCGCACCTTGAGGCCTTTAGGTGCCGGAAAGCGCGCCGCACCAAGAACTCGCGTCAATCCGACTTGGCACCCGCCTCGCCAATCCAGCTGCCGAGAGACGGACGACTATAGGATCCAAGCCGCTCGATCGCGAGCCGATCCTCGCGAGCAGGGTCGCTGACCAGTTTGCTGTCATAATCCAGGACCATCGTCTCCCGGTCCCTGATTGTGAACGGCCTCCAGTCCGGAAGGCCCGGCGAGCCCGGCTTGCCGGTGCGGGCGAACGTCGCCCATGAGGTACTGACCGTTCGTCCAAGCTCGTAGAAGCGCGGGTCGGGGTCCGGTCCGCTCAGACCGGGGGCACGATCGATCGTGTTGAAGACAAATGGTACGTCCACGACATGAGCGGCTCCATAGCGACCGCTCGGCTCTGCCCAGTTGAACAGGTATGTGAAAACGGGCGCCGTGCCCTGCGCCTGCTTGCGTTCGGCCTGAAGAATCGCGTTGGCATGGAAAGAGGTATCCGTCTTGATCGCGAAGTAGATATCGGCCGGCGAAGCATCCGGTCGCCGCGACCGATATGACTGAACAAGCGCTTCGATCTTTTCCCGCGCGATCTGCAAGATTCCGAGTTCGCGGCGGAGGCCCGCTTCGTCCAATGCCAGCGCATCGGGATTGCCGCGGAACCAGGGCGTGCTCCACAGCTCGATCCGGTTTTCGTCGCGGGTCGTGCCGATCATCATGGGAATACCGGCCGAAATCGAAGGCGCAACCGGGTCGAAGGGGTGATGCGGGAGCACGTCGCCATCGACGACCGGTCTGAAATCGTGACCGGCAGCCGTGGCATGCAGATAGGCCTTCAAAAGCTCCTGCGACGGCACCTCGGCGAGGCGGCCAACCCGCTTTGGATCAAGACCGAGCTTGCGAATCACCGCGTGCGCGGCGAGCGCGGCATTTTCCATCGTTTGCGCGCGGATCATGGAGCCGCTCTGCACAATGGCCTTGTGAAACAGGCCCTGTGCGGCGGGCATCGCCAGCAGGGCGCTGACCTTTGCGCCACCGCCCGACTGCCCGAATATGGTGACATTGTCCGGATCGCCACCAAATTGGGCGATATTGTCGCGCACCCATTGCAGCGCCAGCACGATATCCAGCATGCCGGCATTGCCGCTACCGGCATAGGCGTCTCCGCCGATCTTATCGAGCGCCAGATAGCCGAAAATATTCAGGCGATGGTTGAAATGGACGACAACCACATCCTGTTCGCGGGCGAGGTGGCTGCCATCGTGCCAGTCGGCGTTACCAAGGCCTTGAGAAAAGGCTCCCCCATGGCACCAGAACATCACAGGGCGCCTGCGACGATCGGTCGTCGAAGAGGTCCATATGTTAAGGAACAGGCAATCCTCGCTCATCGGATTGAAAATATCCTGATTTCCGAGGATGAAATTATTGGCCGGATCATTGGCTTCCGCGCGTTGCTCCGGGGTGATTTGGGGAACAAGTTGCATGGCCATCGGGCCATAGGTCAGGGCATCGCGAACCCCCGTCCAGGGAGCGGCCTTTTGCGGCGGCAGGAAGCGACGGACGCCGCTGACCGGCGCCCCATAGGGAATGCCCTTGAAGACGAAGACCTCACCCGACCGGGCGCCGCGCACCTTTCCGGCCGCAGTTTCGACAACCGGCGCATGGGTCGCGGCGGCAAAGGCACGCGGCGCGGCGAGCGCCGCGCCCCCCATCGCCAGGCCGTGCAAGGCGGACCGACGCGAACAGATGGACTTGGATCCGACCCCAAAGGACATGATCATTTCTCCCGATAAATTCGTCCCCGAGCCGCGCCGGCCGCTCGGGGACGATGATAATGCCAATCAGAACTTGTAGCTGAGCGTCGCGCCATATGTTCTTGGCGGAGCATAGGATGCGAGTGCGGCGTTGGAGTTGAGAAATGTCGACAGGATCACTGAGTTGTTGGTCAAGTTGTTTCCCCACACCGACGCGGTCAGTCCGGGAAAGCTGGACGGCGAGAAGGAGGCGCGCAGACCCAGTGTCGCATAGGAGGGTTGGGAGAAGACGTTACCGACGTCGAAATAGATCCTCTCCGATGCATAACCATTCGCCGTCAACGAGAACAGGCCGGCCGGCAGTTCCTTGCTATAGGTCGCTGACAGACTGAGCGTCGCCTTGGGCGCACGCGGCACCTGCTTGCCGTTGGCCGACATGATCGGTGTCTGGACGAGCCCAAGATCGCCCGGCGCCGGCACGTTCCAAGTCGCATTGGGATAATCGGAGAAAGTGGCGTCCAGCAGAGACACGCTGCCTTGGACCCGCAGCTCGTCGGTCACCCTTATATCGACATCGATTTCCGCGCCGTAGATGGACGTGCTCGCCGCGTTTGAAAGGGTGCCCGTCGGTGTCGTCGGATCCGGAGGACAGTTCCCCGTCAGGCAGACGTCGCGGAAGGACAGGATCTGGATGTCCTTCAGCTTGTAAGCATAGAGCGCCGCATTGACGCGCAGCCACGGCGTCGGCTCCGCCTTGACGCCGACCTCATAGGCGATGAGCTTTTCCGGCTCCACCGACACGGGCGTGGCGCATCCACCGGGAAGAGCGGCGCAGGAGGTCGGCGACTGCCCGAAGGGTATGCTGAAATTGTCGAAATTCCCGCTCCTGAACCCCGTGCTATGCGTGAAATAGACATTGGCATCGGGCGCGATTTCGTAGCGAAGCGATACCTTGTAATCGACGTTGGAAAAGTTGCGGCTTGCCCACTCATACATTTCGCCGCCCGCCGGCACGGTGCCGGGAACGATCGACCCGATAACGCCGCGCTTCTCGCTGCTGTAGCGCAGCCCCCCCACAATGCTCAGCTGGTCGGTGAGTTCATAGGTGGCTTCCCCGAAAAAGGCATAGGCCTTCGCTGTCTGGCCACCAAAGACGGTGATGGCGAAATTGCTGGTCGGGGTGTTCGGAATGATATTGCTCGGATCCGCGGCGGACCGATTTTGATAATAGTTCGCCCCCAGAACGAAGCTGAAGTTACCGAATTTCCGCGACGCGAAATCCAATTCGGCCTGTTTGGAGCTATCGTTTCCGGAGATCGCGTAGTGGATTCCCGTGAAAGGCGCGGGATAGGCAAAGCCCGTCGCCGTGGTCACGCTATATCCATAGGAGCGCTTCCATGCGCCGATCAGAGTGAAGTCGCCCAGCGATGTCTCCTGATCGAACTGGAGGCTGACAAGCTTTGCGTTCTGCCTAGACAGCAACGGAACGTTCGATGCGACTTCATAGGGCTTGGTCGGAAAAATTGCGCCCGGGACGCCCTTGGCAACTGTGAGGCCGTCAAGCGGCGAAAACAACAGGGTCGAAGGATCGGCTTGCCTGATATAGGCTGCCGAGAACAGAAGCCTGGTGCCCTCGGTGGGCGTGAGCAGGATCTTGCCGCGGACCGTATAATTATGCGTGTCCTGCAAAGGCACGTTCGGCGTCAGGTTATTATTATAATTGTCGGCGGTTTCCCTGTAGCCGCTGACGCTGATGGCAAGCTTGTCGACCACAACGGGCGCCGTGACGAATCCCTTGAGCGTGAGGGTGTCGAAATTGCCGTAACCGATGCTGAAATCGCCTTCCGCTTCAGTCAGATTGGGTTCCTTGGTAAAGACCTGGATGGCGCCGCCCGTCGCGTTGCGGCCGAACAAGGTTCCTTGCGGACCCTTCAGCACGTCTACCCGGCTTACGTCAGGCAACTGCATGAGCGACCCGGCAGAGCCCCCGATATAGACATTGTCGATGTAGGTGGCGACGTTCGGTTCGACGCCGCCAGTCGTGGTGAACGTCGAAATGCCGCGAATGGCAGGAAGGATGACGCCGCCGACGCGATCCATTTTAAGTCCGGGCACCACCGCGGTAAGCTCAACGATGTTCGTGACGCCCGATTTTTCGAGGTCGCTGGACGACAACGCCGTGATACTGATCGGAACGTCGAGAATATTTTCCGACCGCTTCTGCGCCATGACGACGATCTCTTCGAAGCCGGATCCCGAAACGGTTTCGTCCGTGGAAGGCGCGACGTCGGAAACCGGAACCGGCTGGCCGACTTGCGCGTGAACGGGCGCCGTCAAAGCAAGAGCCATAACCCCAGCCGATCCACTGAATAATAGATTTCTCGATACAATCCTCTTCATTTACCCTCTCCCCTGAATCATGATTTGATCCAAATATTATTAAATATTTATCTGAAAATGCACAATTTAATCTGGTTTTATTCGCCTGTAATTGGCGCCAGATATTCATAAAGAACAGAGATTCACGATATTGGTATTCAAACGGCCTTCCCGCGTCCGGAAAAGCGATTCCCAACTACCGGCAAGACTCCCGTATGATCGATGAGACTACCGTATGACCGATGGGATTCTAGGCGGTAAACTCATAAACTGAGTTGCGCGAGGCGGCAGTGATTGATTCAAGGCTCGGGAAAGGAGTCTTGGAGATGCGTCGCCGTTTTGAGCTGACAGATTTCGAATGGTCTGTGATCGAGCCGCTGCTTCCGAACAAGCCGCGGGGCGTGCCACGTGTGGATGATCGCCGGGTGATCAACGGGATATTGTGGCGGTTCCGCACAGGCAGCCCCTGGGCGGATATTCCGGAACGCTATGGTCCACACACCACCTGCTACAATCGCTTCGTGCGCTGGCGCAAAGCCGGTGTGTGGGATCGGCTGCTGACGGCAGTTTCCCATGCCTTCGACGGCGAGTTGGTGATGATCGACAGTTCCTCCATCCGGGTCCACCAGCACGGTGCGACCTTAAAAAGGGGGACCCAAATCGCTGCATGGGACGTTCCCGCGGCGGTTTGACGACCAAGATCCACGCACTGGTTGATGGACGAGGCCTGCCGATCCAGCTGCACTTGTCCGAAGGACAGGCGAGCGATTGCAAACAAGCTGATCCGCTGCTCGGCGCCGTGCCGGAAGGCAGCACCTTCCTCGCCGACAAGGCCTATGACAGCGACGCCATCCGCGCGCGGATCACAGCACAAGGCGGCTTCGCCAACATTCCCGCCAAGCGCAATCGCAGGCAGGGCTTTGTGTTCAGCACCTTCCTCTACCGATATCGCAACCTGATCGAACGCTTCTTCGGAAAACTCAAACACGCCAGAGGCTTGGCCACCCGATACGACAAGCGAGCCGACAACTTCCTCGCCGCCATCAAGCTCTTCTCAGCACGCCTCTGGATCAACGCTTATGAGTCCACGGCCTAGTACTACAGTTGCGTATTGAGCCGTCGTCGTCGATGATAGTGGGCCGCGACGCACTGGTGGGTTCGTCGCCCTTGGGACCAGGCCCATATGAAGACAGGGTGGTATTGAGCGACGAATATGAGCTTTGCGAAGAGCCGACGGATTTCGGGTGTTGTTAGCAAGTTCTGTGTGGGTGTCACGCCGCTTGCGGTGTCGGACTCCTTTTGTACCGTTTGCCTGGGTCGCCGAGTTCGGGCTCGGCCTGGGTCCAGGCGGCGCGGCGCTGATCGGCAGCGAGCTTGGCGAGGAAGGCGACGGCGGCCATGACCAGCGTGATGTGCCGGTGCCACCCGTGCCAGGATCGGGCTTCGCAATGATCGAGACCGAGGTCATCCTTGGCGCGCAGGAAGCATTCCTCGATAGTCCATCTCAGGCCTGCTGCTCCGGCCAGTTCCGCGAGTGAAGCTCCTTCGCGTGCATGGACGAAATAGTAGGCAATCTCGTCTGGGCTCCTGAGGCTGCGGCGGAAAAGCAGCCAGCGCTCGAAACCGTGTTGCGTTGCCCCGTTGAGGGGGAGGCGCGCCCAGTGATAGAGGCGCGGCCCTTTGGCCCCTTCGCCCGCCGACAGCGCATACCAGTCGCCACTTTCGAGCTCGCCTGCCAGATAGGCCGGATCGGTCTGGACGAGGCCTTCTTCCGTGAAAAAGCGCAGATGCTGGTTGGAGCGCACCGCCAGGACATAGGGCTGCCTGCGATCCTCGAGCATGCGGCGCAGCTGATAGTCCGAACCATAGAGCGCGTCGGCCAGGACCCAAGCGCAAGAAATGCCGGCGTCGAGCGCGGCCGCGATCATCTCGCGCGCCATGGCCGGCTTGGTGGCGAAAGCGACCTCCTCGGGCACGCTCGCCTTCCGGCGGCGCTCGCCATCCTCGGCCCAAGCCTTGGGCAGATAAAGCCGGCGGTCGATCAGGGCTTGGCCGTATCGGCTGGCATAGCCCAGAAACACACCAACCTGGCTATTCTCAATCCGCCCCGCCGTGCCCGAATATTGCCGCGCCACCCCGACCGAATGCGTGCCCTTCTTCACGAAGCCGGTCTCATCGACGACAAGCACGCCGCCCGGATCGCCAAGCGCAGCCATGACATATTCCTGAACGCGGTCACGCAAAGCATCCGCAGACCAGGCGCTCCGGCCGAGCAGGGACTGGATCCGATAAGGCCGATCCAGCCCCGCCTCTTCTGCCAGCATCCATCCCGTCTTGCGCTCGGCGCCGGAAAGCAGCCCATCGATGAACGCCCCTCCCGAGGCCCGCGTCTCCGCCCGGCCCAGGGACGGGGCAAGATGCGCCTTCAACGCATCAAGTCCTGCCCGCCAATCAACAAGCGTCCCCGCCCAACCCGCAACCGCCATAAACCCAATCCCCCGCTGACCATCCGCACAGAATCAGATTTTTGGAGGAAATGCAACTGTAGTACTAGATCGCGAAACGAACCGAGACCGGACAATGATCCGAGGGGTGACGATCCTCGGGCAGGCCATAGGTGTATTCCTCGAACGACCCCGGCACCATCATCGTGGTCGCGCTGTCGCCGGTCACGATATGATCGATGAACTCACGGTAACGGGATTTGCAGGTGGCCACCGTATCGCCCGCCGCGACCGTCAGATCGGCGCCTGTCGGTTCGCCATCGTCGATCTCACCCAAAAACACGTCGCCGCGTGACGCGATGCGGCGGTTCCAGTCGCCGAGCACCGCAAATGCTTCGCCGGCTTGGGCGCGTGCATCGATCCAGCTTTCGAGCACAGGCAGCTGGTTGAACAGCACCGTGCAATCATCGTCACTCGGCGCGCGGCCGGAGTTGCAGCCGGACTTCAGGTGAACAGCGAGCAGGCGAAGCGGTCTGGCGCCATTGATGGTGATGTCGACACCCCAGCGCAGATCGGGATTGCCGAGACCGAGCGCCGACAGATCGCGATTGCGCGACCAACTCACGCCCTTGCGGATGGCGAAGCCCACCGCCTGATGACGGATTGACTGGCCCGGCTTGCCGTAGCACGCGCCGGAACGCCCGCTCACCCGCCGCGCCGACATGACGACGTCGTAGCGGCTGGGCTCGAACACACGCTCGGCGGCCGCCTTGCTTTCCACCGCCTCGATCGCGATCACATCAGCGTTCAGCAGATCGGCCTGGTGGCGAAGCTCGGCATAGTCGGCCTCGCTACGCGGGCGGCAGCCTGTGCCGTCATTCTCGGCGAGATGCTCGAGGTTCCAGGTTGCGACCTTGAGCGGATTACTGGCTTGAGCCGGCGCTTCACTTCGCGGGGTCTGCGCGCAGCCTGCAAGTGCGCTTGCCGCGATGAGGATCGGGATGCGGGATGTCATGGGGCGGGCCTTAGCGCAAAGTCATTGTGGTCGGAACGCCTCCAAGCCGCTCTCCGCGTCGTATCTCGATCGCAGCATGGGTCGCCGAGCCTTTGCGCCAAAATGGCTGAAATGCGACGCGACGACGAGTTGACGAACCCGGCCCAAGCGCCTCATCCTGGTTCCGGGGGGAAAAAGGGCTGGCGCGCAGAGAGAACAATGGCGGCTGTCTGGTCGTTGGACTGGTCTGCCTGTTTATCATCGGCAAGTGCGTCGGGGATTCTCCGTCGCCCGTTACGCCCGCGACGGCGTTTGCCGAGCAACCGAGTTCGGACTCCGTCGCTGCGCCGACACGGATAAAATATGTGGTCGGCGCATCGGTGAATTGCCGCGCTGAGGCCGGCACGTCTGCGCGGGTTGAGGCAAAGCTTACTTATGGCGACGCGGTCATCGCCGGGGAAACCTCCGGCGACTGGACGTTTGTCACGACGGATCAGGCGACTCGTTGCTGGGCGGCCTCTCGCTATCTCGCCGACACCAGGCCCGCGCCTCGTGCCACGTCTCGGGCGTATTTTTCAGCACCAGCGCCCGCGGCGCGAAGCCGGGCACGATCAAGCGGCCACGGCAGCTGCGGCAGCAAGCGCGTCTGCGGGCAGATGAACTCATGCGAAGAAGCTTATTTCTATCTAAACCAGTGCGGTCTCCACCGGCTCGACCGCGACGATGACGGGATCCCCTGCGAGAGCATCTGCTGACTTCGGCCGCCGCCCTTCACCCCAAACAAAGCGCCCGGCCGCAGCGGCGGACCCAAGCGCCCCGCCGCAGCGGCGGACACTGCGGCTGATCTTCATCGCGGGACTGGCGGGGGCTGTGCTACTCGTCCTGCTGCTCGGCGCGGCGTGACAAGAGCAGCCGGGTGCTCGCCGTCTGTCTAGAGTCCTGACAATCCGCCCCGTGTCCGGACGACGAGGCGTCAGCCTGCAATCAGAACTCAATCACCAAGTTCATTTGTCCTTGCGCTTCTTGCGCTCGATCATCTGCCTATGAACGGCCTGAGCGCTGTATCACCTGCTACGAAATTGTCTTTGTCTATCGCTGGTAGAGACGGTCGAGGCTAACCCACTTCAAAGGCCACCGATAGTTTGAGCTGCCTCGCGTTCGCACGGACCGGTGCGGATAGGTTCACCCGCCCATGCGGCCCTTACTCGGGCGGACAAGGATATGGACTTCAGCATGCTGGACATAGTCGATGTAGAGCGCATTGATGATATGCGCTTCCAAGCAAAGACACCTGAGGGCTGGAGCGGCTGGATCTACGGTGGCCAGCTCGTCGCCCAGGCTATCTCCGCCGCTTATCAGACAGTCGGCGAAGGACGCATCTGCCACTCTTTGCACTGCAATTTCTTTCGCATGGGCGATCCGGCGATTCCGCTTACCTTCGAGATTGATGCGCTGCACGATAGCCGCAGCCTGAGCACCCGCCGCGTGACCGTCGTTCAGCATGACCGGCCCATCATGCATATGTCGTGCTCATTCGCTACGGCCGCAGATGGCCTCAAGCATCAGATTGAAGTGCCGCCGCATCTGCACTGGAGCGAGATGCTGGACGAAGCCTATTCGGTCGACGTAGCGCGCGCATCGGGCCGGGGCTGGCAGACCACCGCCCTTCGCAGACCGGTCGAGGTGAGAACCATCGAAGGTGTCTTGGTGCCCGATGGCCAACAGCCTCCGCACAATCAGCTATGGTTCAAGTCCATCGGGACCTTGACAACGCCCGCGATACATCAGGCGGTCCTTGCATATGCCTCGGACATGGGACTCATCAACACCGCGCTACGCCCACATCCGGTCAATCGGCGAACGCCCGGGGTGCAGGCCATTAGCCTTGATCATTCGATCTGGTTCCACGGCCCGCTCGATTTCAATCAATGGCACCTTTACGTTCAGGACAGTCCCATCGCAGAAAATGGCAGAGTCTTTGCCAAAGGTGCCATCTACTCCGAAGCTGGCGTACTGGTAGCATCTACATCACAGGAAGGGCTGGTGCGCTTCGCTGCCAAGCGAGCCGACACGGTAACCGCCGGCTGCAACAAAAAGTAGAGATCGGCAATTTCACGACAGCGGGCCAGAGCCCCGGAGCGCCGGGCAACACCCCAGCTAGCCGGCAAGCAGTCACTGAACAGCCTGACCGATCATTTGTGAAGCGGGCCTGTCGCGGAATATCGGACGCGGCATGCCCCCAGCCCTGCCGTCATCCCGAAATCAGCAACAAGAAGCATGGCCGCTGGCTCGCGAGCGCGATCGCCCGTCAAATGGCACTCCACCGGATAATACCGGCACGCCTAGGTTGCCGGCCGTTGCTCGAAGACACTTGCGGTGAGCCCTCTGCGGTATCGATTCTACCGGCTGACGGATCAGCGTGGGGCTGCGCGCCGATGGCCGCCCTGAAGTGGAACAACTTGAAGCACTTCAGCGACGTGGCGTCGGCATCACGCCAATGGGACCGCGACGACATCGACACGCGAAGGTCGCCCGCATCCATAGAAGATTTCTATTGCCGTCAACGGACAGCGTGCTGGAGACGAATAACGCGCCTGCCTAGATTACGCCTCGACTGGAGATGGCCATGGATGCACCTTTTACGGCGGCCTCGGCAGCGGACAATCTTGTCCTTGAAAGCCTGGAAGAGTTCAAGGTAGCCACGAAATGTTACCGCGACCCCGAAATCTTCAGGCAGGAGATGGACCTGATCTTTTCCAAGGGCTGGGTCTTTCTCGCACATGAAAGCGAGGTGTCTTCGCCGGGTGATTTCAAGTCGTGCTGGGTCGGCAAACAGTCGGTCATTCTCACCCGCGACCCCGATTGTCGGCTTCACGCATTCATCAATGCCTGTCCCCACCGAGGCGCGACATTATGCCGCGCCGAACGGGGTAACGTCGCCGCGTTCGTCTGCCCCTATCATGCCTGGAGCTTCAAGATTTCCGGCGAACTTGTCGGCATCGCCGACCGAAGCCGCTATCCTGCGGACTTCCCGGTCGTCGACAAGGGGCTCAAGCCGATTGCGCGATTGGCCGAATATCACGGCCTCATATTCGGGTCGCTGGATGCCGACGCGCCCGAATTCGCCGACTATATCGGACCTGCGGCGAAACATGTCGAACTTTGGCGCGCGCGCGCGCTCGGAGGCAAATACCGCGCGGGAACGCCACACCGCTATCTTTACCGGGGCAATTGGAAGTTCCAGTGCGAGAATGTCCTGGACGGGTATCACGCCAATCCGGTGCACGGCTCTGCATATCGAACGATCCGACAGTTCCCGGAACGCTTTCCCGGTGCGGACAGCAGCCGCGCGATTACCGGCGTCCGCAAGACAGGCGAAGCGCGTGGCTACCCAAATGGGCATGGCATGCTGGGCGCCGGCGCAGCGCTCGAAACGGGCAACATTCCGGACGATGTTCGCCAGCGCTACCAGGATCAGCTGATCGACCGGCACGGTGCTCAGGTGGCGCAGGAAATCGTCAACAATCGTCACCTCCTCATCTTTCCGAATGTCTGCGTCATGGATAACAACTTACGTGTCATCCAGCCGATCGCGCACGATCTGACGGAGGTCTATTCCTATCCGATGTTCATCGAGGACGCGGAGCCGGAGATCAACGCGGCGCGTCTCGGCGACGTCCAGGCGCGGGTCGGCACGGCGGGGATCGTCAATCTCGACGATATCGAGATCTTCAATGCAAATCAGACCGCCATCGGCGCGCCGGGGCTCGAATATGTCACCCTCAGCCGCGGGTTGGGCAAGGAGGAGGTTCATCCCGATGGAGAACGGGTCGGTCACCATAGCGACGAAACCCCGCAGCGCGCCTTCTGGCGTTTCTGGCAACAACGCATGTCGGCAGGAAGCGCTGCTCGTGCATGACGATCTGCAGGCATTCGTCCATCACGAGGCGCGGTTGATCGATGATTGGCATCTCGACGAGTGGTTGAAGCTTTTCGCGCCGGACGGCGTCTACTGGCTCCCGATCGAGGAGGACAGCGATCCCACGCGTGTCGCCTCGATCGCGTATGACGACATCCATGGTCTCGCGATCCGTGTCGAGCAACTGATGCGTCAGAACCGGATCTCGCAGCAGCCTCGCTCCGAAATATTGCACTTCATCACCAACTTCACCGTCGACGAAGCGGCGCAGGCCAGCGCGGTCCTCTCGTACAATCTGCTGATCACCGAACTTCGAAGCGGCGACTGGCGCCAGAAAGGGCTGGGCGATGTCCGAACCCATCCGGGTCGGGTGCGGATGGAGCTGATCCGAATGGGTGAGGACTGGAAGATTCGCGAAAAGCGGCTCGTGCTGCTCGCGCGACAGCAACCGGTCGAAGGCCTGTCCTACATCCTCTAGCTGGAGCGTCCGGCGACATGCTTGCCTTGGCCAAGATCGCACCGGTGACGGGCGGCATCGACTTTGTCGAACGCGAACCCCGGCAACCCGGACCCGACGAAGCGCTGATCGAGATTCGCGCCGCCGGCCTGTGCGGCAGCGATATCCAGATCTGGAAGTGGCCGCCGCATCTGGCGAAGCGCGTTCCCGTCCCGTGCGTACTGGGTCACGAGGGCGCAGGCCGCGTCGCCGCGATCGGCGAACGGGTGGCCAATGTCCGCGTCGGAGACAATGTCAGCCTGGAGAGCCATCTGTTCTGCGGCAAATGCTATCAGTGCCTGACCGACCGGGCGCACATCTGTGTCGAGAAAGCATCCCCGGGGGTCGATTTCGATGGCGTCTTCGCCAGTTATGTGACTGTCCCGGCTTCGATCCTATGGGTCAACGACCCGGATTTTCCGGCCGAGCTCGGCGCGATCATGGAGCCGTTCGGCATCGGCGTTCATGCCGCCCTGGAGGGAACGGGCGTTTGCGGCCTTACCGTCGCGATCAATGGATGCGGGCCGATCGGCATGATGAACGTCGCGGTCGCCCGCGCACTCGGCGCGCTCAAGGTGATCGCGATCGAACCGAACCCGCTGCGCCGCGACACGGCACTACGAATGGGCGCCGACCTGGTGATCGACCCTCTCGAGGATGACGCGCCACGCCGCGTGATCGATGCGACGCGCGGACGCGGCGCCGATGTCGTGATCGAGTATTCCGGTCAGCTCGCCGGCTTGCACAACTGCATCGAAATGCTCACGATCGGCGGCGATCTGCGGCTTTGCGCGACACCGACGCGAACGGTCGAATATGACTTCACCGTCTGGAAGAAGAAGCGTCCGACGATCCACAACATCAACGGACGCAGGATATGGTCGACTTGGGTGCGCGCGTCCGACCTGCTGCGAGAGGAGCGAGTCGACCTGAAGCCGATCCTCAGTCACGTGATGCCGCTTTCCGAGGGACTGAAGGCCTTTGATTATGTATTCGCGGGCGAGGCGCTGAAGCCGATCCTGATCCCCTGACGCGACGGGCAGGAAGCTCAGTCGATCAGCCAGAGACCCTCGGCGCGCAGATCGTCGAAAATCCGCTTGAGGAGCGTTTCGACAACGTTCGACTGCCGTGACCTGGAGCGCTTGGCCGACCGCGCGAGCGAGAGGCTTCGGTTAAGATCGATGCCGTCGATCCGCGCCGCCGAGAGCGTACCGGCTGCCAGTTCCTCCCGGACACCGACAAGGGGAAGTAGCGAATAGCCTTCGCCGTTCACCAGCATCGACTTGATCGTCGGCAGCGCGTCGATCTCCGTGCGGATGGATCGGCGGATCGCTTCTCCGTGACGTTGCTGGTTGATCCGGCGCAGCAGCCCCTTGCCGACCGGAAGCATCAGCAAATCGATCTGACGCAGCCGCTCGACGGGCACGGATTGCAGGGCGACGCCCCGTGAATCGGCCGCGCCGAAATCCCCTGGCGGCCCGATCAGCAAGAGAGGCTCGTCCGCAAGATGCTCGACAGGGAAGCCGCACAGCTCCTCAGCATAATATATGAGGGCGATGTCGAGTGCGTCGTCCACGATCAGCCGCGCCAGATCGCTCGCGAGGCCCTGGCGGATGCGGAGCCGAATATTGGGCAGTTCCTCCCGGACGGCGGCGATGACACGAGGCCCGATCAGCGGCCCTAACGAAACGGGGATACCGAGCGAGATCTCACCGGCAGGTCCTCTCGACGAGGTGCGAATCTCCTCCCGCGCTTGGCCGATATCGTCCAGAATACGTTGCGCATGATCCACGAACAGGAGGCCGGCCGGCGTTGCCGAAACACCGCGCGAGCTGCGTCGGAAAAGCTTCGTTCCAAGCTCGTCCTCCAGGCGCAGCAACTGGTGACTGAGCGAAGGCTGGGCGATGCCCAGTTCGTCTGCGGCGCGCGTGATGGAGCGACAGCGCAGGATCGTCATAAACGCACGAAGCTGCCCCTCATCCATAGCGCTCGGGGTATAGAGCGGGACCGCCGTTCCGCAAGCGCTGACAGGCCATAAGCAACCGACCGCATGCTGTAACGCGCCCGATGCAATCGATCGAACACGCGGACGGCCGCTGGCACCGGAGGCGTTTCATCGCAGCCGACCGGTGCGATGCGCACGCGAGAGCCGACAAAGCAGAGCCAGCCTCAGGAGAGGCGCGACGGTCAGCCCAGAGAAAATATCTATGGCGGCAAGTCGAAAGTGAGAATTGTTCGATCGGGCACCCCCATCGACAGTCGATGCCGGATCTCCAGGATGGCGCATCTGCACTCAGGCTCTCGCCCGCCTGGGACCGACAACAAATAAGAGCGCACAGGCAACCGCCCGATGCGCCGTCCAGACGGGAGGATAGCATGCGTATTTTCAACTCGATTTCACATGCGGCGATGGCCTGCGCGCTTTTCGTGCCCGCAACGGCTGCCGCGCAAGGCGCCGACGCCCCGCTCGCCGACGCTGCGGAAGCGACAGCAGCGGCTCCAGATACTGCGCAGCAAACGCCCCCGCCGGTCGCGCAAGGCGTCGAGGATATTGTCGTCACCGCGCAACGACGCGAAGAGCGACTTCAGGACGTTCCGATCCCGGTGTCGGCTGTATCGGGCGACAGCCTCGCCAAGGCAGGCATCAGCGACATGCGCCAACTGACCCAGACGATGCCGGGTCTGGTCTTTTCACGCGCCAACTCGAGCTTTCAGCCGTACATTCGCGGCGTCGGCACCAGAAATGCGAATGTCGGCGACGAATCGAACATCGCGGTCTATGTCGACGGGGTCTATCAGCCGACGATGTCCGCGCTTGGGTTCGACCTGGTCAATATTGACCGCGTCGAGGTTTTGCGTGGCCCCCAGGGCACCTTGTTCGGCCGCAACTCGACGGGCGGCTTGATCAACGTCATCACAAAGGATCCCACCGAGGAATTTTCGGGCAAGGTCACCGCCAGTGCGGGCTCCTATGGGGAATTGTCCGGATCGCTTTATCTGTCCTCGCGCATCCTGGAGGGCATGAGCGCGGATTTCTCTTACATGCGCTATACCGACGATGGCTATATCAAGGATCTTCTGAACGGCGGCCGCACGGGCGCGCGCAACAGCGAATTGATGCGCGGTCGTGTGAAGATCACACCGAACGACCGGTTTTCGGCCACCATTACCGCGACCAAGACCTGGTTTCACGACGGGTCCGGCGTCAGCAATCAGCCGCTATTCGGCAATACCTCCGCCAACCGTTTCACGCCCCGGCCGCTCTATGGCACGAAGCCCTGGGAGACCGCGATAGACCGCCCGCTGCTCGTCAAGGGGCGGCAATGGTCGATCGACGTGCAATTGAAGAACGAGTTCGACGGATTCAATATCGAAACCACCAGCGCCTACCAGAACAGCGCCGCGCTCTCGCAGACGGACAATGACGGCAGCGCCCTCGCCATTCGCGGTGCCGACGTCTATCAGGATCTCGAATATATCTCGAACGAATTCCGTATCCTGTCCACCACCCAAAGCGCCTTTTCATGGATTGGCGGGGCATATCTCTTCAGCGGCACCGGTGAGTTCGATCCTCTGATATCGATCGTCAACAGCGTTGCGGGCGGTCTCTTCCACACCAAGCAGACCGTGAGTTCATATGCGTTGTTCGGCGAAGCCACGCTTGCGCTCGGCGACCTTCGCCTGATCGGCGGCTTGCGCTATACCGACGAGAGCCGCGACTATTTCGCCCAAAGCTCGACGAACCCTCAGCTGGTACCGCTGCAAAAGGGATCGAATGACAAATTCACCTTCAGGGCGACGGGGCAATATAATTTCTCGGACAACGCGAATATGTATCTCACATTTTCGCGTGGCTTTAAGAGCGGCGTCTTCAACGGCTTCGCCACGTCCGTTCCCGCGGCGCAGATCACCCGGCCCGAAACGCTGGACGCCTATGAATTTGGCATAAAGTCGGACCCGTTGCCATGGCTGCGCGCCAATCTTTCGGTGTTCCACTACGATTATAAGGACATTCAGCAGTCCGCCCGCGACCCGTCGACATCGCTGGTCGTCCTGTTCAACGCGGCCAGGTCGAAGATGAATGGCGGCGAAATCGAACTGACGATTCAGCCCAGCCGCGACTTCAACCTGCGTCTCTATGGTACCTATGTGGACGCGAAGTACGACAGCTTCCCCGGCGCGCAGGTATTCCAGCCCATTTACGATTGTCCGGTCGCCGGCCAGACGCCCTGCGGCAACAGCACGCTCGCGCCCTACGACGCCTCCGGCAAGGACATGATCCGCGCACCGAAATTCACCCTGGGCGCGAGCGGAAGCTATCAGATACCGGTCGATTTCGGCATGTTCTCGATCGCCGGCAATGTCTATTACAGCGACAAATATTACTGGGATTTCGAGAATAGGATCCCGCAACCCGCCTATACTTTGGTCAATGGAGAGATCGGCTTCGCCACGTCCGAAGGCTCGGACGCGCTCCGGATCAGCGTGTGGGGAAAGAATCTTCTGAACACGGTGGTCTATCAGCAGGTATTGAACTCGGCGGACGGCGACGTGGTCGCGTTCGACCGGCCCAGGACGTTCGGAATCACGGTGAGCAAGGGCTTCTAAAAGGGGGCAGGCTTCGCACAGCAGCGGAGCCGGTCAGCCGCCGGGGGAGGTCAGCCCCCCGGCGGCCAAGTTCTGTTGCCGGTAGCGGCTGACGGAACTAGCCGCGCGGCGCGGCCGCCCCGCTTGATCCGAACACCGCCTCGCAGACGCGCGCCAAAGCCAGAACGGTTTCGTCCGAATGCGGGGGGCCAGCGATCGTAAGTCCGATCGGAAGACCGGCTCGCGACATGCCGCAGGGAATGTTGATCGCTGGGCCGCCATAATAGTTGAACGCCGCACCATTTGACAAATCGGCATTCCGCGTCGGCCGGCCATCATTCTCCGCTTCCAGGAGATCGGCGATTTGAGGCGGCTGAACGCGCATCGTCGGCATGACGACCAGGTCGCATCGATCGAACGGTGCGACATCCGCGCGAAGGCGGCGCAACATCTCAAGCGAGCCGATATAATCGAATGCCGAACGGTCGACTGTCGCCTCCTTGAGACGGGCCCGGCCATCGGGCGTGTAGAGCGGCGCGGCGTCGCGCATCAGCCGCGCATGAAAAGCGTCACGTTCCACGATCAGGCTGCAGCCGCTGGTGCTGGGAAGCCGTACATCCTTGACGCCCGCGACGAGACTCGCGATGCGGTCGAGCGCCAGGTCCACACAGGTCCCGATTTCCCGGTCTATACCGGTGAAAGGCTTTCCGATGGGCCTGCCGATCCGAAGCAAACGTACACGCTCGTGCAGCTGGTCAAGCGATGGGCAAGAATCGCGGCCGGTCTGGCCCGGCTCCGCCTGCCCCGACATTACCTTAAACAGCAGCGCCGCGTCGGCGACGCTGCGCGCGATCGGTCCACAATGATCAAGCGAACGCACGACGGGCACGACCCCTTCGATCGAGACCAGCCCATGGGTGGGCTTGAAACCGACCACGCCACACCAAGCCGCGGGATTGCGAACCGATCCGCCGGTATCCGTGCCGATCGATCCCGCGCACAACCGTGCGGCCACCGCCGCGCCTGAACCTCCCGAACTGCCGCCTGCGCTAAGCGCTGTATTCCACGGATTGCGAACCGGCCCGAACCCGGTCGACGCGCTTGTCGGCCCCAGCGCGAATTCATGCATCCCCGCCTTTGCAAGAATGACGGCGCCGGCGGCCCGCAATCTCCGTACCAGCGTCGCGTCGCGCTCGGGTACGCGATCCGCAAATACGCGGCTTCCCGCAGTGGTGCGCAGGCCCGCCGTATCGATATTGTCCTTCAGAGAGATGGGGACGCCGTGCAGGGGCCCTCGCACCCTTCCCGATCGTCGCTCGCGGTCAAGCGCCTCCGCCTGCGCCATCGCCCCGTCACCATCGATCGTGACATAAGCGTTGATTTCGGCATTCAGCGCATTGGAGCGCTGCAAATAGGCGTCGACCAGATCGACGCAGTCGAACGCTCCTTCGGCAAAGCAGCGGCTGAGGTCGCTCAAACCGATAGTAGTCAGTTCGTCGTTTCCAGCAGCGCCTCCCACAGCGCCGAGGCCCCCGTCTCGCATCAGATTCGACAATCGCCAACCCTCTTTACGCAATCGAAGGCGCCGCCGGCCGCCGTCCGCTGTGCGGAGGATGCGGCGGCCCGCAAATTGCTCGCTCGTACCGCCGCTCAGGAGCGGCCGCTTCAGCTTTATTGCCGCGCTTTGGGCGTTTCAGCGATATCAATAGCTGCTGGCATCCAGCGGGATCGTCATTGGCCCGCCAGCGCTGCCGCACCTGTCGCGCTGTTATGACGGCCGATCAACGCCCTCGGCGTCGCCCGTTCTCCCGGAGATCAGATCCCGCAGTTGGGTCTTCAATATCTTTCCGTAGCTGTTCTTGGGCAGTGCGGCGACGAAATGGTAGCGCTTGGGCCGTTTGAACCGCGCAATATGGTCGAGGCACCACCGGTCGAGCATCGCGGCCGAGATCTCCTCGCTCGCTACCACGAACGCAACCACTTCCTCCCCCCAATCGGGGTGAGGATCTCCGATCACTGATGCCTCGACGACCGCTCGATGCCGCAGCAGAACTTCCTCGACTTCGCGCGGATAGATATTGGAACCGCCGCTGATGATCACGTCTTTCGAGCGATCGCGCAAAGTCAGAAAGCCGTCGCTATCGAAGGAGCCGATATCGCCCGTTGCCAGCCAACCATTTTGAAGAGCGCGGGCAGTCGCCTCGGGATTATTCCAATATCCCTTCATGACGGTCGCGCCGCGCACCATGACCTCACCGGCCTCCCCCGCCGGAAGTTCGCGCCCGTCGCCGTCCGCAACGACGACCTGGACAGCCGACTGTGGATAGCCGACGCTGGCCAATCGTTCGCGAAACCGCGGATGTCCGATGTCGGCATGAAGGCGCTTGGGCAACACGGTGATCGTCATCGGCGTTTCGCCTTGCCCGTAGATTTGCGTGAAGCGCGGACCGAACACGGCAAGCGCCGCTTCAATGTCGCTCAGATACATCGGCCCGCCACCGTAGATAATGGTCTTGAGATTTTTCGGATCGATGCTCCCGGCTCGCGGCGCACGCGACAGCCGCCCCACCATGGTTGGGGCAGCAAAAAAAGAGATGGGGTTGTCACCCTTCAGAAGCCCGAAGATTTCATCGGGTTCGAAGCCGCTCGATTCGGTCAGCTGCTGGCAGCCAAAGCCCATGACCGACGGCAGGATATAAAGCCCCGAACCATGTGACATGGGCGCGGCATGCAACAGTCGATCGCCGGGATCGACCCTGTCCACATCAGCGGCATAGGCGCCGCACATGGCAAGCAGATTGCCATGGGTCAGTATCGCCCCTTTGGGTCGTCCGGTGGTGCCGCTCGTGTAGAAGATCCAGGCAGGATCAGCGACCGCGCAGTGAGTGATCGCTTCGCTATCGAAGCGACAAAGCGCGTTCCAATCCGCACTTGCGATGACGAGCAGTCGCTTTTCGGGTAAGCGCGCAATGCTCTGAGCACCGACGACTTCCAGGGTCGGCGACGTGATAAGCAGCGCTGCGCCGCTATCCTCGACGATGAAGGCGATCTCGCGGGCATGAAGCTTGAAATTCACCGGCACCACGACCAACCCTGCCCACCAGCACCCGAACAGAGCCAGGACATATTCATGCCGGTTCTCGGAGAGGATCGCGACGCGATCGCCCGGTGTCAGGCCGAAGCGGCGGCAAAGTCCAGCACCGAGACTGGCGGCGGCGCCGGCAAGCCAACGATAGTCCGACAGGACGCCGCTTCCCATTCCGAGCGCGGGCGCGTCCGCCATGACCCTGCCCGCCCGGGCCAGCAGTGACGCAATATTCATCGAACGAGACTCCATGACAGGGATAGCGCGGATGGCACCATGTGCTGCATCAGGCACCACCGGTCAGGTCGATTTCGGTCCAGCCGCCCTTCGTATGGCGCCGACAGCTCACCCTCATTCGCAAGCTCCCGAACTTGCACCGCGTGCGACAGCACCCCAATCAACTGCCGTCCACCTCTCGTTCCCGTTCGGCGATATCGAACGGCAATCGGCTCGCCGCCATAGCGAAATGAGCGGCCGACCAGATCTTGATCAGGGTCAGCGCCGACAGCGCCCAGCCGAGCGCCGCGCCGGCCCCGAGATGCGCAAGGCGATCACTGAGCAGTCCCGTCAGGAAGGGGCCGAGCGATATTCCGACACCGGTTGCGAAGAGCAGGAAGATCGCCGACCCCATCGCGTGATGCCGCGCGGGCATCACGGCCTGGATCGCGCTGAAAGTCGGCGGCGCATAGTAAAGTTGGAACAATTCGGGGATCAGGAGTGCGATCATCATCACCCCGAAGCTTGAGGCGTGCCAGGCCGCCAGGTGCAACGGAACCGATATTATGAGCGCGCAACATATCAGCCAAAGGCCCCATCGGGGGTCGCGTTGGCGCAGTCGATCGGTCAGATAGCCGCTTAGCAGCACGCCGCACGCGCCGGCCACGCCGACCAACAAGCCGTAGGGCACGCCGACCTGCGTTGCCGACAGACCGAAACTACGCATCGCGAATGCCGGAGTGAAGGTCATTGTCGCCCCGCTCGCGCAGCCGAACAACGCCCCAGCCGCGACCAGATGCCGAAAGGTAGAGCAGCCAAAGAGATCGCCGAGCGCCGTGCTTCGCCGTTCAGAAGGCCGTTTCGAACAATCGGATGGGGGCTCGCGCAGCAGCAGGAAGACTGCGATCGCGACCGGAATTCCCGGAAGTCCCAAGACAAGCATCGCGACACGCCAGTTGGCCAAGTCGTTGATCCAGCCTCCCAGGGCCAGTCCGATAAGGACACCGATCGGCGCGCCCATCGAAAAGATTGCCAGCGCCTTGGCGCGCGCTTCGGGAAAATAGGCGCCGATCAACGCATGCGCGGACGGTACAACCCCGGCTTCACCGATTGCGACACCCGTACGTGCGAGCGCGAGCTGCCAGAAGTTGGTCGCGAGCCCACCTGCAGCCGTCAGCATGCTCCACAATATGACACAGCATCCGATGATCCGTCTGCGACCGAACCGATTGGCGGCGATGGACAGGGGAATGCCGGCGACCGCGTAGATCAGCGTGAACGCGACGCCGGTCATCAACCCAATCTGCGTGTCGGAGAGATCCAGATCCGACTTGATCGCCTCGATCAAGATGAACGGCAGTTTCCGATCAACAAAGCTGAGCACATAAACGCAGGTAAGCAGCGCCAAGCCGACCGAGCCGGGGTAGCGATGAAATATCCCCTTCTCGTCCCGGGCGCCGCGTGGCTCGCGTATCCGTAAACCGGTCATAGGAGCATGTGGCCCCAACGCCACCGGCCGGAAATTGAAAGACGCACGGCTCGCATGCTCGTGTCGAATCAAAATTGCTGTCGAATACTGACGCCGTAGGTACGCGGCGGCTCGTAAGTCACATTGTCCATCGTGGTCGACGGCAGCAATTGCTGCGGCACGACAGCATTTGCGAGGTTACGACCCCAAATGGTGAAGCGCGTGTTCCCTCCGGGAAGCTCGTAATATATCGATGCGTTCACCATCGTATAGGCAGGCACCGTCAGGCGATTGTTGAAATCCCAATAATATTTCGCCGTATGATATATATTGCCCGAGGCACCGACTTCACTCCCATCACCGAATTGTCGATGATAATCTGCTCCCAGGGTGAAGGTCGTGCGCGGCGCGCGGATCATGTGAGTGCCGCGGAGATCGACGATCGTTTGCGAATTTCCGCCCTGGGGCAAGGGGTTGTTGACGACGGCACCGGGAAAGCGATCATATTTGGCGTCAAGATAGGTACCGCTCATGCGGAGATCGAGATTGCGCGTCGGCTGCAGCGCCAATTCCGCTTCCGCGCCCTTGATGGTCGAATCCGCAGCATTGAGCAGAAGTACGGAATTGGCCCGACTGTCGCGCGCCGAAAGCTGGATATCCTTATACTTATAGTAGAAAACGCTCGCATTGAGCCTCAGCCATTGCAGCGGATCGCTCTTGAGACCGAATTCGAATGCATCGATCGTTTCGGGATCGACCGGGCTCGACTGGGTAACCGAAGAGGCGTTATACACGCCGCTCTTGAATCCGCGGCTGTAAGTGAAGAATATCATCGATTCGTCATTTATCTTGTATCGCAGCGATGCACGCGGCGAGATATCATCGAAGTCCTTTTGCAATCTGCCACTTGCCTGCACCATCCCGCTAACTGCAGATGTCTGCAGGAAATCGTGGCGCCTTCTCTCGAAAGAGATGCGTACACCCCCAATCAGCGAGAGCTTTTCGGTCAGCTCATATGTGCCGTCGGCGAAAAATGCGATGGATTCGGCCAAGCCTTCGGTCCGCAACGCCGCTCGAGGGGTGCCCGTACCGTCCGGCGCCGTGCAGCAGAACACAATCGGCCGATATCCCGACGTGCTGTGGAAGGCAAATAGCCCTCCGACCCATTGCAACGGTCCCTCATGATTCGAATTTAAGCGCAATTCCTGCGTAAAGGTCTCGACCTCGCTGTCCAGATCAAGATAGCTGATGCGGATCTGCGATCCGTCGTTATCGTTCACATAATGCGAGCGGGATCTCTGATAGCTCGTAACCGAATTCAATTGAGCCGGGCCCATGTCAAATGACGCCTGAATGCTGGCGTCCAAGATTCGCTTCTTGTTCACCGTATCTTCGTTGACGGCGACTTGATACTCACCGGGAATTAGGATTCCGGGGAACTGCGCCCTTGCGCTGAAATTACCGTCAAGCGGCGAATTGGCCATGGAGGTGGGATCATTGCTGTACGAATATCCACCGGAAACCAGCAACCTTACCGAATCATTGGGTTCGAACAACAGCTTGCCGCGGATGGCCCGCGCATCCCTGGGGTTTTCCCAGCGTTTGCGGAAAATGTTGTAAACATAACCGCGATCGCTGCGGTAAAGTCCCCGCAAGTCGATCGCGAGGCTGTCGGTCAATCCCGTCGTCGCGCGCATTTTGCCGACAACCTCATCGAACCGACCGTAGCTTAGTTCGGCGTCGAGCGAAGGCGTGAAGCTCGGGTCGAGCGTGACAATGTTGATCAGACCGCCGGTCGCGTTGCGACCGAACAATGTGCCCTGAGGACCGCGCAAGACCTCTACGCGCTGGATGCCGAGAAACTCGAAGTTGGCAGCCGTCTGGTCGGGCTGATAAACCCCGTCGACATAGAGGGCGACATTCGATTCATCGCCTTGGGTCACGCCGCGCGTACCGACACCGCGAATGACGGCCTGATAGCTTGAGCCCGCGCTGGTCATCACCAGATTGGGTATGGCCTGAGTAAGCTGCTGCGTATTTGTAATGCCCGACTGTTCCAGCGCATCGCCGCTCAAGGCGGTCATCGCGATCGGCACATCCTGAAGCCGCTCTTCTCGCCGCTGCGCGGTAACGACAATGTCCTCGAGGCCTGCGCCGTCCGGCGAGGCGCGCTCTGACGAGATCTCGACCGTATCGGGCTGATCCTGCGCGGCTGCCGGCACGGTCGCGCCGGTCATCAACGCGCCCACAAAAGCGATATGGTCGATCATAACCCCTCCTCTGATATTATATATAGCGTAATTGAATTATGATTATTGAAGCCTATACAGAAAACTTGGCGCCATCAAGAGCGTTATCGGCGAGGATGAAATTCGAGCTCATGGATCGCAATTTCGGTCCGACACGTCCCTCATGTAGGGTCGCGCCGGTGGCTCTCAGCGACGATGGAACCTCGCGCGCACCTTTGATTGCTAGCAGTAGCCCCTAGCTTACGCCCGGATAGGCGCTGGGAGGCGCGCCCAGGCAGGGCAAGGCTCGTCATCGGGGCGCTCGGCACCTCTGATGATCGGCGTGACGGCGGTAGCCGCGATCCTTGCGCGCGCATTTATTATGATATAGTGATTTGACTTATTAACTACATAATCTCAAACCGCCGTGCGAAGAAAGGAGCACCGTTTTGGAGACGAAGGCCGGGTTCAACTCTGGGTCGCGCGCGCCGCGCATGCTGCACCATAGCGCGTACGTGACCCACGACGTGGGCGCGACCGTCGATTTTTATACGCGTGTCTTGCGCATGAAGCTTGTCAGCTCCGTGATCGATGACGCGATCCCCTCGACGGGCGATCCCTTCCCTTACATCCATTTGTTCTTCGAGCTTCAGGATGGATCGACGATTGCCTTCTTCGAATCGCTCGATCTCCCTCCGGCATCGCCGGCATCGCATCCGGCCTATGAGATTTTCAATCATCTGGCGCTCGACGCCGGATCGGTCGAAGCAGTCGACGAATGGGCCCGCCATTTGACTGCCGAAGGCATCGATTTCATAGGCCCTGTCGAGCACGGCATCATCTACAGCATCTATTTCAGGGATCCGAACGGTCTCCGCCTCGAATTGACCGCCGACGTGGTGGGGGACTGGAAGTCCCACGACCAACAGGCCGTCGAGGATGTTGCCATATGGCAACGGCTCAAGGAGCAGGGCAGGTCCGAAGGCGGGCAAGAAAGCGTGGTCGCATGGATCAAGCAACGTCGCCTCGCCCGCCCCGGCGGCGGGCATTGAGGATCGTTTCCCACCCGGAAACGCATTCCCGTCCAGATACCTTGGCATCCTTCGCATACTTGCATTAGATGCTGCACAGTCAGCATAGGACAGTTCTTTTGGCTCGATCGCCCTCCCCGCTTTCCATCCAAGGTGACGCCGTATCGGAGTCCCAGGACGACGCCAATTATGGCAAGTTCGGCATTCAGTCGATCGAAGTCGGCATGCGGCTCATGGCCCTATTGATCGAGCATGCCTTCGACAGCCCTCCGCCGATGCTCAAGACTCTGGCCGAACGCGCCGGCATGCCGCCCGCGAAGGCACATCGCTATATGGTCAGCCTGGTCCGCTCGCAGCTGGTCGAGCGCGACGAGATCAGCGGCCGCTATCGCCTCGGCCCGATGGCGCGGTTGATCGGTCTGCGCGCAATTCAGTCGCTTGATGTCATTCGCCTCTCCAGCCCACGGCTGCCATTGATATGCTCCGAACTCGGATTTTCCGTCGCGATCGCGATCTGGGCCTATGAGGGCCCGACGATCGTCGCGGTCGAGGAAGCGCGTCGACCGATCACCATCGGAACGCGCGTGGGCGAAGTTATGCCGATCCTCAATTCGGCCACCGGACTGGTCTTCGGAGCGTGGATGCCGCGCACGCTGACACAGACCCATATCCGCCGCGATGCGACCTCGGCATTGCGCGTGAGCGGGCAATCGCCAACGTCGCAAGTGGCCATCGACAAAATGTTCGAACAGGTGCGCGAGGCGGGTCTCGGCGTCACTGAAGGTGGACTCAATCCGACGGTCAATGCGCTGTCCGCTCCGATCTTCGACCATCGTGGCGTGCTCGTTGCTGCCCTGTCCACCTTGGGTCCGGCCAATGAGCTCGACGTTTCGACAACGAGCCCGATTGCGGCCGCGCTCCGGCGGTTCGCGGCCGGGCTGTCGGCCGAATTGGGGTATACGCCGGAGATCGGACAGCCCCACGTCGGCTGAAGCAGCGCCTAAAATTATAAATATTGCAAAGCAGACATACTATTTATAATCGGGAACGGGGATACACCGTTGCCGAGGATGCCATGACGAACATTTTTCGTGCCATCGTGATCGAGGAGGTCGACGGCAAGCAGGCCGCCGCGCTTCGCGAGCTGACCTCCAGTGATCTGCCCGACAATGACGTTCTGGTCGAAGTCGAATTCTCAAGCCTCAACTACAAGGACGGGCTGGCCGTACAGGGCAAGAGGATCGCACGGCGCCTGCCCATGATCGCCGGGATCGATCTTGCGGGCACGGTAGTGGAGTCGCGGTCGGCCGACTGGAAACCGGGCGATCGGGTGACCGTCAACGGCTGGGGCATGTCGGAGACCGAGCAGGGAGGCTTCACCCGCTATCAGCGCGTGAAGCCTGAATGGCTGGTGCGCGTTCCAGAGGCCTTTTCGCTGGAGCAGGCGGCGGCGATCGGTACGGCCGGCTATACCGCCGCGCTATGCGTGGACGCGCTCGAAAACTGGGGCGTGCGGAAGAGCGAGCGGGAAACGCTGGTCACCGGCGCGGCCGGGGGCGTGGGTTCGATAGCAATCGCGTTGCTGGCGAAAGCCGGCCATCGCGTCACCGCTTCGACCGGCCGGGCGGAGACCCACGCATATCTACAGGCCTTGGGCACGAGCGGCTTCGTGACCCGCGAGGAGCTGGAGGAAAAGGGACCGCCCTTGCAGAAGGAGCGATGGGCCGGCGCGGTCGATTCGGTCGGCAGCACAACGCTCGCCACGGTCCTTTCGCAGACCGTCTATGGCGGTGCCGTCGCGGCCTGTGGCCTCGCCGGGGGCGCGGATCTGCCGGGAACCGTCCTGCCGCATATTCTGCGCGGCGTGGCATTGCTTGGCATCGATTCGGTAATGGCGCCGGCGGAGAGGCGGCACCGCGCATGGAACCGCCTCGCTCGAGATCTTGACACTGGTCTGCTTGCAAGCATGACCACGATCGAGGCCATGAGCCGGCTGCCGGAACTCTCCGCGCAGATCCTGGCCGGCCGGACCCGCGGCCGCGTCGTCATCGACGTGAAGCGCTGATGGTGACGCTTGTCGCCGCCGCCCGCGACCACCAGTCGGCGGGTTCAAGGCTACGATCGCGCCTTGCGCGTCCCGACATCCTTCGAATGCCCGGCGTCTATAACGGCCTGTCCGCACTGCAGGCCGGGCGTGCCGGTTTCGAGGCGCTGTACCTGTCGGGCGCGGCAGTTTCGGCGGCGATGGGACTACCGGATCTCGGCATCACCACCATCGACGATCTCTGCTTCCACATCCGGCAGTGCGCCCATGCCAGCGATCTCCCGATCCTGGTCGATGGCGACACCGGTTTTGGCGAAGCGCTCAACGTTATGCATATGGTCCGGCGCTTCGAGGAAGCCGGTGCTGGCGGCGTGCAGATCGAAGACCAGCTCCTGCCCAAGAAATGCGGACATCTGAGCGACAAGCGGCTGGCCGATGCGCATGAAATGGCCGCCAAGGTCGCGGCAGCGGCAAAGGCACGCCGGGACATGGTGATCGTCGCGCGAACCGATGCCGTGGCGAGCGAGGGTCTCGACGCTGCGATCGACCGCGCGAAACTGTATCTCGCCGCCGGCGCGGACGCCATCTTCCCGGAGGCACTGCACGACGCCGACATGTTCCGGCGTTTCGCCGCGCGCGTGGACGCACCGTTGCTCGCCAACATGACTGAGTTCGGCAAGACGCCGTTCTTTACCGCCGACGAATTCGCCGCCATGGGCTATCGCATGGTCATCTGGCCGGTGAGCGCGCTTCGCGTCGCAGCACGTGCGCAGGAATCGCTCTATGAGACGATCGCCGCAGCGGGCAGCGCGCAGCCTCGGCTCGGCGAGATGCAGACGCGCGCCGAACTCTATGCAACGTTAGGCTATAGCGATTACGAGGCGTTGGACTCGTCGATCGAGCGCTCGGTGCTTCCGGGCTGAACCGCAGGAAGCCAGGGCGTCGTATATTGCCCGGCACGCGCCGATTTCAGCCCCTCCACCCCTTCCTCACGCAGAATGTCCTCGAAGAAGCGCCCATCGGGAGCCCTCGCCATCGCGCTCATCGTCTTGGTGATCGCGTCATGCGCCCGGCCGGCGAAACGGCCTGCCGCGCGTCCGCTGCTTTCGAGAACCGTTTCGATGCAGGCCTTGTTGAGGTGGATTGCCTCGCGCGGCATCCGCGCCAGTCTTTCGGCCAAATCCACTGCGCGTGCCAATAACTGCGACGCCGGCTCAACCGACAGAACGAGACCGATCCGTTCCGCGCGCCAGGCATCGATCATCTCCCCGGTGAAGATGAGATATTTGGTCCAGGCCGCGCCGATCACGGGCACGAGATCGGAAGCGCCCGGATGCCCGATCCGGCCCTCGATAAGGCCGAACCGCGCGTTGTCTGCGGCCAAGACGAAATCACACTGCGCGACGAATCCCATCGCTGTGCCAAGGCAAAGGCCGTGGACAGCGACGATCACCGGCTTGCGAACGCGCCGCACGATTTCGTTGAAGCGAATGATTTCCTCATTGAATATCTGATTTTCCCGAGCGGTATCCGGCGTTGTTTTTCCGCCGATCCGGCTGAGATCGCCACCGGCGCAGAATGCCCGGCCGTTGGCGCGGATCAGAACGCTACCGATAGAGTCGTCCTCGCTGGCAAGAGTGAGCGCGCGGGCGATCTCGTCACGGCTGGAGCCAAGTCCGATACCGAGGGCGTTCAGCTTCTCTGGCCGGTTCAGGATCACATGCGCGACGTCGTTCGCCACCTCGTACAGAATATGGTCGTAGCTGCTGGCCATCTCATCTCTCTTTCCAATCGGACGCAAATGGCAACTTGACATCAGTCGCCTCGCTGCGCAATCTCTGATAAGAATATCTGATTTCACAATACGTAATTGGAGGGATTTTGTGCCGCTAGAAGAATTGCTTCAGGCCATCCCGATCGAAGCTGGAACCACGCAGTCGGGCCTCGAGCTGCATTCAGGGATCGCACGGCTCTACCCCCGCGTTTACGGCAATCTGGTCCGTGTCGCCGGACAGCGATCCGCCGTTGGCATCATCATCGTCCACCCGATGTCGAATTTTCACGGGCATCACCTGCTTCAGCCGATCGCGGCATCGGGGACACCCATTCTCGGTTTGAACACCCGCTATGCCGGTAACGACGCCGTCGTAATCCTCGAAAACTGTCTGCTCGACATCGATGCGGCAATACGTTGGGTACGTGAACGGCACGGCTGGGAGAAGGTCGTGCTTTGTGGCTTCTCCGGGGGCGGTCCGCTGGTGTCGCTGTATCAACGCCAGGCGGAGCATCCCACAATCACCGCCACGCCTGCGGGCGACCCGCCCGATCTAACCCGCCGCAGCCTCGCACCGGCCGACGCGCTGCTGCTGATCGCGGCCAGTCCGTCCCGAAGCCAGCTGTACCAGGAGTTCATCGATCCCTCGGTGATCGACGAACGCGACCCCGACCGACGCGACCCCGAATTCGATCTCTACGCAGCTGGCCGGGAACCGCCTTACGACCGTGGATGGCTCGCAGAATATCGACTGCGGCAGCGCGCGCGCGTGCAGCGCATCGAGAATTTCGTCGTCGCCGAACTGAAGCGTCTCGGCGAGGCCGGTATCCGTGACCGGGCGTTCATCACGCACCGCACGGTCGCCGATCCACGTTTCCTTGACCTGACCATAGATCCCGACGACCGTTCCGTCGGCACCATCTGGGGCGATCCCCGGGCCGCCAACGAAGCGCCGGGACCCATGGGACGCTTCTCCACGTTACGCAGTTGGCTAAGCACCTGGAGCCCTACATACTCGAACGGCGACAGCCTGAAGAACCTGCCGCATGTCTCGGTGCCCGTCGGAATTATGCCCATGACGGCGGATCAGGGCACGATGATGGTGCACGGCTATGCGATCCGCGACGCGGTGCCGCCGCATCTCGTCGACTTCTTCCCGCTCAAGGGCATGACCCATTATTTTCATGGTCAGCCCCACGCCTTTCCGCTGGCGGTTGAAGCAATCGGATCTTGGATGCGGCGCTGGGACCTGGCGCCGCGACATGACGCGGCGGAGGTGATGGCATGAACGCGCCCGCCAACCCTGTCCAGTCGCTCCATCACTTCGCCTATCGCTGTCGCAATGCGGAAGAGACGCGGCACTTCTACGAGGATCTGCTGGGCATGCCGCTGGTGCACACCGTTTATCACGATCACGTACCCTCGACCGGCGAATATCACCCCTATTTCCATATCTTTTTCCAGATGCAGGACGGCGGCTGCCTCGCCTTTTTCGATCTGCTGGACGACGAGGGCTGCACGCCTGATCCGGCAACGCCACCCTGGGTCAATCATCTCGCATTGAATGTCGCGACGCGGGCAGAGCTGATCGCCGCCAAAGAGAGGCTGGAAGCGAACGGGATCGACGTGCTCGGCATCGTCGATCACAAGATTTTCGATTCGATCTACTTTTTCGATCCGAACGGCATCCGCCTCGAGCTTACCTTTCAGACGGCAGGCCCGGAGAAGATGGCCAAGCTCGCCGCGGAGGCGCATGCGGGGCTGGCGCAGCGAGACCAGAAATTCGAGGAGCGCCGCGCGAAGCTTTCGGTCGGCACGGCAGCCTGAGGTCATGGCGAGCGGCTTGCGATCGGTTCCTGCGGTGTTCATGCGCGGCGGCACGAGCAAAGGGCTTTTCTTCCACGCACGCGACATTCCCGTGGAGATCGCCGGGCGCAACGCGGTCTTCCTGGGCGCGCTGGGCAGTCCGGATCGCTATGGGCGCCAGCTTGACGGAATGGGCGGCGGGCTTTCCTCCCTGTCGAAGGCGGTCGTTATCGGCCCTTCGACGCGCAAAGATGCCGATATCGACTATCTGTTCGCCCAGGTGGCGGTGGAAAGCGAGTTCGTCGACTATGGCGGCACGTGCGGCAATCTGGCCTCCGCCGCCGCGCAGTTCGCCATTGAGGAAGGCCTGGTTGTCGGCAGCGGCGAGTACGCCGAGGTCCGCATCCATGCCGTGAATACAGGGCAGATCATCGTCGCACGCGTCCCGCTTCGCGCCGGCCACGCCCGCTACGACGGTGATCTGACCATTCCGGGCGTGAGCGGCAGCGGCGCGCCAATCCGCCTCGCCTTCCTTGATCCGGACGGCAGTCGCACGGGCCGGCTGCTACCATCCGGCCATGCCGTCGACATGTTACGCATCGCTCCGGGCGGTACGATCGCCGCATCCCTGATCGATGCGGCCAACCCCTGCGTGTTCGTGGCTGCCCAGGATCTCGGTTTGACCGGCGCTGAACTCCCGGGAGAGCTGGATGCCGATCTGCGCACCAAGCAGCGGCTGGAATCGATCCGCGCCGCCGCAGGCGTACGCATGGGGCTTGGAAGAACTTCGGATGAGATCAGCCGCGCTTCGCAATCCAGTCCCAAGATAGCGGTCGTCGCACCGCCCGTGGACATGCCGACCCTGGACAGGGGCAAGTTGAACGCGGAGGCGATGGACCTCGCGGTACGCATGATTTCCATGGGGCAGGCGCACCGTGCGATCCCCCTGACCGGGGCATTGTGTACGGCGGTCGCCGCTGTCATCCCCGCCACCATAGTCAGCGCCGCGATGTTTCCGGCAGCCCGTCAACGCGGTGAGTTGCGCATAGGGACGCCATCGGGCGTGGTTTCGGTGGCGGCGAACATGACGACACATGACGGTGAAATGAGAACCGAAAGCGCCGTCGCCTACCGCACAGCACGCCGGCTGATGGAGGGCCTCGTGCTGGTACCCGACAACGATCCTGGGAGAGAAATATGACTTCGGCACCGCCACTCGATGGCCTTCGCATCATCGATCTGAGTTCGGTCGTAATGGGGCCTTTCGCGACCCAGATCCTCGGAGACCTGGGCGCCGACGTCATCAAGGTCGAGCCGCCCCAAGGGGACACCACGCGTCATGTCACGCCGATGCGCGGCGAAAATATGGGCTGGGTGTTCCTTCACGCCAATCGCAACAAACGCAGCATCGTGCTCGATCTCAAGGATCCCGCAGGAAAGGAGGCTTTCCTAAAGCTGGTCGAAGGCGCTGATGCTCTGGTCACCAATGTGCGCACGCGCGCGCTCGATCGGCTCGGCTTCGGTTGGGATACGTTGAATGCGCGCAATCCCAGGCTGATCCTCGTCAACCTGGTCGGCTATGGCGGCGGCGGCCCTTATGACGGGCGACCGACGTACGAGGATCTGATCCAGGGGGTCACCGCCCTTCCGTCGATGCTGGTCCAGGCAGGCTCTGAAGAACCGCATTATGTGCCGATGGCGATGAACGATCGCGCGGTCGGTGTTTCCAGCGCCGTCGCTCTGCTCGCCGCCGTGATCCATCGCGAGAAGGTGGGACGCGGCCAGCAGATAGAAGTGCCGATGTTCGAAACGATGGCGCAATGGGTTCTTGGCGACCATATGGGCGGCAAGACCTTCGAGCCGCCGCTCGGTCCCGCCGGCTATAAGCGGACGCTGACCAAGGAACGCCGCCCATACAGGACCAAGGACGGCCGCATCTGCTGCATTATCTACACCGACAAGCACTGGCGCAATTTCATGGAACTGGTCGGGAAAGGCGAAATCTTCCGCACCGATCCGCGCTTCGCCAATATCGGCACCCGCACCGATCACGCACACGAACTCTATGCCTATGTCTCCGAGGCGATGCTCGACCGCACGAACGCCGAATGGCTCGAAGCCCTGCTCGATGCGGATATTCCCGTCACTCCGTTGCACGACCTCGACACGCTGATGGAAGACGAACATCTGACGGCCGTCAGCTACCTGCCTGTCGTCGACCACCCGACCGAAGGTGCGATCCGCCAGATACGAATTCCCAGCACCTGGAGTGAATCACAGCCGTCCATCCGTCGTCCCCCGCCGCGACTCGGCGAGCACAGCGTCGAGTTGCTTCGCGAGGCGGGCGTCAGCGAAGCCAGCATCGCGGACATGATGGAGCGCGGCGTCACGCTGCAGTCGGACGCAGCAAACGCCGAAGCGGCAGCGTGACCGGGGTGGCCGGCGCCCAGCATATGGGCCGGGGGGCGTGATCGAACGGCGCCACGTGGCGTTGCCGATCCGTATCGGCGCTACGTTCGAGACCCAGTCGGGGCTGCAACTGAACGCACCGCGCATCTACGGCATGTTCGCAAAACCCGATGGCGCACGAACCGCTGCTATTCTGGTCCATCCCTCCAGCAACATGATGAGCCACTATCTGATCGATCCGCTCAATGCGCGCGGATTGGCGGTGCTCGCCCTCAATACGCGTTATGCAGGCGGTGATCAGGTGCTGATCATGGAACACGCCATTCAGGATGTTGGGGCGGGTGTCCGCTATCTGCGTGAACAGGGCTTCGATCGCGTCGTCCTGCTCGGAAATTCCGGCGGGGCGTCGCTGACCGCGTTTTATCAGGCGCAGGCCGAGCGCATCACGATCACGCATACGCCCGCCGGCGATCCGGTCGATCTCGTTCCTGCCGAGTTACCGCCCGCGGACGGCCTCGTGCTCCTCGCCGGTCACCCCGGCAGGTCGACCTTGATGACGACCTATATCGATGCCGCAGTGGTCGACGAGCGCGACCCGGATCGCAGCGACAGCACCCTCGACATCTACGCCTGCGGCAACGCCCCACCCTTCCCACGCGAGTTTGTGGCGAGAGTTCGCGCAGCACAGCGGGCGCGAAGCGAGCGGATCACCGAATGGGCGCTCGAACGATTGCGGGTCTTGCGCGCGCGGCCCGGCGGCGCCCGCGACGAGGCGTTCGTCGTTCACCGCACCTATGCGGATCCGCGCTTCGTCGACCGGACGCTCGATGCCAATGATCGCGCGCCTGGCGGCAACCGGGGCGACACGCCCCAGCAGGCGAATCTATCCGCTAACAATCTCGCGCGGTTCACCACACTGACATCGTGGCTCAGCCAATGGTCGCTGCTCTCCAATGCCGACGGGCCGGACAACCTCGCCCGCACGACGGTCCCGGTGCTGCAGCTCGAATATACCGCCGACGCCGGCATCTTCCCCAGCGACGTGGCGCGCTGGAGCGCCGCCGGTGGCGATCGAGTCGAGAATCACCGCGTCGTCGGCGCTTCACACTATCTCTACTGCTTGCCCGATCAGCTAGCGCAGGTTGCCGACCTCACGGCGTCATGGTGCCTCGCGCGGTGATGATGGGTGCCGTCCTGTGCCGCCGCCAAGCTGGCGCCGCGGAGGCGATATTGGAGGATGTCGAGATGGCGCGTCCAGCCGCGACGGCACCGCGCGACCTGCTGGTACGGATCGAGGCGGCATCGCTCAATCCGATCGATCGCAAGCGCCGCGCGGCACGGCCCCTGCTCGACCCGACCGGCGCGGTGCTGGGCTGGTCGGCAGTCGGGGTGGTGGAGGAAACCGGCACCGGCGTGCGCCGCTTCGTACCGGGACAGCGGATCTGGTATGCCGGTGCCAGCGAGCGCCCGGGCTCGTTTGCAGAGTTTCAGCTGGTCGATGAGCGAATTGCGGGTCGTGCGCCAACCGGTCTGGCTGCCGAACAGGCGGCGGCGATGCCGCTGGCCGGATTAACCGCTGCCGAGGCATTGTACGACCATCTCTCGATCGACCGGGCAGGCCCCGGCCATGTGATCCTGATCAACGGCGGTGGCGGCGCGGTCGCTTCGCTCGCAGTCCAACTGGCGCGCCGCAATCCCGCCGTCGAAATCATTGCCACCGCCGGCAGCCCGCAATCGCGCGAATGGCTCTTGCACGTCGGGGCGGATCACGTCGTCGGCCATCGGATTTGCCTATGGCAACAAGTGCGGCAACTGGGTTGCCCGGCACCCCGCTCGATCATCAGCATGTACACGAACAAACGATCATGGGAGAGCTACATCGCGATGCTGCAGCCGTTCGGCCATATCTGCCTGGCCGATCATCCAGGCACGCTCGACATCGGCGCGGCTCGGGCCAAGAGCCTGACGCTGCACTGGCAGGCGATGTTCACGCGGCCGGCTCATCTCGGCGAGGCGAGCTGCCGCCAGGGCGAGCTCCTCGCCGAACTCGCACGCCTGTGCGATGAGCGCGCGATCACGCCTTTTCCCGTGCGGCCGGCGGCACCGCTGAGCGCCGCGTCGGTTGCCGCTGCCATGGATCAGCAGCAAAATGGCGGACCGCGACCCGTGTTCGTCCCCCAATCGAGGATGAATTGATGGTTGCAATCGTGTCACCCGGGACAGCGGGCGCGCCATCCGGCACTGCAGCATCCCCGCTGCGAAGCGCGGCGCTCGTCGCGGTGCTGCTCGTCTACTGCGTATTCGCGGTGATCGACCGCAACCTGATCGCGATGCTGATCGATCCGATCCGCGAATCGCTGGACCTCACCGACACGCAGATGGGCCTCTTGATGGGCGTCGCCTATGCCGCTGCCTATGGCCTTGGCGGCCTGCCGATGGGCTATCTGGTCGATCGCTACCCGCGCAAGTGGATCCTGTTCTGCACGGTCATCCTGTGGGGTTTTGCCGAGGCGGCATGCGGTCTGGCGACGGGGTTCGTCTGGCTGTTCCTTGCCCGCGCCGCCGTGGGCCTGTTCGAATCGCCGCTGCATCCCAGCGCTCACTCGATCATCGCCGACACGGTTCCGCGGCGCCGGCTGGCCACGGTGATGTCGATCTATTCGATGGGCAATCTGCTCGGCACCGGACTCGCGCTGGTGATCGGCGGGTGGATCGTCAATTCGCTTCTGCATCTCGATCATGTCAATGTGCCGCTGCTTGGGGACATCAAGCCGTGGCAGTTCGCGTTCATCGTGACGGGACTGCCTGGCATCCTCCTGGCACTGCTGATTGTGCCGTTCGCCGAGCCGCCGCGGCATGGCGCGCATGGGCACGAGCGGGTGTCCTGGTCCGAATTGTTCGGCTTCATCCGCGCGCACTGGCAGGTGGTGCTGACGCTGAGCATCGTGTTCGGCGGGATGAATATCGTGACGGGCGGCATCATCAAATGGTCACCGGCCTATATGTCGCGCTTCTTCAAGCTGAACCCGGCCGAATACGGGCTGGCGCTCGGCCTGGTCGAGAGCATCCCCGCGATCGGCGGGCTCCTGCTGGCCGGCTGGACCATCGACCGCTGGTATGCAAGCGGCCGCAAGGACGCGCATCTCACCTATTATATGTGGGTGCTGATTCTGACCGGGCCGCTCGTCTTCTTCGGCCTGATGTCCGACAGCGTGGCGCTCTTTCTCGCTGCGGTGGGTCTGGCCAAAGGCCTTACGGTCAACTTCCTTGGGATCGCCGCGGCGCAGGTCCAGACGATCTCGCCTCCCAACATGCGCGGGCGACTTTCGGGCCTGTTCTTCCTGATGGTCGTCGCGCTGCTCGGATCGACTTTCGGCGCGCTCCTGCCCGCGGTGATCTCGGAGCATGTGCTGCAGGACTCGGTTCGCATCGGCCACGCGATCGCGATCACCCTGGCGATCTTCGCGCCGCTGTCCGTCGTCGCGATCCTCTGGGGCCGGAAATACGTTCGCATCACCGTCGAGAAGGCAGAAAAGCTGTGAGCGGGCTCGAACTGGTTTCGATCGGGTTTCATGCTGGCGCATCACGTATCGCGTATCGAGCCGGCACGCGATGCGCAGGCGCAATTTGCAGTCTGCCAAAGTCAAAACCGCTTGCAGTTAGCCCCTGTGCTCTATTGCCGTCGCGGTTGGGCAAGGGATGTATGAACGTGCCAGATTCTCCATTGAGCATCCGGATTCAAGATAGAGCATCGCGGCAGGAAGCCGCAAGATAGATAGTGGGAGGGGAATTATGTCCATTCGAAGCCTCGTCAGCGGCATTGCGATTTCCGCCGCTTTGATTGTGTCCGAAAGCGCCTATGCCCAGGATGCAGGTCCGTCGGCCGAGGTCGGAGGTGAGACGGCTGTTGAAGACATCATCGTTACTGCGCAACGACGCGAGGAAAGACTCCAGGACGTTCCGATCTCGATCACGGCGGTCACTGGTGACAGCCTGTTGAAGGCAGGCGTCACCGACACGCGTCAACTCACCCAGACTGTTCCGGGCGTCGTTTTCTCGCGCGTCAACTCAAGCTTTCAGCCTTATATTCGTGGCGTCGGAACGCGCAATGCCAATATCGGGGATGAATCGAACGTCTCGCTCTACATCGATGGAATCTATCAGCCTGTGATGTCGTCGCTTGGTTTCGATCTGATCGCCATCAAGCGCGTTGAAGTGCTTCGCGGTCCGCAAGGCACCTTGTTCGGCCGCAACTCGACAGGCGGCCTCATCAACGTGATCACGCCCGACCCCAGCTTCACACCGGAGGGCCGTTTCGTGCTTCGTGGCGGCAACTATGGTGAGAAATCCGTCCAAGGTTATTTCACCACCGGCCTGACTGACACTCTCGCGATCGATATTTCAGGCAGCGTCTACCGCGACACGGGATTCGTCAAGGATCTAGTCCGCGGCGGACATACCGGCGACCGGTCGTCCGACGTGATCCGCGGGAAGCTGATGTTCCAACCAAGCCCCGATTTCAAGGCCATCCTTTCGGGCAGCCATACGCGCTATGCCGATAGCTCGTCCGTGTCCGTGCAGCCCCTGAACGGCAACACCAGCGCACGCAACACCCCGCCGATGACGATCATCGCCAGCAACCCCTGGGAAAGCGCGCTGACCAACGAAAGCGGTTCGAAAGCGAGTACCGATCAGGTTGCGTTCCAAACCGAGTGGAATCTCGGTGGCGTGACCCTGGCGACGACATCGGCCTATATCACCAGCACCGCCCAGTCGTTGACGGACAGCGACGCAACGCCAAAGGCGATCCAGCGCGTCGAGGCCAATCAGGCTTCGGAATACTGGTCCAATGAGGTGCGTCTGCTGTCGAATGGCAGCGGTGCCTTTTCGTGGATCGTCGGCGGCTTTCTGTTCTCGGGCAAGGGGGAGTTCAACCCGCTCATTATCTTTGGCGCCAATGATGCCACGGCGACCGCGACGCATACCCAGCAGGAAGTCGATTCCTACGCTGTATTCGGCGAAGGCACGATCCGTCTGGGCGATCGCCTCTCCTTCATCGGCGGCGTTCGTTATACGGACGAGAAGCGCAACTATGAGGCCGATCGGGCTGGCACCTTCCTGGTTCCGCTCCAGGAAGCATCGTTCGACAAGATCACCTTTCGTGCCTCGGCACAGTATAAGTTCACTGATCGCGTCAACATGTATGCCAGCTACAGCCGTGGCTTCAAAAGCGGGGTATACAATGGCTTCGCCACCTCGCTTTCGGCTGCCGCGCCTGTCCGTCCCGAACAACTTGACGCCTATGAGATTGGCTTCAAATCCGACATCGCCGACTGGCTCCGTATGAACGGCGCGATATTCCACTACGACTATACGGACATTCAGCAGTCCGCCCGCGATCCCGCAACCAACCTCGTGGTGTTGCTGAACGCGGCAACTGCAAAGGTGGATGGTGCAGAGATCGAAGCAACGATGAAATTCGGGCGCAATTTGAACGTCCGCGGCTATGCCACCTATCTGAAAGCGCGCTACGATGCATTTCCCGGCGCGCAGATCTACACGCCGCGAACGGATGGGCTTGGCGGTAACGACGTCACGGTGCCTTACGATGCATCCGGCAAGAACATGATCCGCGCGCCTCGCACGACCTTCGGCGTCAGCTTCGACTATACCGCCGAGACGGAGGCTGGAGATATCGGCTTCGCTGGTAATGTTTTCCATTCCGCGAAATATTTCTGGGACTTCCAGAACCGGCTGACCCAGCCCGCCTACACGCTGGTCAACGGCGAGATATCGTTTTCGCCAGCCGGTGAACCCGGAATTCGCCTGAGCATATGGGGACGCAACCTCACCAATGAGATTGTCTACTCCCAGATGACGTCGACAACGACTGCCGATGTAGTGGGCTTTGAACGGCCCCGCAGTTATGGCGGTTCAGTGTCGTTCACCTTCTAGTGTCGGACGAACGCCCAGTTCTGACGTTGACCGACCAGCTCGCGGCCGATCAGGCCGACGAGTTGGTCGTCTCTGACATCAACACGACTCGGCTGATCATCTTTAATCGGCCGGCGGCGCGCAACGCGCTTACCAATGCCATGAAGGCAGCGATCGTGGCCCATCTCGCCGATGCAGCCAACGATGATTCGATCAGGACCGTTGTCGTCACCGGGGCGCACGGCGCCTTCTCTGCCGGCGCCGATATCAAGGAACTTCGAGCGGGAGCACCCCGCATCCGCCACAACCCGGCCGAGGCGCTCCGCGCATTTCCCAAGCCGGTGATCGCCGCGGTCGATGGCCCGTGCGCAACCGGTGCGCTGGAAGTCGCTCTGTCCTGCAGCTTCATCCTTGCATCGCGCAGGGCGCGGTTCGCCGACACCCATGCCAAGGTCGGCCTGATCGCGGGCTGGGGAATGAGCGCCCTGCTGCCGCGCGCCATCGGCCGGCGCCGTGCCAGCCAGATCATGTCGACCGGTGAGTTCATCGACGCGACGACCGCGTATGAATGGGGGCTCGTCAACGAAGTTGTCGACGGCGACGTGACGGCGCGCGCGGTCGAGATCGCGGGTCAGATGGCCGCCAATCCGCGCGCTTCCGTCGAGGCGCAGATCCGCGCGATGATCGACGGCGAAGGGGCCTCGCTCGGCGACGCACTGGCAATCGAGGAACGAATGAAGGAAATGTGGCGAGCGGGCAAGCCGGACCTCTTTGCATCCGATGCAGCCACGAAGGCGCCCCGGTGACGAAAGAACAGATGTGACACCCCTTTCCAGTCAGCAATTTGCCCCAGCACCCGCAACGACGCAGGTCGGCGGCCCCGCAATATTGAGCGCGGACCTTCCGACGTTCAGCGATCTGCTTTCGGCAGCCGCCGGAACCTTTCCTGATCAAGAGGCGTTCGTGCATGGCGGCGAGCGGCTCAACTATGACGAGTGGCTCGACCAGTCGCTCCGGGTTGCTGCCGTCTTCGCTGATCGCGGCGCAAAGCCGGGCGACATCATCCTCATCGGCATCGAGAGCTCGATCGACTTCGCGGTCTGTTTCGCCGCCGCCCAGTTGCTCGGTGCAATCGCAAGTGGCGTCAACACGCGACTTGGCCGACGCGAGATCGACAGCATTGTCGAGCGCTCCGAGGCGGCGCTCATCATACTCGAAGACGGCGCGGCGGTACCGGCCGCGAGCCCACAGGTCGTCCGTCGGTCCGAACTCGCCGCCTTGCGGCGTAGGCCGGTCAAGGCCACGCCCCATGTCGGCGATCCTCACGATCTCGCGGTGATCATCTGGACCAGCGGCACGACTGGACTGCCGAAGGGCGCGTGCTTCACGCACGACAATCTGCGCAACGCCGTACGCACGGCAGGCCCGGTCGCCGGACCGTTCGCGCGCAAGCTGAGTTCGGTCCCGTTCGCTCATGCCGGTTTCATGTCCAAGGGCTGGGAGCAGGTGGCGTTCGGCATGACACTGGTCATTTCCTCCACTCCATGGACCGCCGACGCGATGCTGCGGTTGCTGGTCGAAGAGCGGATCAGCATCGCCGGCGCGGTCCCGACACAATGGATCAAGCTGCTCGCGCATCCCGGACTGGCTGCCGCCGATCTCTCGCACGTTCAGGTCGGCATCACCGCCACCGCGCCGGCCTCGCCCGAACTGATCGAGCAGGTCTCGCACGCATTGGATGCCCCGCTGATCGTGCGCTATTCGATGACTGAATGTCCGTCGATGACCGGCACGCGGGTCGGCGACAGCGCCGAAGTACAGTATCGTACCGTCGGACGCGCGCAAGACGGCGTCGAACTCAAGATGCTCGACGACGATCGTAACGAAGTACCGCATGGCGAGGTCGGACGGATCGCGGTGCGCTCGCCGGCGGTCACTATCGGCTATTGGCAAGATCCGGAGCGTACCGCCGAAGCGCTCACGCCCGATGGCTGGCTGATCACCAGTGACTATGGCCGTTTCGACGACAATGGCAATGTGATCCTCGCCGGCCGATCCAACGAGATGTACATCCGCGGCGGCTACAATGTGTATCCGATCGAGGTGGAACGTGTGATCGGCGAGCTGCCAAGCGTGGCCGCCGTAGCAGTGGTGGGTACAGCGGCACCAGCGATCGGAGAAGTCGGCATCGCTTTCGTCGTTCCGGTCGATCCGCAGCACCCGCCCACCCTCACCGATGTGCGGGCCAAGGTTCTGGCCGAGCTTGCCGATTACAAGGCTCCCGACCAACTGGTGCTGCTCGACGCCCTGCCACTCACGCCAATGATGAAAGTGGACAAGCACGCGCTCAAACAGCGCGCCGCCGCACTGAAATCGACACGTGGCTGAACCGGCCCCTTCCCGCATGCGCAAACAAGATAATCGAGTTCAGATCGGCGCGTGGTGGATGCTGGCGGTGCTTCTCACCCTTTACACGTTGTCTTTCGTCGATCGTATCGTCATCTCGATGCTGGTCGATCCGATCAAGCAGACGCTTGGCCTTTCCGACGTCGATATGGGCATCGTCATCGGCCCTGGATTCGGCGTCGCCTACTGCATTTTCGGCTATATTTTCGGCCTGGCCGCCGACCGCCTGTCTCGGCGCCATGTGATCTATGGCGGAGTGACATTGTGGTCGCTCTCGGCCGGGCTCAGCGGGCTCGCCGGCAATTTCATCGGACTTCTCGGCTTTCGCGCAGGCGTGGGCGCGGGCGAAGCCGCACTCACCCCGGCCGCCTACTCGCTCATCACCGATCGCTTTCCACACCGGCGGCTCACCACCGCCATGGCGATCTATCAGATGGGCGCCAAGCTCGGGGCGTCTGTGGCATTCGCCGTGGGCGGCATCAGCATCGCCTTCGCGACAACGTTGCAGCACCAGAACTGGCCGGTCATTGGGACGATGGAGCCCTGGCAGATTGCGCTGGGGCTGACCGGCCTTCCGGGCGCAGCCCTGGCACTGCTCGTCTACACCTTCCACGAGCCCGTGCGTGACGCTACGATCAAGGAAAAAGCCGACAGAGCGCCCTTGCTGCAATTCATGCGCGCGGAACGGCAGGCGTTGCTGCCAATGGCGATCGGCTTCGCATCGATCGCCATCACCATGTATAGTCTGACATCGTGGACGCCGACTTATATGAGTCGGCAGTTCGACTGGCACCCCGCGCAATATGGGCCTGCGCTCAGCGTGATCAGCCTGCTGGGCGCCGGTTCGATGATCGTCAAAGGGATGATCGTCGACTGGCTCTATGGCCGCGGCATCCGCGACGCCCACCTGCGCTTCTTCACCTGGCTGCTCGCAGCGACAACACCTTTGGGAGCCGTCGCATTTTTCATCAGAGATCCATGGGTGTTCCTGGTGGTGTATGCGATCATGCAAGTGGTCGCGCTGCAATTCGTGGTGTTCATGGGCGCCACGCTTCAGTTGCTCGTGCCGCCGGAGCTTCGCGGGCAGATCACCGGACTGTTCCTCGGCTTCTTCACCTTGCTCGGGCTCGGCGCCGGTCCGACCTTCACGGCATTGCTGACCGACTATCTGTTTCGCGACGAGGCGAAGCTGGGCTACTCGCTGGCGGTGACCACCTGCCTGACGATCCCGCTGGCATGGCTCTCATTACGCGCCGCACTGGCGCCCGTTAACGCCGCCTTCGACCGACGCGACGCCGCCGCAGGCAGCGTCACCTGATGCACGCTGAACCTGCCCGATCGCATTTGATCGCATGACCAATACCCTTCCTTCGGCGAAGGCCGCATGGACCAGTGTCGCGGTCTTGTTCGTCTATTCGGTGTTCGCGATGGTCGATCGCCAGATCATGACGATGCTGGTCGATCCCATCCGCCGGGATCTCGGTATCAGCGATGTCGAGGCGAGCCTGCTGCTCGGTCTGTCCTTTGCGCTTTTCTACACCACGGTCGGGGTTGCCATGGGCTGGGTAGCCGATCACGTCTCGCGACGCGCATTGATCGGGGTCAGCGTCGCGCTGTGGGGCTTGGCCTCAGCGGCCTGCGGTCTTGCGTCGAACTTTACCGAGTTGTTCATCGCGCGCATGCTGGTCGGCGTGGGAGAGGCGGCGCTTGGACCCGCCGCCTATTCGATGATCGCAGACTCCTTTCCCCGCCACAGACTGTCGCTTGCCATGTCGGTGTTCATCATGGGCGGTCTCGTCGGCGGTGCGATCGCACTTCTCGCCGGCGGCTTCGTCATCAGCTGGAGCACCACGCATGCCAGCATCACACTGCCGCTATTAGGCAATCTGCATAGCTGGCGATTGGTCTTCTTCGTGACCGGCGTGCCAGGCCCTCTGCTCGCGCTCCTCGTTCTGCTGCTGCGCGAACCGGCGCGCGTCGGCAAGCCGATCACAGATGACGGCACGCCAGCCGGCCTCGCGCCGTTTCTGCAGGCCAACTGGCGGTTGCTCGCCCTGCTGTGCGTTGGCTTCGGCGCGATGAGCATGATCGTCAACTCGACCTTCGCTTGGACTCCCACCATTCTCGGACGCAGCTTCGGAGCCTCGCCCCTCGACATCGGCGTGGTGATGTCGCTGCTGGTGCTCTTCGCAGGGCTGCCTGGCCAGCTGGCGACCGGCTGGTGGGTCGACCGGCGCCACGAATGTGGCGACTTCTCCGCAAATCTTCGCCTCTTTCCGCTCACGCTGCCATTCGCCGCCGCTTGCGGCATTCTGGCATTGCTGTCGGAACGTCTGCCGGTGTTCGGGATGGCGATGATCCCGTACTATTTCTTCGCGATGACCTTTCTCGGCGTCGCCGCCGCAGCGCTTCAGATGATCACACCGAGCGAGTTGCGAGGAAGGGTCTCCGGCCTGTTCATTATGATCATCACGCTGATCGGGTTTGGCCTCGGCCCCACGCTGGTGGCGGCGATCTCGACCGCCCTCGATCCGGCCGGACTAGCGATCGGCAAGGCGCTTGCCGTCGTGATTGGCGCCGCCGCCGGCGTCGCCACACTATCGCTGACGCTCGCGCTGAAACGCTTTCGCGAAGCGTTACACGCCGAGCAGCCTCAATAAGTCCCGGCCGGCTGGGGCGGTGCGCCCGCCCCTCGTCCGAACTCCGCTGCCAGCGCGTCGGTCGCACGTACCATCAAGCCCATGTCGGTGCCGACTGCAACGAACACGCAACCAAGTTCAAGATAGCGCTGCGCCGTCGCGACATCCGCACTCAGAATACCCGGCGCCTTCCCCGCCGTGAGGATCGCCGAGATCGCATCCTCGATCCGTCCCGCCACCTCGGCATGAGCCGGCTGGCCGCGATGGCCCAGCGAAGCGGACAGATCACTTGGGCCGATGAATACACCATCCACCCCTTCGACCGAGGCGATCGCGGCGACCGCGTCGATCGCCTCGCGCGTTTCGACCTGCACCAGAAGACAGATCTCGTCATCCGCGGTGGCGAGATAGCTGCGATCCCGCCCCCAGCGCGAGGCGCGGCTCGTCGCGACACCTCTGACACCCGCCGGCGGGTAGCGACAGGCGCGCACAAGCTCCGCCGCCTCGTCGGCACTATTGACCATCGGGACCAGCAGCGTCTGGAAGCCCAGATCAAGGTACTGCTTGATCAGCCACGGCGCACCGACCGGAGGGCGGCCGATGGCATGCGCCTTCGTACCGCTGACCGCCTGGAGTTGCGTCAACAGCACAGGAATGTCCGTGGGGCTGTGCTCGCCATCGAAAAGCAGCCAATCAAAGCCGGCGCTCGCGCAGATCTCTGCCGTGTAGGAACTGCCGAGGCCCTGCCATAAGCCGATCTGCGGGCGTTGCTCGCGGAGCGCCCTTTTGAAGATATTGCTCATCGGGCCTTCATCTCCCCCAGTAGAAACGCGCGCCAGCGGATAAAGCTATTCGAAGCGATAGCGAAATCCCATCGCTCGATCCGCGTCTTGCGAAATAGCCAGCCCCTTACCCCTTTCGGGGACAAGCCCATTGGAAAAGCCAATGACTTGCAAAGCATCTGCACGCTAGCAGAATTGCGCGCGAGGCCCCTACTCGGATATCGACAAATCACATGTATTGAAACGAAAGAGGGCCGTAATGTTTCTCCGAGACTTCGTGCGACGCTGTGCCGAGAAGTTTCCCGAAGACATCGCTTACGTCGATGCCGCTCGCCGCAGCAATTGGGCCGAGATGCATCGCCGGTCGAACCGGCTCGCCCGCGCGTTGCAAGGCCTCGGCATCGGCAAGGGCGTGAGTACCGCGATCCTGTCGCATAATCGCATCGAGGTCGCCGAACATTGGTTCGCCTGCATGAAAACCGGCTCCGTTCGCGCGGGACTGAATTGGCGCTATTCGTCGCGGGAGATGATGCACGTCATCCGCGACTGCGATGCGCGCGCGATTTTCATCGAGGCCCAATGCGTCGGCAGCCTGTCGGAGCATTTTGAAGAACTGGCCGCCGAAGGACGTATCCTGATCGGTTTCGGCGGCGCCCATGACCTGCCGGTCGATTACGAGAAGTTGATCGCCGGAACCACGGGTGCGCCGGACCTGCCCCCGCTCGAGGAAGATGCGGTCGGCGCGATCGGCTATACCTCCGGCACCACCGGCAATCCCAAAGGCGTGCTGCTCAGCCACCGCAACCTGCTGACCTCGCTGGTGTTCAACAACATGGTGAATGGTTACACCAAGCAGGATCGCCGCATCTATGTGACGAATCCCGCCGGCATCAACATCAACACGATGTGCATGAACATCATCACCGGCATGACCACGGTGCTCGAAAACTTCCAGGCCGAACGCTTCCTCGACCTCATAGAGGAGCATCGCATCACGACGGTTACGGTCGTGCCGACGATGCTGCGGCGCATCGTCGATGACGTGAAGGCCGGGCACTGGGACATCTCCTCCTTGCGCCAGGTCTGCTACGGCACCATGCCCGCGACGCCCGCATTGATCCGTGAAGCCTACTCGACCCTGAACTGTCAGTTCCTCAACCGCTATGGCGTATCGGAGTCGACCGGCTCGGTTGCGCTGCTGGACGATGTCGGGCATCGTCAGGCGCTCGATGGCGACATCGCCCTGCTTCGCTCGGTCGGCAAGGCGATGCCGCATGCCGACATCCAGATCCGCGATGAAGACGGCAACGAAGTCCCCCGCGGCGAACTCGGTCTGGTGTGGATTGGCGGCGACACGGTCATGCAGGGCTATCTCAACCTGCCCGAGCTCAACGCGAAGACGGTGTTTGGAAAATGGCTCAAGACCGGCGATTTCGGTCGGATGGATGAGCGCGGCTATGTGTTCCTCGGTGACCGTCAGCACAATATGATCGTGACGGGTGGCTTCAACGTCTATCCGAACGCCGTCGAAAACGCGCTGGCGGAGTTCAAGGGCGTGGGCGAGGTCGCGGTCTTCGGCATGCCGCATCCGCAATGGGGCGAGGCCGTGGTTGCGGCCGTGACCGTCTCCGGGGAGGCGGACGTGACCCCGGAGGCACTCGATCGCCACTGCCGCGAGAATGTGTCGAAGTTCGAGGTGCCCAAGCACATCGCCATCCTTCCCTCGCTACCGCGCGGCAATACCGACAAAGTCGACAAACGCGCGATTCAGGCGATGTTTGCGGAGCCGGGCAAATTGCCCTGGGCGATCGAGAAGGAGACCGCGTGATGGCCACAGCACCCGTTATCCCAGCCAGGATCGATTACCGTCATCTTGTCCAGGACGGGCGGCTTCATGGCTCGCTCTACACCGATCCGGCCATCTTCGCGCAGGAGATGGAAACAATCTTCCACCGCGGCTGGAGCTTCGTCGCCCACGATAGTGAGATTCCAAATCGGGGCGACTTCGTCGTTCGCCGTGTCGGCACGCAGTCGCTCATCGCACTGCGCGGTAAGGACGGCGAGGTGAGTGTCTTCTACAATCGCTGTCCGCATCGCGGCGCGACGCTTTGCCAGACTCCCTCGGGAAATCGCCCGCGCATCACCTGCCCCTATCATGCATGGACTTTCGCGCTGGACGGCCGTTTGATCGGCCTGCCCGACGAGGGCGCTTATCCGCCTGATTTCAGCAAGGCCGACGCGGGACTGACGCCCGTCGCGCGAATGGACAGCTATGGCGGATTCATATTCGTGAACCTGGTTCCCAACCAGCTGACGCTGCGCGAACATCTTGGTCACGCGACCGAACTCATCGATGCGCTGCTCGGTCTCTCGCCCACCGGGCGGATTCAGCTGACCGCCGGCTGGATGAAGCACAAGATGCGGTCGAACTGGAAGATGATCGTCGAGAATCAGGTCGACGGCTATCACGCGCCGATGGTGCACGGTTCGCTGATCGCGGCCAATCGTACCTTTGCGACGGTCCGTGACCGCAAGCCCACCTCGCCCACGCGCGTCCGCGATTTCGGCATGGGCCATACCGATATCGATCACGCCAGCGACTATCGTGCCGCGGGAGATCGCTTGTTCCGTTGGACCGGCGGAATCGAGCCCGAGCGCCTGCCGGTTTATGTCAAGGCGATGAACGACGCCTATGGACCTGAGGACGCGCGTCGCCGCCTGATCGAAGGGCCGCCGCATTCAATGCTGTTCCCGAATATATCCCTCGCGGAGATGAACATCATGGTGATCGAGCCGATCGGTCCCGATGCGTCGATTCAATATACAACCCCTGTGTTCCTGGAAGGTGCCGACGACCTCAACGCGCGAACATTGCGTCGCTGCGAAGGAGCGATGGGTCCCGCCGGGTTCTTGATCGCCGACGATGCCGAGATTGGCGAACTCACTCAAATGGGCGTCGCCAACCTGGAGCCCGAATGGATCATCCTGTCGCGGGGCTTGGGCAAGGAGGAAGTCCTGCCCAATGGCGTGAAGCTGGCGGGATTGATGGATGAAACGAGCCAGCGCGGCTTTTGGAGCCATTATCGGGAGGTTATGGCTGCATCGCAGGAGATCGTGCATTGACCGGTACCCTCCTTGATACCGCTCCGGCGGTCGATGTCGATCCAAAGGCGGTCGAACAGTTCCTCTATCACGAAGCCCGGCTGCAGGATGAGCACCGCTACGACGACTGGGAAGCGCTTTGGGCAGCCGAAGACATTCTCTATTGGGTTCCGACGCGCGAAGGGGCGGACCCGACGCGCGAGGTATCGTACATTTATGACAACCGCTCGCGTCTTGCGAGCCGGATCCGTCAGCTCAACACGGGTGTGAGACATTCGCAGGCGCCGCAGTCTCGGCTGCGGCGTTTGATCTCCAACATCGAGATCGGTGCGAGCGACGGCGGTGTCGCCGTCGAATCCAATTTCATGCTGGTCGAATCGCGCCGCGCGCTAATGACGATCTGGGCGGGGCGAACCGCGCATCTGCTCCAGCGATCGAACGGCAGCTTCAAGATCAAGCGCAAGGTCGTAACCCTGGTCAATTGCGAGGAAGCCATCGGCAATCTCGCATTCCTCGTTTAGCCGCGTGAAACCCCAGCTCGACGCGGCAATCGTCGGCCTGGGCCTGACAGGCTTGACGCGAACGGAGTCCCGTTCGGCAGCCGAGCTTGCGCGCCTCGCGGTGATCGCGGCGGCCGACGATGCGGGCATCGGAATTTCCGGCATCGATGGCCTGATCCTTTGCCGCTCCGGCGGCGCGAGCGACGCGGTGCTCGGACTCGATCTGCAGCGCGCGCTCGGCCTGCGCGAACTCAAGCTCAACCGCATCGTCCTGTGCGAAGGCGCAAGCGCGCTTGCCGCGATCCAGACGGCAGCGCTGGCGGTTTCCGCGGGGATGGCAACCAACGTCGCCTGCGTCTTCGCCGACGCACCCGTGACACCGGGTACCCGGATAAGCACCGCATTCGGCCGGCAGAAAACCGGCATGGGAATGGAGGGGCTTCGCTACACTGCCGGCTTGTTCGGCGGCGCCGCGGTCCATGCGCTCAGCGCGCAGCGCTATCTGGCGCTCCACGGCTTGAGCGAGGATGTGCTCGCCGATGTGGCGATAACGACGCGCGCCTGGGCGAGCCTGAACCCCCACGCCTCCTATCGCAAGCCGTTGAGCCGCAGTGATTATTTCTCGGCCCGCTATATCGCCGACCCATTGCGACTCTTCGATTGCGCGGCCCCGGTCAATGGCGCGATTGCAGTGGTCGTGACCACGGGGGCCCGTGCCGCTGACGGCGCCCAGCCTGCCGTGCGGATTCTCGCTTATGCCGAAGGGCATCCCGGCGCTCCCGACCGGCAAGGCTTCGACCGGGCGCTGACCCATGGTGGCGCGCTCGCCGCCAAGACAATGTTCGAAAGGACCGGGCTGACGCCCGCAGACATCGATATCTGCGAGTTCTACGATGCCTTCAGTATCATGCCGCTGCTCGCGCTGGAGAGCTATGGCTTCTATCCGCCGGGTCACGCTTGCAATGCCTATGCACAAGGAGCAGCGGCGCCCGGCGGAACGGCCATGCCGATCAACACGGGCGGGGGGCATCTTTCGGGCTACTATCTCCAAGGCATGACACCCGTGGCCGAAGCCGTGTTTCAGGCGCGTCGTGCCGCGGGCGATCGCCAGTGCGCGCGCGCGCGGACCATCCTTGTGACCAACGAAGGCGGCAGGCTCGACTATCATGCCGGAATGATTTTCGGCTCGGCGGGGCAATGGCTATGACATCAACGCCCGTTCCTGGGGCCGACCCCGCATCGGCTCACTTCTTCCATTCGCTGGACGAAGGGCGGCTCGATCTGCTGGTGTGCCGACAATGCGGAACGGCCCATCTCGCGATATCGGTGTGCGATGTATGCGGAAGCATCGATTTCTCGTCCGAACCCGCGAGCGGCATCGGCATCATCTACAGCTTCACGCGCGTGCATATCGCCCACCATCCCGCCTTTGCCGATCAGTTGCCCTTTTGCGGCGGCATCGTCGAGCTGGCGGAAGGCCCGCGCCTGTTTGCGCCCCTGCTCGGCGAAGAGCCAATTTCGGTGGGAGCACCTGCAATATTCGAATGGCAGCAGATCGACGGCCGGGGCTTCGCCGCGTTTCGCGTGTCGGCTGCAGCACCGCAATGAAGATCGACAGGATCGATCACATCGTCCTCACGGTCGCTTCGATCGAGAGCACGTGCGATTTCTATCAGCACGTGCTCGGCTTCGAACGGCATTCGCCTGCCGGCAAGCCGATCTCGCTCCACTTCGGCCGCCAGAAGATCAATTTGCACCAGGCCGACCGCACCTTCGATCCCAAGGCAAGGCACCCGACTGCCGGCGCAGCCGATTTCTGCCTGATTGCGCTCGAACCGATCGAAGCGGTTGTGGTTCATCTCGAGCGGCACGGCGTCGCGATCGAAAAGGGCCCCGTTGCGCGCACCGGCGCGGTCGGCCCGATGGATTCGGTCTATTTTCGCGATCCCGATGGCAACCTGGTCGAAGTCAGCCACTACCGAACGGCGGAGGACCAGACCGTCCGCTGAACCCCGTCGGCAGGCCGCGGTGCGCAACGAAATCCGGCGACAGCGGCGGCACGGCCAGTCCGAGCCGCTCGGCAATGATCTGTGTCGCGGTATTTGCATGCGCCATTCGCGTGGTCGGCGGCAGACGCCCGCTCTCAACGCCGATGTCCGTCGCACGTATCAAGGTCGTGGCGATGAAGAAGGCGCCAAGCACCATATAATAGTCGAGGTCGTGCAATTCCCGGCCGCTTTTCCGGCAATAATGTTCGACCACGTCCCTCTCATCGGGCCAGCCGGCGGAGCGTTCGACGCCGATCATCTCGGCGTGAAAGCTGTCCATCATAATCCAATACCCAACATCCAACGCCGGCGGGCCTATGAATGCCCCTTCCCAGTCCAGCACAGCTGCGATCGATTGGTCTGCGGCAAACAGGATGTTACCGGGCCGGGCATCGCCCCATAGCAGCACGTCGCCATCGTCGCGCAGCGACCCTCGCGCCTGCAACAGATAGTCGAGCGCTTGATCCGTAAGCGGGAATGGCCGCCCGCGCGCCGCCCAACCGTACCAACTCGCCAGCTGTCGGAGGTGTCTGTCGATCCCTACATCCTGCATCTCGCTCCCCGTCAGGAAGCCATGCGACCGGCGCCAGTCGACCGCATGTATTCCGACCACAGCGTCGAGTCCGTTGAAGGCCAGGGTTCGTCGCTGGTCGGGAGTAAGCTCGGTCAGCAGGCCGCGCATGTGCATCGATGGCCGGCCCAGCGGTGAGCGTCCCTCGACATGCCGCATGAGCAGAAACGGCGCGCCTAGCACTGCACCACTCGGCTCGACGCCCATCATTGGCGCGACCGGCACATCGCTGTGCTTCGCCACGGCATCGATCACGCGATATTCGCGAACGATATCCGGCTTGAGGAAGAGCTGCTTGCCGCGTTGCTCGAAACGGATGACATACGCGGTCTCCGCCGCGTCCGCCGACGTCCGGGCTATGAGCTTGAGCAATTCGCTCGACTGGCCACCCATGAGCGGATCGAGCGATAGAATCTCGCTTTGGAAGCCGAACAGGGGTTGTTCACGGAGCCAGGCGGCCAATCGCGCCCTTTGCTCAGTCGAGATGTTCATCGCAAACCTTGATGACGATCTTGGCATGCGGGCTGCCGCACTGCGCCTCCCATGCGGCTCCAACGTCCTCCAAGTCGTAGGTTAGGGTGTCGATGGTCCAATTGCCGGTCTTGGCGTAGGCAAGCAGCCGCTCGAACGCCGCCTGCCGCTCCGCCGCAGGCCGGATCAGTTCGCCGGTATCGACGCCGTGATGATGGCGGCGGCGCAACTCGGTGAGCGTGAGGGTCATCGTCCGTCCTGCGCGTGTGCCGATGCTCATCAGCCGTCCGCCCTCGGCGACTGAGCGCATCGCCGCCTCGGCGGGCGCGCCGAACAGGGGATCTAGTACCACGTCGTATCCGCGCTCGCCCTTTTCCGCCGCCAGCGCGGAATCGTCATCCCCCTGTCCAAGCTGCACGACGGCATCGAGAACTCCATGATCCTTCATCCGTTCGAGCGCGGGCAACGAGCGCGCTGCCCCGACCACCGCGCCCGCGCCAAGTTGCCGCGCAACCAACGCACCGATCTGCCCGACCGGTCCTGTCGCGCCGAGGATCAGCACCCGCTCACCCGGCCGGATCTTCGCTTCTTCCAGCGGAATCAGCGCACCGAGCCCCGCGAGCGCCAAGGCGATCACCTGTTGCGGATCGGCATCGTCGGGGATCGGCCAGATCTCCGCCTCCGGCACGACCGTGATTTCGGACATCGCGCCCTGCTGCGGGATTGAATGGCCGAAATAGACCCGCCGACCATCATCGAGCAAACCTATTCCCTCCCCGCCGATAATGTAGGGAAATACAGGATTCTTGTAGATCCCCCGAACGCGCAGCACGTCGGTTGGCTGAAGCCCCGCCCACTGAACCTTGATCCGCAAGGCTCCGTCGGTCTCGACCGGTTCCGGAACATCGGTAAAATAGGGCTTGGTATTGAGCGCATCCACCACCGCGGCTCGCATGTCGATCTCCTCCAGATTTGGGCGGACCGCCGCTTCACCCGGCGCGATAGGCGGGATGCGGCACGTCCGACAGCATATCGAGATGGCAGGGCGCCCAGCCGAGCTCGCGGCGCGTTCGCGGTGCGCGCGATCGGCTGCACGTGCTCATGATGATGAGAGCCAGGAATTTGCCCCAGATCGCCTCCGCTTCCTCGAAACCGACGCTACGAACCCCGCAACCAAGCTCCCGGGCCACACGCTCCGCCAGCACGCGATGCGGGACCTCGCCGGCAACGGCGTGATAGAGCGCCCCGCTCACGCCGCGATCGAGCGCCAGAGCGTAGACCCCGGCCAGATCCTCGACATGCACGTTGGAATACAGGTTCAGGCCGCGCCCGAGATAGCAGACATCGCCGGTCTTGTGCGCCGAGTCGTAGAATGCCTCGATCAGGCCGCAGCCGCCATTGCCCCAGATCATTGGCGGGCGCACGACCATCGCTCTCACATCACGGCCGGCGGCTTCCCGCACCAGCCGCTCGGTCTCGACGCGTCGTCCGAGCCATTTGGACGGCACGAATTGGTCGTCCTCGGCGAAACTGTCCTCGCTCCAGTCGCCGTCCGTTTTCTGGCTGAGCACCCCGGTGCCCGATGTGAAGAGCAACGACTTGCCGCTGCCCGCGAGGCACGCCGTCAGCGCGGACATGGCCTGATGCTCGGGCTCGAGCAGCAGCTGAGCTGCATAGACGATAGCGTCGGCATCGGTCAGCGCTTCGTCCAGCGTCTCCGGGCGATCGAGGTCGGCGAGAATCGGCCGAGCCCCCAATTCTTCGATGCTCCCCGCTTTGGAAGGCGCGCGCGCCGTTCCCGATACGTCATGCCCGTCCTGCACCAAGCGACGGACGATATGCGATCCGACATAGCCGGTTGCGCCGATCACCAGAACCTTCATGGCTATGCTGGTGTCGTTGATCGGCCCCTTGCTCAAGACCCTGCGAAGGGACTGTTGATTGCGCGCTGGCTAGGCGACAGGTCCTCCGTTCGCATATATCGAGATTGAGGAAGGCCGCGATGTCGGACCGCGCCATCGACGAGTCCATTCCTGCCGATCCAGGGCTGCCCAGCCCGGCCCATTCCCGCTATGCGATCGGGCTGTTGATGGTTGTCTACATGCTCAGCTTCCTGGACCGGCAGGTATTGTCGATCCTCGCCGAGCCCATAAAGCGCGATCTCGGACTCGCCGACTGGCAGGTCGGCGCCGTGAGCGGGCTCGCCTTCGCGCTTTTCTACACGCTGGTCGGCATTCCCGTCGCGCGCCTGTCCGAGCGCGGGCACCGGCCATATATCATCGCCACAGCCATCAGCATCTGGAGTGCGTTTACGATCCTTTGCGGTTTCGCGCGTAGCTTCACACATCTCGCCTTGGCGCGTTTCGGGGTCGGCACCGGCGAGGCGGGTTGCACGCCGCCAGCCCTTTCACTGATCGCCGATTATGTCCCGCGCGAGCGGCGCTCGTCCGCGGTCGCGGTCTATATGGCGGGCGCGCCGGCCGGCGCGCTGCTCGGCATGGTGGTGGGAGGCCTCGTTGCCAGCCATTGGGGATGGCGTACGGCGTTCGTCGTTGCCGGTGCGCCCGGTCTCCTCGTTGCGCTTCTAGTCGCATTTACCCTGCTCGAACCGCGTCTTAAGCAGCGTATGACATCCATCTCGTCACCCCAGCCGGACAAGGAGAGTTTCGCGGCGACGCTGAAGGTTCTCGCCAGCAAACCGACCTATCGGCTGATCGTCTCCGCCGTCACGATGAAGGCGTTCATCCAGTATAGCGTGCACGCATTCCTGGGCTCGTTCTTCTTTCGCAATCATGCCGCCGCGCTGGCCGACGCCGCGAACACCTACGGTCTTAAGCCGGTCGGGTTCCTGGGAATTGCCTTGGGCCTCATCCTGGGGCTGTCAGGCGTGGCAGGGTCGGTCCTGGGCGGCAAGTTTGCCGATCATTTCGCCCGCCGCGACATTCGCGCGCATATGACGATCCCGGCGATCGGCATGCTCGTCGGCACCCCCTTCTACATCGCCGCGTTCATGGTGGATTCGCTGCCGCTCGCGCTGGCGCTGCTGCTGGTCCCCGGAACGCTCAACGCCATGTACTACGGACCGGCCTATGCGATCGTCCAGGGACTGGTACAGCCCTCGATGCGGGCAACGGCGACTGCGGTGCTGCTGTTCGTGATCAGCCTGGTCGGTCTGGGACTTGGTCCGCTGATCATCGGTATTGTCAGCGATGTGCTGGTCGGACAGGGTCTCGGCGAAGCGGAGGGCATCCGATGGGCGCTCATGCTCTGCGTTCTCGTCGCTGTTCCGGCTGCCATGTGCTTCCTTGCCGCACGCAAGTCGCTGCAGGCGGACCTTGTCAGCTGAGGCAATCAAATGCGCGTGCCGTCGATATTCGCATCCGCCGGGCGACGCGACGATCCGAACCATCGGCAATAGACGGCGCCACGGGAGGAGATAGGTCATGAATCTCAAAGAAGCTTTCGCCGCGCTGGACGCAGCGCCGCATTGGCGGCGACGTGCACCTTATTTGGATGAATGGCGGCGACTGGGCTATCACAGCGGCAAATTGACCGGCGAACTTATCGCGGAACGCGTGCGCGAACGACCGGACGTTCCCATCATCTTCGGATCGCGCGAAAGGCCGTCCCGGACGACCGCAGCGGAGCTGCTACAGCAAAGCTACGGCGTGGCGGCCGCCCTCCACCGCCTCGGCCTACGCGAGGGCGATGTCCTGGTGTCGCAAATGCCGAATTGGCGCGAGGGATCACTGACGCTCCTCGCGGCCCTTCACCTCGGGCTTGTGTTCGTACCGATGGTCCACATCTACGGGCCCGCCGAGATGGCGTTCATCATCAACACGGTCGGTGCAAAGGCCCTCGTGGTGCCCGATCGATGGAAAAAGATCGACTATGGCGCACGCATCGCTGCGCTTGGCGACGTGCCCACGCTCGAGCAGGTGATCGTCGCGGGATCGGAACCGATGCCCGGCGACATCACGCGTTGGGACGACCTGGACCGCACCGATGCCGATCTGCCGTCGCTCAGGGCGAAGCCCGACGACCCGTGGCTGATCATGTTCACTTCCGGCACCACGTCCGTCCCCAAGGGCGTCGTCCATACCCATCATAGCTTTGCCGCCGAAGTCCCGTTGTTTCCCACAGAGCCCTCGCCGACCGGCAGCATGAAGCTGCTGCCGTTGCCTGCTGGCCACAGCGCCGGGGTGATCGCAGCACTGCGGCCGCTGCTGGCCGGCGATGCTTGCCTGATGATGGATGCGTGGGACGAGCAGCTGGCGATCGAGTTGATCAAGCGCCACCGCCCCGACCGCGCGGGCGGGGTGCCCGTCATCATCTCGTTTCTGCTCGATCATGCCGACGAACTGTTCCCGCATGGCCTGGTACAGATGTCGGTTGGGGCGGCGAGCGTTCCCTCGGCACTGATGGAGCGTGCTGAGAAGCTCGGCTGCCCCGCTACGCGCACCTATGGCTCGACCGAGCATCCGACCATCTCCGGTGCGTTTCCAGAAGATCCTTTCGAAAAGCGCGCAACGACCGATGGCGGATTGCTGCCAGGCGTTCGGGTGCGCCTGGTCGACGATGACGGCCGCACCGTCGGAACGGACGTTCCGGGCGAGATCGTCAGCATCGGGCCGGAACTGTTCAAAGGCTATCTCGATCCGGCGCACAATGAAGCTGCGTTTGCGCAGGACGGCTGGTTCCATACCGGCGACATCGGCCAGCTGGACGCGGAGGGTTATCTGCGCATCGTCGATCGAAAGAAGGACATCATCATCCGCGGTGGCGAGAATATCTCGTCCAAGGAAGTGGAGGACACGCTTGTGCTCCATCCCGGCATCGCCGAAGCGGCCGTGGTTGCCTGGCCAGACCCGCGCATGGGTGAGCGCGTCGGCGCCTTCGTCCGGCTGAAGGAATCGGCCACACTCACCATCGACGACGTTGCCGCGCATTTCCGAGCGGCCGGCATTGCGCGCCAGAAGACGCCCGAGCGCCTTGTGATCGTCGACGATTTTCCGCGCACCCCAGCAGGAAAAATCTTGAAAACCGAACTGCGCGAGCGAGTGCGATCGCTCGCCGCACAGGAAAAGGATCCGGCATGAATCTCGAGTTGACCGAGGATCAGGAAATGCTCAGGGACGCGCTCTCGCGCGCCTTTGCCAAGTCTTCGCCGCCGTCCCGCATCCGCGAGGCCGAGAGATCCGGCCATGATCCCGATACCTGGCGAGCGTTCGTCGAAATGGGCCTACCCCTGCTCCGGGTACCGGAAATGCAAGGCGGCGCCGGCGCAGGCCTGATGGACGCCGTGGTGGTCGCCGAAATCTTCGGTGAGTTCGTGCCGGTGATCCCCGCGCTCGACATTATCGTCACCGCGCGCTTGCTGGCTGTGCTTGGAGAAGAAGTCTCGGAGGTTGCCGAAGGGCAGATCGTCGCGCTTGCCCTGCAACCCGCCGACGGGGGTGAGCAGTTGATCGATGCCGCGGGCGCGGCCGATCGGATCTTATTTCGCAGCGATGACGAGATACGCGCGCTCGCCGGTCCCTTTGGCATCCCCGAAGCCAATATCGGATCGAGCGCCGCGCGACGGGTCGCGCTCGGCGGCAACGTGGGCGAGGTGATCGCATCCGGACCCGAGGCGATTGCTGCTTATGATGCAGCAATCGAAGAGTGGAAGCTGCTCAACGCCGCGGCCAGCGCCGCTGCGGCGCGCAAGGCAATCCTGATGGCGGCTGATTACGCTAAGGAACGGCATGCGTTCGGCCGGCCCATCGGCAGCTATCAAGGGCTCGCCCATCCGCTTGCAGAAGCTTATTGCGAAGTCGAGGGCGCAGCGCTCCTCATATGGAGGACCGTGGAAGCGCTCGCGGCGGGTCAGCCCAAGGCAGGCGCCTTGATACGAATGAGCGCCTGGTGGGCCGCCGAGTCATGCCGCCCCGCGGTGATCAAGGCGATGCGGGTATTCGGTGGCTACGGCATGACCATGGAATATGACGCCCAAATCTATTTCCGCCGCGTCACGCAATGGTCGCTGCTGGCCGGAAATCCGGATGACGATCTGCCGGTAATCGCCGACCGCCTCTGGTCCGGCGCGACACCCGCTTTGCCCGCCGCGGGGAATACCGCCATCACATTCGAGTATCCGCAACAGGCGCTCCAAGTCGCCGAGACCGTGCGACAAATCTTTCGTGAGCATGCGACGCCCGAACGGCGCGAAGCGCACTTCAACTCCGATGACTTCTTCGACCCGGAGCTGTACCGCAAGCTCGCTGCGGTCAATCTTCTGTACCCGGACTGGCCCGTCGAACATGGCGGCAGCGCGTGCGATCGCTTTTCGGTCGCCGCGATCAAGAAGGTCTTTACCGAATATGATTGGGGTCATGTCGTCATCTCGGTGTCCGACATGCTTGGAAAGATGGTGCTGCACTTCGGGTCCGATCAGGCGAAGGCCGAAATTCTGCCCAAACTTGCCGCTGCCGAAGCCTATGGATCGCTCGGCTATTCCGAGCCCTCATGCGGATCAGACATTTTCGCGGCGCGAACCAAGGCGGTCCGAGACGGCGACGACTGGATCATCGACGGACAGAAGATGTTCACGTCGCAAGGCCATATTGCGCAATATGCTCTGATGCTGACACGTACCGGCGAGGACAAGCATGGCGGCGTGACGCTGTTCGCGCTTCCGCTGGACGCACCCGGCTATCGCTGCGATGAAATCAAAACGATCGGCGACGAGCGTACCAACACGACCTTCTACGAGAGCGTGCGTGTCTCCGACGCCTATCGCTTGGGCGAGGTTAACGGTGGCGTGAAGGTGCTGGCAGCGGCGCTCACGATGGAACAGGGCTCTGGCGATCATTATGTCGGTGCGATTAAGCACATGCTGGTCAGCGCGGTGGAATGGGCGCGCTCCAAATCCCGAGACGGCAAGCCGATGATCGAGGATCGCAGCGTTCGTGCGACGCTCGCGCGCTCGGCGACCCGGCTCGAAGTCGTCGACGTCCTCAGTCGCCGTACGGCTTGGGGTTTCGGCGTGGGTAAACCGCGCAAGCACTACGGCCCGAGCGCAAAGCTGTTCGGCAGCGAAAGCTGGGTCGTCTGCGGATCGGAACTGATGGCCCTCGCGGCGCCCGACACATTGCTACAAGGCTACACATCGCCTGGCCGCATCGAGAAAGAATATCGCCGTGCGGTTCCCAGCACCATCTACGCGGGCACTAGCGAGGTTCAGCGCAGCCTGGTCGCGGAGGCAGGCCTGGGTCTGCCACGTACGAGGAGCTAGGCATGGCGGACCCAAACACGAAACTGGAGCGCGACGGCGCGATCCTCACCTTCACCTTCGATCGGCCTGACAAGTACAATGCCTTCACGCGGACGATGCTGGCAGCGTTGCAGGACGCATTCGGTGTCTTTGCCGCTGACGATGACCTTCGCGTACTGCTTATCCGGGGTGCGGGCCGTTATTTCTCGTCGGGCATGGATGTGACAGCGCTCGGCGGAGGCCCGACGGACGAGGGTCCCTCAGGGTTCAGGCGCCGCTATCGCGAGACCGCCTGGCATCAGCTCTACGACGAATTCGAAGCGCTCGAAAAACCGATCGTTGTCGCGCACCAAGGACCATGTCTCGGTGCCGCGCTCGAAATGTCGTTGTCCTGCGACTTTCGCTTGGCGAGCGACGCGGCACATTATGCGCTGCCGGAACTCAACATGGGCATGATCCCGGGGTCGGGCGGCACAAGCCGATTGGTTCGGACCATCGGCGGCCACTGGGCTCGCTGGCTGATTATGGCCAATCGTCCGATCAGCGCCGACCGGGCGCTCACCGCAGGTCTCGTTCACGAGATATATCCGGCAGCCGAATTCGACGCGAAGGTTGATGAATTCTGTCGTGCCCTGGCCGCTCAGCCCGCCGAAGCGCTCGCCGCGGCAAAGCTTGCAATCGAACTCGCTGTCGATCTCGATCGCACCCAGGCGCGCAACGTCGAGCGCCTCGCAAATAGCAGCTTGGCCGGTCGGGAGGAGCAGGTCCGGGTCTTCGCCGCGCTGCGCGAGCGTTTCAAGCCTCAATAACCAAACGCCAAGACACTGGCGCGAGCGCAAGTATCATCGCCCTATTTTCGGGCAATTGGCTTATGCGTTCATGATTGCGTCCAGATTTAAAATTCCGTCTATATGTAAAATATTTCGCTAGATTATATTTTGATCTACCAGCTCGCTTCTGTTGACAGCCCTACATCGATCATAGAACTTTGCGCCACACTAACTACGTGACCAAAGAAAGATGAGACATGGGAAGTGTGGAGATGGATCGCGACTTTATTCGAAACGCAGTCGAGGAGGCTGATCTCAACGCATTGCGCATCGCGCTGCTGCAAGCAACGGGAGATCCCGAGTACGCCGCCATCCCCGTCGAGCGGGTCGAAGTCCGCGCGGGCGCCGGTACCAGTTTTGTGGTCGCGGAATCGCATCGCCAACGCCTGATCGACAAAGCTGTCGAGTTCCTGTCGGACAAGCCGCACGAACACCAGCTCACCGTACCGAACGACACCCAATTGCGTGCGTTCATGGAATTGGTCGCGGGCGGGGAGCCCATCAGCGACGAGGACTTCGACATTCGTCGGCCGGTGCCGGCCTTCGACGACTATCCGCGCGCTGCCAACTGGCGGCGGCGAGCACCGTCACTTCCCGGCTCCTTCCAGGTGGCGATCGTCGGCGCGGGCTTCAGCGGCCTGGGGATGGCCGTCCAGCTCGAGCGGCTCGGCATCCCCTATGTGATCTATGAGCGCCGGTCCGAAATCGGCGGCACCTGGAGCATCAACACCTATCCCGATGCCCGGGTCGATACGCCCAGCGCGATGTATGAATTCAGCTTCGAGAAGCGCTATCCGTGGACCGAGCATTTTGCGCGGCAAGCCGAGGTGCGCGCCTATCTCGAGCATATCGCACACAAATTCGGTATCTTCGGGAAAATCCGGTTCAATCACGACGTCAAGGGCGGCTTCTTTGACGAACGTGTCTCGCTCTGGCGACTCGACGTCATCGATGACCGCGGCCGGCACACACCAGTTGCCGCAAATTTCGTGGTCAGCGCGTCCGGGCTGTTCTCGACGCCCCGTCAGCTCAGTGTCGAGGGCGTCGATACTTTCGAGGGCGAGATCGTACACAGCACCGAGTGGGGCGAGCGGCACAGCGCGGCCGGCAAGTCGGTGGCAGTGGTCGGCAACGGCTCGACCGGCGTGCAATTGCTCGACCGGATCTCGGACGAGGCGGCAAATACCTATGTCTTCCAGCGGACGCCGCAATGGATCTCGCCGCGCGAGCGTTATGGCGAGCCGATGAGCCCGGGTGAAAGCTGGCTCCGTAAGACCATGCCCTATTATTGGAACTGGACGCGCTACACGGGCACGCTGCCTGTGCTGAACCTATACCAGTTTCTCGTCCCCGACGAGGAGTGGCGTGCGAAGGGCGGCATCGTCAATCGGCCGAACGACGCGCTACGGGAGGCGCTGACCCAGTATATCGTCCAGCAGGTCGACGGCCGCCAGGATCTGATCGAAAAGCTCGTGCCCGGCTATGCGCCCTTCTCGCGTCGGCTTATCGTCGACAACAACTGGTATCGCTCGTTGCTCAAGGACAATGTCGAGCTCGTCACGACACCGATCTCGCGGCTGACCCCGACCAGTATCGTGACGCAGGACGGAGAGGAGCGGCCGGTCGACATGATCGTGACCGCGATCGGCTTCAGCGTCGAGAAATATGTCTGGCCCTCAGACTATATCGGCCGCGCTGGCGTGTCGCTTCAGGATAGGTGGGGCAAGGACGGCGCGCGCGCTTATCTCGGCATGATGATCGACGGATTTCCAAATTTCTTCGTGCTATACGGTCCCAACGCGCAGAGCGTCAGCGGCGGCGGCGGCACCATTCCAACACAGATCGAGATGTGGACCAAATATGTCGCGCAGTTGATCGTCGATACGATCGAGAGCGGGCATGCGGCGGTTGAAGTCACCAGCGACGCGTTCGAGTCCTATTATGAGCACCTGGACGAAGCCGCCAGCAAGCTGATCTGGCTGACCGACATCGGATCGATGGAGCGAAACTATTACGTCCGGAACGGCCGCCTTCAGGTCAACATGCCATTCCATTATCAGACATGGCACCATATGCTCGCCAAGCCTGATCTGGGCGACATGGCGCTGACCGGAAAGCTGCTCGAGGCCGACCTCGGCGCACAGCCTCAGGAACCGATCAAGCTATCGGCGTAGCGGCGCATCTGCCCATGCAGTTCCTCAACGCGCGGCTCGATAAATTCGGGCTGGCCGGCCAGGCCGAGCACAAGCTGGATGCCAGCGGTCGGCCGCGGCAGCGCCAGCGCGATCGAGAACAGGCGGTCACTGAGGCCACAGGCATAGCCCTGTGCCCGCGCCGCAGCGACCGACGCGTCGAGCTCTGCGCGAGCTTCGTCATTCATATGGCGCGCCTCGGGCGTGCGCGCGATCCAGCGTTCGATGTCGCGGTCGTCATGCGCGGCCAGAAAGGCGGCCCCCAGCGTGGAGCGTGTGATCGAGACGCGGCTGCCCTTGCGCACCAGGCCTGCCAGCGCTGGCGGCGTGGTGACGTCGACGAGCTGCAACAATCCCATCTGCGGCGCCGCGAGCGTGACGATCTGCCCGGTGCGCGCGCCGATCGCGGTGACGAGGTCGTGCAGCGCATCCCCGCCGAAGAAATTCTCCGCAAGCCAATTGGCGAAGGGCAACAACCGCGGCGAAGGCCGATAGAGCTTCCCCTCCGGATCGATCAGCAGATAGGCGGAATCGACCATCGACTTGAGCAGCTGATCAGCGCTGGACGGATGAAGGTCGAGCGCATGCGCGATATCGGTGGCGCGCAGAGGGCGCCGGACGGCCGCGAAATGCTCGAGGACATCGAGCGCGCGAATCGCCGATTTCGAAAGATTTCGGCGTTCGCCAGGGTTCCTGATTTCGCTGCTGGTGTGCCGCACACTACCTTCCTGGGCTCTGTCGTCGGCGGGCTGCTCTCCTGCTCGCTGCATCTGTCGCTGTCCCCTCCGGCGGGTGTTGAGTGCCTGAAACGCACTTGTCATTCCACATCGTCTCTAACGTCAGCGAGCCAGTAATGTCGCGCAAAATGAATCACGATGCAAAGGGTCGCCCCACCACGTCATGTCCACTCGATCCACCGCCGCTAAGGCCGGGCCGGGCCGCACCGGCGACACTGCTCGAGCGACGTGCAATGGCCCTGCCCGGCAATGGCTATCCGCCCTGCCCTGAAGTCGTCACCCAGCAGATCGAACTCGGCCCGCTGCACTGCCTGTCCTGCGCCGCGCCGAACGCCCATGGCGTGCTGTTTCATATTCATGGCGGCGGGTTCCGTGGCGGAAATCCTTCTCGCTCCCGTCCATTTGCCGAGACTGTCGCAGCGCGGCTCGGCTGCACCGTCATCCTTCCAAGCTATCCGCTGGCGCCTGAAAATCCTTTTCCAGCAGCGCTGATTAAGCTGCGTGCTGCAGTTGCTGCGATTGAAACCAATCAACCGCTCGTGATCGGTGGTGACTCGGCGGGCGGCAATCTGGCGCTTGGATTATGGCATCTCGGTGCAGCTGCGGATGCGCTTTGGCTGCTTTCGCCCTGGCTCGATCTGCGGATCGCTGCAGGATCCTATGATCGTGCCGCCGCTACCGATCAGCTCTTTTCGCGCGAGATGGCGTTGGATGCGCGGGAAATGTACCTTCAGGGCCATTCCCCGGGCGATCCCCTCGCCTCGCCGCTACTCGGCTCGCTCGAAGGGCTGCCGGAAACCTTCGTGCTTGCCGGCGGCGGCGAGGTGCTGCTCGACGACACCCTGAAGCTGTTTTCCTTGTTGGGAGCGGCCGGGGTCGATGTGGAATGCCGCATAGTTCCAGACATGCAACACGTCGCGCCAACCTTCGGCCCGGATTTGCCGGGTAGCGCAGCGGGCCTCGATGCGGGCGTCCGCTTCCTCGAACGTCAATTCGCGCGTCGATAGCCGATCGGACGACAATCAACGGCACAAGGGAGAGAAAGATGGCCGCAATCGACCTTCTGGGGCTCAAGGGCCAGACCGCCATCGTTTGGGGAGGCGGTCAAGGCATGGGCGAAAGCTCGGCCTATTATCTGGGCCGAGCCGGATGCCGTGTCGCGGTAGTCGACATGAATGCCGCGCGCGCCGAAGAGGCCGCAGCGCGGCTCAATGCACAAGGCTGCGACGTAATCCCGCTGGTCGGCGACATCACCGACGGGAGCGATGTCGAACGTGCGACGGCGGAGGCCGAACTCGCCTTCGGACCGATCGACATCATGGTCACCATCGTCGGCGCGTCGAGCTGGAAATCCCTGCTCGAAGTGACGGAAACGGATTGGAATCGCGAGTTCGATCTCAACCTCAAATCGGTGCTCTACAGCGCGCGTGCGGCTGCCCGGCGGATGCTCGCGACCGGCCGCAAGGGGACCATCATCGCGGTCAATTCGGTAAGCGGCCTGACCTCGGCGCCGTTCCATGCCCCCTATGGCGCCGCCAAGGCCGGGCTCATGAACCTGGTACGATCGATGGCGGTGGAATGGGGTCCAGATATACGCATCAATGCGATCGCGCCCGGAACGATCATCACACAACGCTTGCCCAAACAGGCGTCCGAGGACGACCCGGCGAGTCCGTTCCGTCGACGGCTGCCGATGCAGCGCCGCGGCACAACCGACGAGATCGGCAAGGCCGTATTGTTCATGGCATCGGACCTCGCCAGCTATGTGACCGGACAGACCCTTGCGGTTGATGGCGGCTGGACGGCCGCCTGGATGTTCGATGTGCCGACCGAAGCGTCCCGGCCGGGTAAACTTTCCGACTGACGAATAGCGGAGCAAGAAAAGGGGCGGTCCAGCGACCGCCCCTCAGACTGCTGACAAAGCCCTGGCGCGAGCCGGGGCTTTGTGATTCTATGGGACATGCTGAGAACGCCTAGCCCTATCCAGACCGCTCTTGAGATGGTTACGCTTGAAGAGCTGGTCCCGCAGGATCACCTGCTTCGCAAGATCGAAGCGGTGATCGACTTTTCCTTCATTCATCCTTTGACGGCGCCACTTTACAGCGCGGATAACGGTCGCCCGCCGCTGGATCCGACCTTGATGTTCAAGGCGCTGTTCCTCGGATATCTTTTCGGCATTCGATCCGAACGTCAGTTGGTTCGGGAGATCCAAGTCAATGTTGCTTATCGGTGGTTTCTTGGACTGAAGCTGACCGATGGCGTGTTTGATGCATCTACGCTCTCGCAGAACCGTCGGCGTCGGTACGATAACACCACGATCGCGCAGGACATCTTCGATCAGATCGTGTTGCAGGCCATAGAACATGGCCTCGTTGACGGGACCGTGCTGTACACGGACAGCACCCATTTGAAGGCCAACGCCAATAAGAACAAATATGATCTGAAGGTGGTCGCCAAGTCGCGCAGCGATTACTGGGATGCGCTCGATCGCGCGATCGAAGACGACCGCGCTGAACATGACCTCAAGCCTCTCAAGGCTCGCGAACGGCAGCCGGTAGAAAAGAGCACCAAGGTATCCAGGACTGACCCCGAAAGCGGCTACATGGTGCGCGACGGCAAGCCCAAGGGGTTCTTTTACCTCGATCATCGCACCGTTGATGGTCGCCTTGGGATCATCACGGACACATACACAACACCAGCCAATGTCCATGATTCCGTGGTCTATCTGGGACGGCTGGATCGTCAGTGCGAACGTTTCCAGTTCGATGTTGCCGCCGTTGGCCTGGATGCCGGCTATGCAACCGCCGGTATCGCCAAAGGCCTTGAAGATCGTCAGATCATGGGGGTGACCGGATATCGCAATCCCAGCCGGCCAAGGCCAGGCATGATGCGTAAAAGCCGCTTTGTCTGGGAAGGGCAGAGCGACGGTTACCGCTGCCCTGAAGGCCAGTTGCTCGGCTATTCAACCACCGATCGCAATGGCTATCGCCAATACAAGTCCGATCCGAACGTCTGCCGCGACTGCGCCTTGCTGTCTTCCTGCACAACGGCGCAAAAGCCTCAGCGGGTTATCACACGACACGTCTGGCAGGACTCTCGGGACCGGGTCGACGCTTTACGGCTCACACCGCAAGGCAAAGCCATCTACAAAAGACGAAAGGAAACAGTCGAACGCTCGTTCGCCGACGCCAAGCAACTCCACGGACACCGCTACGCTCGCTTCCGAGGACGAAAACGCGTCGCGTTCCAGTGTCTCATCGCCGCAGCAGCCCAGAATATCAAGAAAATCGCCCTGGCAATGACCCGAGAAAGCCTCCCGGCACTCGCCTGACACGAAACGAAGATCTGTCGCCGCACCCAAAGCCCAAATCGAACGATGCTACAGCACAAACAACAAACCCCGCCGCAAAACGACGGGGTTTGTCAGCAGTCTGTGGGGCGGTCCAGCGACCGCCCCGTTTATTCAAATTTCGGCTGCCTTAGCGACCGAACGGTATACGCAATTCCAGGCCGTACATACGCGGCGGACCGGGCCATGCGCTGAGCAACCCGATCACGTTCACGAGCGCATATTTGCCGGCATAATATTTTTCGTCGGTCAAGTTGGTGACGAATGCGCCGATGTCGAAGGGGGCGCCGAACGGTTTCCGCCAATCCGCGCGCAGATTGACCAGACCATAGCCGTCCACCACACCGACCTGGTTGAGGCACCAGCGCTCGATACCGTTCGGGCCGCAGTTTTTGGAGTTGGAGTCGGTGGTCTGGAAGCTGCTCTGATAGGAGTAGGTGGCCGAGATCGAAGCTTCTCCGTTCTCCGGCGCCATCGGCACGTTAAGTCGGGCGCTCGCGGTGAACATATGCTCAGGGGTGTAGGAGAACAGAGCGCTCGAATTGTCTACGGTGACCGGCCCGCCCGGGGTGTTGAAGACGTTGCTATAGTCGTCATATACCGCCTTGGTGAGCGCGTAGGACGCCGACAGCGTTACGATGCGGCCGATGTCGACGTTGAGGTCTGTCTCGAGGCCATAGACGTGCGCCTTCGCCGCATTGCGATCCTGCGCCGCGGTGACGCCGTTCAGGACGAGCGTAATGTTACGCTGAAGATCCTTGTACCACCCATAATAGCCGGCGACATTGAACCGGATCGAGGCGTCGCCGAGATCGAATTCGTTTTTCGACCCGATCTCGATATCGTCGACCAGCTCAGGTCGAACGTCGGGTGAAGTCGCCGAACGCGCGGCGCCGGCGCGATAGCCCCGACGGTGCGCCACATAGACGAGGTTGTCCGGCGTGAACTGATAGTTGAGACTGATGTCCCAGGTCGGCTCGGTGAATGTGGCTTTGGTCTTGAAGGAGCACAGCGAACGATCGGTCAGATTGGGGATCACCATCGGCACGCCGCTCGCCAGACACACATTGGGCTCGGTGACCGTCGCCGACAGCGCACGCTGCTGGCGGACGTGCGAATCGATATAGCGCGTGTCCTTGGTGATGCGTGCGCCAAATGATACGCTCAAGCCATCTGCGATGGACGGCAGCTTGACGTTGGCGTGCGCGAAGGTCGAGATGCTGTCGTTGCGGCCGGTCAGATCGGTAAAGTTCAGCGGCAGGGCATTGAACGTCTGCGCGTTGGTGAAATCGTCGCCTTTCTCGGTGGAGTAGAATGCACCGAAAACGTAGTCGACATTGCCATTCTCACCTTGAACCTGGAGTTCGTTGCTGAACTGATAGCCGTCATATCTACCGAACGTATAGAATATTCCCAAACCCGAGCCATCGGCAAACGTACTGAAGTTGTTCTTGATGTCGCGATAGGCAATGATGTTCTTGATTCTTGCCGAACCGAACAGCGAAAGGTCGTCGCCGAGTTCGATCGTAGTGGTGTTCTGGATCGACAGGACCTTGTCGCGGTTGCGCGCCTTGTGCAGCTCACGATACTCATAGAAACCCAGCGCATTGCTGGCCGCCAGCTCGGCTTGAACCGCCGGCACTAAGGCGGCCACCGGGAAAGTGCCGGGATTGAAGCCAATCAGCTTCGGCTGGAAGCCCAGGACATCGCTGCGGAAATAGGTTCCGATGAAGTCGGAGGTGATATCTTCGGTCGGCGTCAAGCGCAGCGAGGCGCGAAGCGACGTGTTGTCTTCGTCCCAGCTCCGCTCGCCCGGCCGCAGCGCATTGCGGAACCAGCCGTCCATCTTGTGATATTTGCCGGCGACACGAAGCTGCACCGCATCGCTGATCGGCAGGTTGAGCATGCCCTCGGCATCGCGCATGCCAAAATTGCCGGCCGAAAGCTGGCCGTATCCTTCGAAATCGCGCGTCGGCGCGTTGGGCGTGAGCAGGATCGCGCCGCCCGTCGTATTGCGACCAAATAGCGTGCCTTGCGGACCCTTGAGCACCTGAACCGACTGGAGATCGAACACCGATTGCGACGACCCTGCAGAACGTGCCGTACCGACTTCGGCGAAATAGACGACGATCGCGGGATCGGCGGTGATACGGGTCGCGTTCGCTCGCTGGCCGCGGATCTGATAGGCGGGTCGGGTGCTTCCCAGCGAGCTCGGCGTGACGGTCAGACCCGGTGCGACGCGAGGCAGATCGGTCAGCGACTGCACATTCTCGGTCCGCAACTCGTCGCTTGATACGGCGGCGACCGAAAGCGGAACGGCTTGCAGGCTTTCTTCCTTGCGTCGCGCGGTGACGAGAATCTCACCGTCATCGTGGTTCGCTTCGGCATTCTGCGCTGCCGGTCCCGATGCCGGCTCGGCTTGTGCCAACGCGATGGACGGCCATGCAACGGCGCCGATCGCGGCCGAAGCGCCAAGCGCAGTCAACAGGGTCCGCGTTGCGGAAATTCGGTTCATTCCCCCATCCCCTCCAGAAGATTGCGTCGTCTACAGCGACCGGGTTGGACGACCGCTGGCATGCATCGGAAGCAGTCGTCCGCTCGCGCGCTTGTTCGTCCAGGCGAGACTAAATCCAAGGGGATTCGGGACAATCCCCGCCACAGGGGACAGACAGAGGAGGAAATAGGGAACATCATCCGGATAAACGAAGCCCCTAAAAGGAGGACCGGCAATGCTGAACGTGGAGCAAAATGCCAATCTTACTCGCGTGGAGGGTGAGGCGCCGATGGGAGCGTTGCTGCGCAGTTGGGCTTGGTTTCCATTCGCAATCTCCACGCAGCTCGTCGTTGGCGACGCCCCTTTGAGGGTTCGCCTTCTGGGAACCGACTATGTCGCTTTCCGAACGACGGAAGGCCAGATCGGCTTTATCGATGAAGCCTGTCCGCATCGCGGCGTGTCGATGGCGCTCGCGCGCCACGAAGGATGCATGCTGCGCTGCATCTTTCACGGCTGGGCAATGGATGCAACGGGCAAGGTCGTCGAAGCACCGACACATCATGGCGACCAAACCGCGTTTCTGAAGGGGATTCGCACGCGTCATTATCCCGTTCGGGAGCACGGCGGTCTGGTTTGGGTCTGGCTTGGCGATCTTCCCGCAGCCGACTTTCCGAATCTACCCTTCTTCGAGCTGCCCGAAGATCGTGTCTGGATGACGGTGACCAAGGTTGACTGCAATTGGCTGCAGGGTGTGGAGGGCGCGCTCGACTCCGCGCATGTCGGCACATTGCATCAGAGCTGGGTGCCGCGGCTCGCTGCGAGCACCTCACCTGCCGGTGGTACGATCGGCTTGGCGTTGAAAGCGGTCGCTCCTCGGTACGAGATAGAGCGAACGCCTTTCGGGCTCAGCGCGACCGCATTGCGTGTTTTGGCCGATGATTCCACCTATGTCCGCACCACGCAGTTCGTCGCGCCTTTCATAAATCTGGTGCCTGGATCCGGACGAAATGAGGGATCGATCTTCATCGGCGTGCCGATCGACGACACGCATCATCTGCTCTTCTTCGGCTATTTTTCCGAGTCGTTCGCGATCGGCGAGGACACCCCGCGCGTGCAGGCCCTGATCGGCAACGGGCGGGTCGAGCGCCATGATTTTGCCCCGTTCAACGGCTCGCGGGAAGACAATTGGGGACAGGATCGCGTCGCGATGTCTGCAGGGCACTTCACCGGGTTCACCGATAATCTGCTCGAGGAAGATATCGTCGTGCAGGTCAGCATGGGCGCCATCGCCGACCGTACGCGCGAACATCCTTCGTCAAGCGATGTCGCGATCGTGCAGATGCGAATGATGCTTTTGCGCGCCCTGCGCAATCATCAGGAAGGCGCCCCTCCTCTCGCTCCCCACCACGGTCCATGGAGCGGCAGCGATGCGCGGCCGGTGGATCGTGTGGTGCCAGCCGGGCAAGACTGGCGCTCCGTTCCCGAATCCGCCTGAACCCGGCGGCGGCACATCGACACGGGCATCGCGTGCGACACCCGTCGAGATCTGTGCAATGCCCGGCGATCCGAGGATGGATCCAGCCTCCAATTCAAACTGCGTGGCGGAACACCATCTGTGCGATGCAGGCCGGCTTTTCGGCCCCTTCCCGCTCGACCACATATTCGATGATGGTCTGAAACATCGGGCCAACCGGCTCGAAGCTCAGGATCTTGGCGGCCACCCGCAGGCGCGATCCGACTGGAACCGGACTGGGAAAGCGTACCTTCTCATAGCCGTAGTTCAGTCCCATCTTGAATCCGTCAAACTTGAACATGCCTTGATTCAAGGCTGCGATCATCGATAGCGTGAGCAGGCCATGGGCGATGGTCGTGCCGAAGGGCCCGGTCTTGGCCCTCTCGACATCGACATGGATCCACTGATGGTCGCCGCTGGCACGCGCGAATTCATTTACGCGCTCCTGCGTAATCTCAAGCCATTCGCCGGGCCCCAGGGTCCGGCCGACAAGACCGGGCAGCGTTTCGCGGCTCAACAAGGTCGTCATGGTTCAACCTCCCAGGCGCAGGCCGGCTGTCCGCGTGCCGAACAGATCCGTGCCGATGATCCGGCCAAGTTCTTCCGTCTTCCACCGCTTTTCGCCGCTCGACAGTCCCGCGCCCTCATGCCAGCCCTTGAGCACCGACAGACGGTCGCGAACCGCCCGGATACACTGGCCGCTGACCATCTGCGCCTCATCGCTGGCGAGCCACGCCACAACCGGCGATCCCAATGACGGGTCCATCGGGTCGAAGATCTCGGCGTCGAATTCGTCCGGCTCCTTGGGCGCGCCCATGCCGATTGTCGATGAGATGCGCGTCAGCCCCCCCGGCGAGATGAGGTTCGCGGTCACGCCGATCGATGCGAGTTCCAAAGAGAGAGTGAGCGTAAGTCCGGCGATGCCGGCCTTCGCAGCGGCATAGTTGGTCTGACCGAAATTGCCGAGCAGGCCGGCGCCCGAGGTGGTGTTGATGATCCGGCCGGGATAGCGGCCGTTGCCCGCCTTGGCGGCAGCACGCCAATGTTGCGCGGCCGCACGGCAGACCAGCCAGGTGCCGCGAAGATGGACCTTCATCACCAGGTCGAAATCCTCGACGGACATGTTCCAGATGGCCTTGTCACGGACGATACCGGCGTTGTTGACGACGATGTCGATCCGGCCCCACTCGTCGATGCCGCGCTTCACCATCGCCGCGGCCGCGGCCTCGTCGCTGACATCGCCATAGTCGGCAACGGCTTCGCCGCCGCGCGATTTGATCAAGTCGACCACCACATCGGCATCGCGTCCCTGCCCCTCGCCATTCGCGTTACCGCCAAGGTCGTTGATGATCAGCTTTGCGCCTTGCCGCGCCAGTTCGAGCGCGTGGCCGCGTCCGATACCGTGCCCGGCCCCGGTGACCAGCGCCACCTTGCCTTCAAGAATTCCCGTCATGTGCTTCTAGCTCCTTGCCGGACTGAATACCGGAATGGTGACTTCGTCGGAGATCGCCTCGAACCCGAGTTCGACCGGCATGCCGATCTCGAGCTCCTTGGGCGATGCGCCGGTGATGATCGTGGTGACGCGCACGCCCTCCTCCAGATCAACCTGGGCCGCGACATAGGGCAGCTTGGCGTTGAACGGTGGAAGGTCGTTCACGAACACTGTCGACCAGGTGTAGAGCGTGCCCCCACCCTTGGCGGGGACGAGCGTGACCATCTCGCTCCAGCAATGCGGACACATCGGCCTCGGATAGTAATGGACTTGCTCGCAGGACTCGCATCGCCCCAGCATCAGCGTGCCTTCGCGCAATGCATCCCAGAACGGTTTGGTCTCTGCTTCGATCGTCGGCAGGTCGAAGCGCGGCCCGCTGCTCGCCATCAATATCCCCTGAAGTTGACGGGGCGCTTCTCCACGAAGGCAGCAACCCCTTCCTTGACGTCATCGGTCTTGCCATTGATCTCCTGTGCCATCGCTTCGGCGAGGAAGGCGGCCTGGCGATCGCTGTCGAGCGAGGCGTTCAACAGACGCTTCGACAGGCCGATCGCCGTCGTCGCGCCTCCCGCTAGGCGTCCAACCAGTTCGTCAGCCTCGACAGCCAGTTTTTCCGCGGCGCAAACACGATTGACCATACCGAGCGCGAGCGCATCGCGCGCCGTCAAGCGGTCCCCGAGAAAGGCAAGTTCCTTGGCCTTCTGCAAGCCAACGCGCCGCGGCAGGAGATAAGCCCCCGCCGCATCCAGCGCGAGGCCCCGCAGCACGAACGGCTGCGAGAACCAAGCCTCTTCAGCGGCGGCGACCAGGTCGCAGGCGAGTGCGAGATGGGCGCCCATGCCGGCCGCCGGGCCCTGCACCGCCGCAACGACCGGCTTGCCGCAGTCGAGCACCGCCGCAATGAGCCGCTGCGCTCCCCCGAGCATCGTCCGCATCGTCATCCCGACCGGCCGTGGGGTCGCCATCGCGCTCGACATGCGGCCGACATCGGCGCCCGAACAGAAGTGCTTGCCGGTCGATTGCAGCAGCACGGCGCGAATCTCGACATCCGTATCGGCCTCGGCAAGCAGCGCGATCAGCCGTTCGCGACCCTCTGCGGCGATCGCGTTCGCGCGGTCGGGCCGATTGAGCGTGATGCGCAGGACGCCGTTGGCGACCTCGCCCAACACCATGTCGGTCGCACTCTCTTCCAACGCCATTCCTCCGCGCTTCTCAAGCCGTTGTCCAAACATGGCCTAGCGAGGGTCCACCGCGCTCGACGAGTCCCCATTACGGTGACAGTCAGTAGGGTATGAATGGCCTATGAATGCCATGATCAATCGAAGGGGACATTGCATGGGTCGGCGAGTTGCAATTGCGGGCGTAGGATTGTCGGGACAGCCCGGATCGCCCGAGGCGACACCATATGCGCTGCACGCCCAGGCCTCGCGCGCGGCGATTGAGGAGGCTGGCTTGAAACCATCGGACATCGACGGGTTTGCCTCGGCGGGCCTCGGCGCGCTGCAACCGCTCGAAGTCGCCGAATATATGGGGCTGAGACCGCGCTGGATCGACTCGACGGGCGTCGGCGGCGCGACCTGGGAAGTCATGGCCGCCCACGCCGCCGACGCAATCGCCGAGGGACATGCCGACGTCATTCTGCTGGCCTATGGATCGACCGCACGAACCGATCTCAAGCGGAAGCTACGCACCGCAAGCCTGTCGTGGGGCACGCGCGGACCAAGTCAGTTCGAAGCGCCTTTCGGGCATACGCTGATTTCCAAATATGCGATGGCCGCGCGGCGTCACATGTACGAATATGGCACCACGCTGGAGCAGATGGCGGAGATCGCGGTTTCGGCCCGCTATAATGCGAGCCTCACCCCCTTCGCTGCCTATCGCGAGCCGATCGAGATCGCCGAGGTGCTCGACGGCCCCATGATCGCCGATCCCTTTACCAAGCTGCAATGCTGCATCCGCTCCGATGGCGGCGCCGCGGTCGTCATGGTGGCGGAGGACCGTATTGCCGACCTCGCGGTCAAGCCGGTTTGGGTTCTCGGCAGCGCGGAGGCCGGCTCGCACGTTTCGATGAGCCAGTGGGACGACTTTACCACGTCGCCGGCGGCAATGACCGGCCCGGTCGCCTTCGCACGCGCCGGCATTCGTCCGGACGAGATCGATGTTGCCCAGATCTACGACGCCTTCACCTACATGGCGCTGATCACGCTCGAGGATCTCGGCTTCTGTGCAAAAGGCGAAGGTGGCGCCTTTGTCGAAGGCGGTCGTCTTCGCGTGGACGGCGCGCTACCGGTCAACACCGACGGCGGCGGCCTTTCCGCGTGCCACCCGGGCATGCGGGGACTCTTCCTGCTGGTCGAGGCCGCGCGCCAGCTGCGCGGCGGCTGCGGCGCGCGCCAGGTGCAAGACGCGAAGCTCGCCTGCGTCAGCGGAACCGGCGGATGGTTCTGCTCGAGTGGCACGATGATTCTCGGCGCCGACTGAGTACGAATTTGCCGTAGCGGACTCCAGCCATAGCAAATTCCAATAGCAGGCAGCATGCCAAGCCGCGCGCGCGCGCGGCTGCAACTTGCCATGATAACGGCGACGTCGAAACTGGCTGGGCAGCCGTTGTCGATACGCCGAAAGGATGCGCGCGGCAGGTCCGGTACGCGCACTCGACAAGGCGCGTCGATGTGGACGATACTGTCTCCGGCCATGAACAAGCCCGACAACGGGCCGACAGGAGAGGCAGCCTTGAACGCAATCGCTATCATGCAGACACCCCGGACTCAGACGCTTGCCGGAGTCGTCAATGCGCTCGGGACGGACGAATTCGAAGGCGAGACGCTACGTTTCCTGAACACGATGTCGGGCGCAGAGCATTATTGCGTCTATCGTCTTCGCGACGGACGACCGCAGTTTCTGGGCGGCGCGAGTGTCAGAGGCACGCACGCCATGCGCCATCGCAGTGCCGAAAAGCGCTGGCCGGAAAGATCTTTCATTGAGTTGCACCAAGCCGACGAAGTTGCACGCTCATCTGACAACGCCTTGATGTTTCGCGACGATATCGAACAGGTCGCTGATCCGACGCTGCATTCGGCGCTTGAGCATTTTCGTATCGTCGATCGGGTGATGGTATGCGGGCGTGCCGTTGACGACCTCTACGCGCTCTCGGTGATGCGGTCGCGCGAATCGGGGCAGTTCGCCGAGCAGGAACTGCACGGTCTTGCCGAACATGCCGACATGCTCGTCGCAGCTTGCGCGAAACACGCGGCACTGCACTGGGATTGTGCCAAAACCATCGCCCATTTTGCTTCTGTCGAGGTCATCGAAGCCAATCTTCGAGCCAGCGATTGGGGTCTGTCGGAACGCGAGTTGCAAGTGAGCGCCCGCATATTGTTCGGCATCTCCGCCTATGGGATCTCCATCGATCTCGGACTGGGCGAGGAAACGATCGCGACGTACCGCAAGCGGCTATATGCGCGGCTGCGGATCGGCGGGCGGCACGAGTTGATGCAGCGTTATCTGACACTGCTGTAGCGGCGATAGCCGCGGGAGAGCGACGAGGAAACGGACCATGGACGAGGGGCAGCTGCGCGCCTTTCTGACGATCGGCGAATTCCATTCGATCACGAAGGCAGCCGACGAACTCGGACTCGCCCAGCCTTCGCTGAGCCAGCAGCTGCTGCGCCTGGAGGATGAGCTCGGCGCGAAATTGTTCGATCGAACATCACGCGGCGTGTCGATGACGCCGGAAGGCGAAGTGTTCAAAACGCATGCCGAAGCCATCCTGCTGTCTACCCGCCTCGCGCGCGAAGAGGTTCGCCGGTCAGCCACCGGCCTGGTCGGCGAAGTTTCGATCGGGATGCCGATCTCGCTTGGGGAGCTGATCGCCCCCGATATCGTTCGCGCCGTGCAGCATGAACTGCCCGGCGTGAAGCTGCGCTTGCGCCTGGCCTTCGCAAGCGACCTCACGCGCTGGCTCGAAAAAGGCATGCTCGATGCGAGCCTGGTCTATTATTCGGACGATCTTTCCTATCTTCGGGTCGAGCATATCGCGGACGAGATGTTGTTCATCATCGGTCCGCCCGACGCGTTCGGCTCGGTAGATCATCGCGGTATCGCCCTCGAACCAATCCATGCCGAGAGTCTGCGTCACGTCGATCTGCTGCTGCCGCCCATGTCGAAGGGACTCAAGCGCCGGTTCAACCAGCAGCAGCATGGCGAGGCAATCCGGCTCTCGGTGCGCAGCGAAATCGATTCGCTGCCGATTCTCAAAGCACTGCTCCTGGACGGTGCCGGTTATTCCCTGCTGCCCTATCTGGCCGTCCGTGACGAGCTGCGCAGCGGGCAACTTTCGGCGGCGCCGGTCAGCGGCATGGATCTCAACTTGCCCTTCGCTCTGGTTCGGGCCGGACGGCGCCCTCCCGCCGCCTTGCCGGCAGTGGAAGCGATCGTTCGCAGCAAGCTCGAGGAGCTGCGGCGGAATGGCGAATGGCTGGTCGATCAGCCCTTACGTCCACCTGTCACATCTCCAGACGTTGCTGAAACTTTAGCGTGACCGCATCGAGGTCGTCATCGCCCCCGACTGCCGCGACATAGCGATCCGGCCGAAGGATCACGAACCGGATCGATGGCCTGAGCCGACGCCAGTCGCGAAACGCTCCCATCAGGTCCTCGATCACGACGGATTCGCTCGGTCCGTGCTCGGCGCGCGAAGGCCGGACCTCGACCAGAGCGGCGCCCAATGCCCGCCAAAACGCCTGCGCGGGCTCCGACATCGCCGCCGCCGGGTCGCGACCGATACCGATAACGGCGAACCACGGGCCGATTGCATCGTCCAGCCTGACCTGGCGCCGATCGCTCGTCTCGACCAATGGCTGCATGAACATCCGGCCGACAACGGCTTCGCCCGCGCCACTGCCGGGATCGAGGACGAGACCTTCGGTATATCGCGGCATCGGTTTGAACTTCATCTGCAGCACATAATCTCGCAGCTGCGGGAGGTGCTGCACGAGCCGGAAGAACAGGTCGCGTGCGACCTCCAGGATCCGTGAACCGGGCGCATAGAGACGGCCGAACATCGTCGCGATATTGACCATCTTGCGGGCATGGTCGCGACGCTCGGCTTCATAGCTGTCCAGCAGGCCCGGCCCCGCGGTACCACGGATCACCGCGGCCAGCTTCCAAGCGAGATTGGTGGCATCGCGCAGTCCGGAATTCATACCCTGGCCGAAGAACGGCGGCTGAAGGTGTGCTGCGTCTCCGGCGAGGAAGACGCGGCCAACCTGAAAACGATCGGCAATGCGCGAATGATGGCGATAAACGCGCGCGCGCAGCACGGTGGCGCGCCGCGCGCCCGGCCCGTAAAACAGCTGGAGGCGCCGTTCAAGATTGACGGGCTCGACGGCCTCCTCGTCGCTCTCGGTCTCCGGAAGACGGAACTCGAAGCGTCGATGCCCATAGGGCAGCGCGATCGACATGCGCGGACGATGGCGGTGCGTGAACACGCTCGAATAGGGTGAGTCGAGATCGTCGTTGCGCATGTCGACCACCAGCCAGCGCGCTGCGTCCGTCGTTCCTTCAAGCTTTACGCCGGTCAGCCCGCGTACCGCGCTGCGGCCGCCGTCCGCGCCGACGAGATAATTGCTGCGCACGGCATAGAAGGAACCATCGGCGCGATCGATAGTCGCGGTGACGCCAGCGTCGCCCTGGGCCAGATCGCGCAGCGTCTCGCCGGTGCGCAGCGAGACATTTCCATATCGATCCAGGCCACGCCGCAAGGTGCGCTCGGCAAGCGGTTGAATGAACAGGTTGCGTCGGCTCCAGCCATAGGGCTGCTCCTGCGGATGGACGTGCGCGAAACACCATCCGCCCGCCGTGTGGTAACGCGCCGGCACATTGCGGATCATGTCGGCGAGCAGCGGCTCGGCGAGTCCGACCGTCTGGAACGAGCGGAGCGCCTCGTCATCCATGCCGACGGCGCGCGGATAGTCCAGAATGTCGGACGAGCTATCGAGAATCAGCGTTCTGATTCCATGCAGCCCGAGGTGATTTGCCAGCGTGACCCCGCACGGGCCGGCTCCCACGACGACAATGTCGAATTGCTCTTCTGCAGGTTCAGCATCGGCCGGCACGCTGGACTCCATCGCTCGGATGCAACCGCGATCAGCCGTGACGATGAATGATCGTCTTCATCGTCGACAGCTCGTGCATCGCGGCGAGGCCCTTCTCGCGACCATGGCCCGAGCGCTTCACGCCCCCAAAGGGCAACTCGATTCCCCCGCCCGCCGCAAAGCCGTTGATATATACTTGTCCGGCCCGGATCTTCCGCGCGAGCCGCATGGCGCGGCCGCCATCGGAGGTCCAGACGCCGGCCAGAAGGCCGAACTCGCTGTCATTCGCCAGACGCAACGCGTCCGCCTCGTCCTCGAACGGCATCACGCAGAGCACCGGTCCGAACACCTCCTCGCGCGCCAACGCATTGTCGGGAGGAACGGGACCGTAGAGGCGAGGCGGAATGTAGAAGCCCCCGGCCGGCACCGCAGCGTCGACCGTCCCTTCAGCGAGCAAGGCGATGCCGTCCGCCTTTGCCTGTTCGCAATAGCGCTCCACCCGCTGCTGCTGTCGCGCGTTGATGACTGGCCCCAGATCCAGGTTCATCTCCGGCGTGCCGGCACGCAGCTTTCCAAAGCCGTCCGCGATCGCAGCCACGAGCCGATCGAAATGCGCGCGCTCGACCAGCACGCGCGAGCCGGCCGAGCAGGTCTGACCGGCATTGTTGACGATGCCGTTGACGATCGCCGGGATCGCCAGCGAAAGATCCGCGTCGCCGAACAGTAGATGCGGCGATTTGCCACCCAGCTCCAATGTGCAGCCGATCGCGCGCCGTGCCGCGGCGACCTGGATCAGTTCCCCGACGCCGGGGCTGCCGGTAAAGGCGATATAGTCGATGTCGCCATGAGCGCTGAGCGCTGCGCCGGTGACAGAACCCCGGCCGGGCAGCACGGCCAGCGCACCGGCCGGAAAGCCGGCCTCGGCCGCAAGCTGCGCCATGCGCAGCACCGAAAGACACGCATCCTCGGCCGGCTTCACCACTGCCGCGTTGCCGACCGCAAGCGAGGGCGCGACATTGCGCCCGAACATCTGCGCAGGATAGTTCCAAGGAATAATATGCGCGACCACGCCGTGCGGCTCGCGCTCCGTGGCAACGAAGAACTCGTTGAAATAAGGTATGGTCTCGCCGTGCAATTTGTCTGCTGCACCGGCGTAGAATTCGAAATAGCGCGCGGCGGCGGCGATGTCTGCGCGCGCCTGACCAAGCGGCTTGCCTGTATCGCGCGCTTCGAGCGCGACGAGCTCCTCGGCATGATCCAGAATCCCGCGCGACAACCGCGCGAGCAGCCGCCCCCGCTCATATCCCGGCAGTCGGCCCCATTCGCCCGATTCCAGCGCCTGTCGTCCCGCAGCGACCGCGGCATCGATCTCCACCTCGCCCGCCTCGGCGATTTCGGTGAACGCAATGCCGTCGGAAGGGGCGAGGACCGGCACGCTGCTGCCGCTCGCCACTGGAACGACCTCGTTTGCGATGAAGGCGCCCCGCACCAACCCCTCTGGGTTGCTCGACATAGTATGAAACTCCAATTTGCCGTGGTCAGCCGGGGATCGGTTCGCCGCGAAGAAACGCCAGGTTGGCCCGATTGAAAATCTCCGGTGCCTCGTAATGCGCCCAGTGCTTGACCTTTTCGATCGTCAGCGTGCGCACGTCGGCAGCGAGCTCGGCGATGCGCCGTCCGGTCGTGGTATAGTCCGCATTGTCGTCGGGCGCGATGATGATGAAGATCGGCGCCTTAACGCCGCGCCATTCCTCTTCCGTCACGAGATTTCTGCGCCGCACCTCCTCGTTCTGCAGCACGAGGATATGCCCCATCGCCATCTTCATGTCGGGTTCGAGATAGATCGCCTGACGGAGCTGAATCAGGTCGGGGATCCGATCCTCCTCCTTATAGAGGATCGAGTTGAAGACCGGCTTGATGTTCTCCCAGCTCGGATCGTCGACGGCCGCGTTGCGGACCGATTTGGTCCGGGACATCGTCGCATTGTTGATGATCAGGCCCGACGGCGCGAGCAGGGTGAGCTTTTCGACACGCTCCGGATGGTCGACCACCAGGCGGCTCGTAACCCAGGCGCCCAGCGACACGCCGATGAACGAGGCCTTTTCGATCTCCAACGCCTTCATGAATGCGAGCACGTGATTGACGTAGAAGCCTATCTCATAGGGTTCGTTGGGCCGGTCACTGAAGCCGCTGCCCGCCAGATCGATTGCAAGACAGCGGAATTCCCGCGCGTGGCTTTCGAGCGTGGCGCAGAAGCATTCCCAACTGCTGCCGGTGCCGTGAATCATGATCACGGGCGGCGCGTCCTTGGGTCCAGCATCGACATATCGGGTGCGGATGCCACCAGCATCGACATAGCTCTGACAAAAGTCGAGCTTCATCAGATGGCCCCAAATGCTGCGGTGGCGATAGTCGTCGGTCATGCAAATTCCCCATCGAAAGCGGTGATGCAGCCCATCCCTGTGATCCAGGTGGGCACAGGTCCGTAGTCGGCTGTGTGCGCCGGCCCGCCCCACGCGCCCAGCGCGGCGATCCATGCACGGATTTCCTGTCCCCCCACGCCTCCGTCGGCGAGCACCGCGGCATTGTCGAGCGCCAGCACCGGAGCGAGATCGCCCGAGCGCATGCACGACAGCAGCCAGCGGTCCCACACCTCGTTGATCGGGCCGGTCCCGCCGCTTTCGCGACGCTTGCGCGAGGATTCCTCACGCTGCGCATTGAACTGCTCGACGCGGGGGCGCCCGTTGATCAGATAGTCGCGCATCTCCGGCGCGACCGTCGGATCGGACGGCGAAATGGAAGGCGGCGAGTGCGACAGTCCGCCCGAACCGACCACGAGCGCGCGTCCCTGTGCGGGGAACGAGCGGATGGCGTTGCCCACCGCCCGCCCGAACGCGTAGCATCGCGCCAAAGTGGGCAGTGGCGCGCCCCCCGAGCTGATCATGATCGGCACCACAGGCGTCTGCAGTTCGGGCGTCAGCGCAGCGATGGGCTGGCTGATGCCATGGTCGATGCCCATCCTGTACGACAATGCGGGATCGAAGCCGGCCGAGAGAACTTGTTTGGCGATATGGGCAGCGAAATCGGGTCTGATCGGCAATTCGCCCTTGGGCGATCCAAAGTCGCCAAATCCGATCACTTTCTCGAGTCCGATGCAGAAGGCCGGCATGAGGTCGAAGAAAAAGTTTCGGACATGATCCGGACCGAACACCACGAGCACGTCGGGCTTGACGCGCGCGACGAGGTCGCGGGCGCGAAACACCGCATCGACATAGGGCTTTGGCGCGCCCTCCAGTGCTTCAAGATTCCAGGACGGCGAGTGCGACATACTCACCATCCCCACCAGTTCCATGCCCTCGTTCCCTTCTGCGTTTAGCGACGACCTTCAGCACACCGCACCGATCCTGCTAGGGCAGGCTGTGGCTATCCGTTAGCGCCGAGTTGAAGGGCTAAGTATTGCGATCGCCTATGGCTGCGAGGCGCGCGCCAGGATAATGCGAGCGCGACTGCGGACAGGCTCATCGACCATCGCGCCATCCACCCTGACAGCGCCCTCGCCGCTGAACAGCACGCGTCGCGCCCACTCGATTTGCTCGGGCGCGGGACGAAACGCCGCGCATATGTCCTCGACCTGGCGCGGGTGGATTGCGAGCTTTCCGCCGAAGCCGAGCATCGCTGCGCGGCGTGCGTCGTTTTCGACCGCCGCCCGATCGTTCAACTCTGTTGTCACCCCGTCAAGCGGGGGCAACAAACCGCCCAGCCGCGAGGCAAAGACGATTTCGGCGCGCGCCGCCGCAAGCGCCTCGGGCACATGGTCGCAGCCGAGATTCGCGGCATAATCGACCGAACCAAACGCCAGCCGGGCGACATGGCCCGACGTGGCGAGCGCACGTGCGCCAGCGACGCCGGCGACGGTTTCGATCAGCGCGATGACCGGCCGTTGCGCCGCGAGACGCGCGACGTCCTCGATCCGCTCGGACTTGGGCAGCATGATTGCTGCCATGTTCAGGTCCGCCGCGACCGCGACATCGGCTTCATGCCAGGGCGTCCCCGACGCATTGACTCGGACCACGATCGGAAGCTCGGTGAACGCCGCCGTCAGCGCTGCCCGCGCCGCGTCCTTGGCGGCCGCTGGGACCGCATCCTCGAGATCGAGGATGACGGCATCAGCGCCGCTCGCCCCGGCTTTGGCGAAACGTTCGGGTCGGTCTCCCGGGACAAACAAAGGGACTCGAAAGGAAAGCGGATCCATCACCAGCGCGCCATCGCCCGCATTGCCACTGGTCCGCCGATCGAAGCGGTCCACAATTCCAGCTCATCGGCCGCGACCCGGCCAGCATTCAAGCCGAGCGGCTGCCCATCAAACGCCGGCGATACGCCACGGAAGGCAAAGCGGGCAGGCGGCGAGCCGCCATGACAGCGCGCCGCCAGATGGATCAGCAAGCTCGCCTGAAGCGGCCCGTGCACGACGAGACCGGGATAGCCCTCTTCGGTCATGGCGTAGGGCCTGTCGTAGTGGATGCGATGGCCGTTGAACGTCAGCGCCGAATAGCGAAACAGCAGCACTGGACATATGTCGACCTTCTCAACGGTGACCCCTGCTGGCGCTGGCTCGGGTGCCGGCGCCACTTGTGACGTGCCTGATTCGGCGCGGTAGACGAGGGTCTGCCGCTCGGTGACGGCGACGCCGCTGGCTGCCGAGATCTCGTGATCGACCGTGACGAAGCACAGGGTGCCGCTTCGTCCGGTCTTCGCCGCCACGTCCGCCACGCGCGATTGCCGGCGGATGGTATCTCCCACCCGGAGTTCGCGTTCGAAGGCAATCTCGCTTCCGGCCCACATCCGCCGCGGCAGCGGCACCGGAGGCAGGAATCCGCCCCGCGACGGGTGCCCGTCATCGCCGAGCGCCGCCATCGGCACGGCGGGCTGACACAGGCAGAAGTGTATCAGCCTGGGCGCGGTATCGCCTGACTGCACGTCATGCCCGGGCAGGCCAAGCGTCGCATTGAACTTCTCCACGAGGGATGGCGTCAGGATATCCTCCGCGATATCCTCCCGGCCAATCCATTGCCGCAAATGCGGCATATCTAGCTGATCGTTCATCCTCCGCTCCTGCTATTCGCCCCGAGCGCCGGCACCGGGCCGTAGGCCCGCTGTTCGCCCATCACGACGGGTGCCGGCGCCGGATAGGCGACGGTACCCGCCGGTGTTTCCACCGCGATACGGCGCAGATGCGGATGTGCGGACAGCGCCGCCATATCGTTGACGCTGGCAAACGCCACGTCGGCCGCCTCCAGGCGTTCCCGCGCCTCGATTTCGTCGAGTTCGGCGAACTTCGCCGCGACCAGGGAATCGGTATCCGCGCGATTGCGCACCCGTTCGATATTCGTCGCGAAGCGCGAGTCGCCGGCAAGCGCCGCATCGCCCAGAAAATGTGCCGCGAAACCCTTCCATTCGCGCTCGCTCTGGATCGAAATCAGGATCGACTTGCCATCGCGCGTGACAAACACGCCGTAAGGCGCGATCGATGGATGCGCGAGGCCGATGCGCTGCGGCGACTTGCCCCCTTCATGGTGCAGCAATGGTACCGTCAGCCAGTCGGCCATAACGTCGAACATCGAAATACGGATGTCGGCGCCCATGCCGCTGACCGCACGGCCGATAAGTGCTTCGAGAATGGCGGCGTGCGCGGTCGCGCCGGTCGCGATATCGACGATCGAGGTGCCGACCCGAGCCGGCGCTTCCGGCCCGCCAGTCACCGAAGCGAGCCCCGATTCCGCCTGGATCAGCAGATCATATGCCTTACGCGCTGCGAGCGGCCCGGCATCGCCATAGCCGCTGATCGAGCAGACGATCAGCCGCGGATGCCGCGCAATGAGGTCGTCCGGGCCGAACCCCAGCCGGGCGAGCGCGCCCGGCTTCAAATTCTGCACCAGCACGTCGGCCTGGCCGACCAGCGCGGCAAAGCGCGCCTGCCCTTCCGCACTGGCGAGGTCGAGCACCAGCGACTCCTTGCCGCGATTGAGCCAGACGAAATAGCTGCTCTGCCCCGCTGCGACGGTATCATAACCGCGTGCGAAGTCGCCTTCCGGCCGCTCGATCTTGATCACGCGCGCGCCCGCATCGGCGAGACGCGAGGTGCAGAATGGCGCCGCCACCGCCTGTTCGACGGCGACGACGGTTATGCCCTCCAGCGGCAAATGCCGCGCCATCAGTAGGATCTCGGCAGGCCAAGCACATGCTCGGACAGATAGCTCAGGATCATGTTGGTCGAGATCGGAGCGACCTGATAGAGACGGGTCTCGCGAAACTTCCGCTCCACGTCATACTCCTCGGCAAAGCCGAAGCCGCCATGCGTCTGGACCGCCGCTTCGGCTGCCGCCCAGGATGCATCCGCCGCCAGCATCTTGGCCATATTGGCCTGCTCGCCGCATTGTTCGCCCGCTTCGAACAGCTCCGCCGCATGTGAGACCATCAGTTCGGCCGCCCGCATCTGCGCATAGGCTTTGGCGATCGGAAACTGGACGCCCTGATTCTGTCCGATCGCGCGGCCGAACAGGTGCCGTTCATTGGCATAGCGGCGCGATCGTTCGATGAACCATTTGGCATCGCCGACGCACTCCGCACCGATCAGGATGCGCTCGGCGTTCATGCCCGACAGGATGTAGCGGAACCCCTTCCCCTCCTCGCCGATCATATTCTCGGCCGGCACCTCGACATCGTCGAAGAAGACTTCCGTGGTCGCGTGATTCATCATCGTGCGGATCGGCCGGATCGTCAGGCCGCCAGCTGCACGCGCCTCGTTCATGTCAAGAATGAAGATCGACAAGCCATCGATACCGCGCGCCACTTCGTCACGCGGCGTGGTGCGCGCCAGCAACAGCATCAGGTCCGAATATTCCGCGCGCGACGTCCAGATCTTCTGCCCGTTAACGATATAGTGCTCGCCCTTGCGCATGGCGACTGTCTTCAACGCCCCCGTGTCCGTCCCGCTCGTCGGTTCGGTGACGCCAAAGGCCTGCAGCCGCAATTCGCCGCTGGCGATCCGCGGCAGATATTTCTGCTTCTGCGCGTCATTTCCGTGCCGTAGCAGCGCACCCATGATGTACATTTGCGCGTGGCACGCAGAACCGTTGCATCCGGCCCGCTGAACCTCCTCCAGGATCGCTGCGGCAGCGGACAGCGGAAGGCCTGAACCGCCAAATTCCTCCGGAATGAGGGCCGCAAGATAGCCGGCTTCGCTGAGCGCATTCACGAACTCGGCAGGATAAGCCATCTCCCGGTCCAGCTTGCGCCAATATTCGTCCGGGAATGCTTCGCACAGACGCGTGACACCTTCACGCATTTCCGGAAAATTGGTTCCTTGAAGGCTTGCCAGCGCCATGCTCGATTTCCTTGGCTGCTCAGCGCTCAGCGCCGATATTGATCCGAGCATAGTCAGATGAGACATAGCCGACGAATGCTCATTAGATGGATGAGCTATGCAAAAATTTTATAGCTCATTATGGTGCCACGATGGATATCGCCCAGCTCAAGACGCTGATTCACGTCGCCGAACTCGGTAGCCTCAGCCGGGCCGCCGAGCGATTGGGTATCGCCCAGCCGGCACTGAGCCGCCAGATCCGCCTGTTCGAAGCGGAATTGGGGGCTCCGCTGTTCGTCCGGCACGGTCGGGGCATGGTTCTGACCGAGCTCGGTCACAGCGTGCTTGTGCCGGCAGTCGAAATTCTTGCGCAGCTGGATGCCATCCGCCAGATCGTCGCCGAGGGCACCACATCCTTTTTAGGGCGTGTCCGCGTCGGTGTGACGCCAACCGTCGCCGAGGTCGCTACGGTACCGCTCGTACAGGCCATCCGCGAGGCACATCCGCGGCTATCGCTCTGCTTCACGACGGGATTTTCGGGTCACCTCATGGAATGGCTCAAACGCGGCGAGCTCGATTGCTGCGTCGCCTATGACGCGCAAAGCAGTACGCTCGTGCGGACGAAGCCCGTTCTTGAGGAAACGCTGTTGCTGGTCGGTGGACGCGACCGCGGCCTTGCCATGGAGCGTGCGATATCGTTCGCATCGCTTGCCGGCGAACACCTTGTTCTACCCAGCCCGGCCCACGGCTTGCGCACCATTCTCAACGCCTGTGCCAGCCGGGCCGGGATTCAACTCACGCCCTCGCTCGAGGCGGATTCGCTCGCGGCGATGATCGATCTGGTGCGGGGCGGCTTCGGACTGACGATTCTGCCGCTCGCACCGATCCATGCGCGACTTCGCGCCGGCGAGCTGACCGCCGCGCCGTTGAGCGACCCGGTGCCGAGCCGGCGCGTCCTGATTGCTTATCCTACCGACCGCCCGATCATGCCTGCCGCCCGTTTCGTCGGAGAGGTCTTCGCGCGGATCGCCGCCGAGCTGGTCGACTCGGGCATCTGGGCGGGAACGATAATCGATACATGAAATCCGCCGGCTCGCGGTCGATCAGCGAACGTCGAATCCGACATATCCATCCGCAGCAACGGCATTGCACTTTGCCTCATAGGCGGGAAAGCCGAAGAGGGGCATGAAGACGCGCGCCTTGCCGGGCACGTTTGCGCCAAGATACCAGGAATCGCAGCTGGTATAGAGCGTGCCGGCGGCCACCGCATTGACGTGATCGACCCAATCGTCCTGCGCTTGTTGTTGCGGTTCGATTGCCCGTGCGCCGCGCCGATCGAGATGGACGATCAGATCCGTCACCCACTCGACATGCTGCTCGGCAGCGATCACGACATTGGCGAGCACCGAGGGACTGCCGGGCCCAACAAGCACGAACATGTTCGGGAAGCCCACCGTACTGACACCGAGATAGGTTCTTGGCCCCGCCGTCCAAGCCTCGCGCAGCGACAGACCATCGCGGCCACGGATGTCGATCGCCAGCAGCGCTCCGGTCATCGCATCGAATCCGGTGGCGAAGACGAGGCTGTCGAGTCGATACTCGGTGTCGCCCGCCACCAGTCCATGGACGGTCAAATGCGAGATCGGATCCGACTTCACGTCCACGAGATGAACATTGGGCAGATTGAAAGTCGCATAATAGTTTGTATCGATGCACATCCGCTTGCACCCCAGTGGCTGCTTTGGGCAGAGCAACTCTGCGGTCGCCGGATCCTTGACGATATCGCGGATCTGCTCTCGCACGAAATCGGCGACGATTGCGTTGGCCTCGAGATTGGTGCGAAGATCGTGATAGGTCGCCTGGATCCCCATGCCGCCCTCCGCCCAGCGCGCGAGGAACGCGTCGCGCCGCTCCTCCGGCGTGGCCTCGAACACGGATTTAGGATTGTGCTGCAGCCGGTCGGCGCCGCGGGCACCGATCATCTTGCGATTGCGACGCCGAAAATCTGCATAATTCGATTTGACCCGCGCGACCTCGGCCGGATCAAGCGGGGCGTTGCGCGCGGGAACGGTATATGTCGCGGTGCGCTGGAACACGGTCAGATCGGCGGCCTGCTGGGCAATCATTGGAATGGCTTGCACGCCGGAGGAACCCGTACCGACGATTCCCACCCGCTCGCCAGTGAAGTCCACGCCTTCATGAGGCCAGTTGCCGGTATGAAGCACACGCCCCTCAAACCGTTCCATTCCCGCAATCTGGGGCCGCATTGCATTGGAGAGGCAACCTACCGCGAGCACAAGGTAGCGCGTGGTGCAGGCGGAGCCTTCGTCGGTAACCACCGACCAGCATTCGCTCTGCGCGTCATATATCGCTGAGACGACTGAAACTCCGAAGCGATAGCTGCGGCGGAGATCGAAGCGCTCGGCGACATGGCGCAAATAGGCGAGAATTTCGGACTGACCGGCGAACTTCTCTTTCCACTCCCATTCCTGCTGCAGCTCTTCGGAAAAGCTGTATGAATATTCCATGCTCTCAATGTCGCAACGCGCGCCCGGGTAACGGTTCCAGTACCAGGTACCGCCTACATCGTCGCCGCGTTCGAAGGCTTGCACGCACAGCCCCTGGCCGCGAAGTTTGTGCACGGCATAAAGGCCGGCGAAGCCGGCACCGACCACGACGACATCATGAACATCTTTGCTACTCATATCATCCCGTTCTGACCAATCCGAACTGCAGCTCCCGCTCGCAGCGAATATTTTAGGAGCCGCACTCCGGTCACGGCATCCCAATTGCGCGTGATCCGCGATAGCTTCCGGCGATTGCGAGCCAGCGCCCCTGCGAAGGGGAATTGCTGGCGCGGCATCCGCCCTGCACAGGCCAACGGACGTGGCCGAGACAGCCCCCTTTTCCAGAATTCATTCCCGACCGGCGTCGACCGGCGTATCTCCAATCGTTCCCGCCGACAGCCGTCGCCGCCGTCCGCTCGAAACGAGGGCCGCATGATCGGCAAGCCGGCCAGCGCCTCCCCGCTCTCGTCGCGTGCGTTTCGTGAAATCTGGGCGGCAAACATGATCTCCAATCTCGGGGGTCTGGTGCAATTGGTGGGCGCTGCCTGGCTGATGAGTGCGCTCACCACGTCGGAACAGATGGTGACCTTGGTGCAGGCCAGCACGGCCTTGCCGCTCATGATAGTCGCGCCCTGGGCCGGCGTGGTCGCGGACCGCTTCGATCGGCGGAAGCTGATGCTGGTATCCCAGAGCTTCATCATGATCGCTTCGTTCATTCTCGCCGCGATCGCCTGGCTCGGCGGGCTGAATCCATGGTCGTTGCTCGGTCTCACCTTTCTGATCGGCTGTGGCACGGCACTGAAGACACCCGCCTGGCAGGCCGGTGTCAGCGAGATGGTCCCGCGCGCGGCCTTGGCGAACGCGATCGCTCTCAATAGCGTCGGCTTCAATCTCGCCCGCAGCGCGGGTCCGGCGTTGGGGGGCTTTATCGTGGCCGCGGGCGGCGCAGCCGCAGCCTTCATCGCCAACGCCGTGAGCAACATCGCAATGCTGCTCGCGCTCTCGCGCTGGCGGCGCGAGCATGCTCCTGCAACGCGCGCGCCGGAACCTATGCTGCGGGCGTTGCGGACGGGCATCCGCCATGTGGCGGCAAGCCCAGTTCTGCGCGCCGTCTTGCCGCGCGCGGCCTTGTTCGGCCTTACGTCAAGCGCCGTGCAGGCACTGCTGCCGCTAGTCGCCCGTCACCAGATGAAGGGAGACGCGCTTACCTATGGCTTGTTGCTCGGTGCCTTCGGCCTTGGCGCGGTCGCCGGTGGCATGTCGATCCGGGGGTTGCGCAGCAGATGGACGGCCGAGCAACTGTCGCGACGGTTCGCGCTGCTATTCGCGCTCGGCACGCTGGGCGTAGCCACCAGCCGACTATTTCCGCTCACGGCCGCCGCCCTCGCCCTCAACGGCGCCGGCTGGGTCGTCGCATTCTCGATGATGAACCTCACCGTCCAGCTCAATTCGCCGGACTGGGCGCTCGCGCGGATCCTCGCGATCTACCAGATGGCCGCTTTCGGCGGCGTCGCCATCGGCAGCTGGGCAATCGGCATATTGGCGGACCGCTTTGGCGTAAGCGAGGCGTTGCTGATCTCCGCGCTACTCCAAGTCGCCGTGATCATATTGACGGCGCGACTCCAGCTGCGCGAGGCCGACGAACATGGTTGAGCGCATAGGATTGCTGGACGGTTCGACGCATATCGGCGGTAATCGATTGGCGCGCTGTCCCCCTCGCCGGGGCATTGCGACCGGCCGAGCTCACCGCCAACGCGGCATATGTGCGTGCCACGCATATTGAAGGAAAGCGCTAGCATGTCGATCGACGCCCCAGTGCTGATCATCGGCGGCGGCCCCGTCGGGCTCGCCACCGCGCTCGATCTCGGACGGCGGGGCGTCCGGAGCATCGTCGTCGAACGGGATCGCGGCACCGGGGTCGAGCTCCTTGCCAAAGCGGGCACGCTCAACGAGCGAACCATGGAAATCTGCCGACTATGGGGTGTCGCCGATGCGGTTGCGCGGTGCGGTTTTCCGGACGACGTCAATCTGGACACGCTGTACTGCACCACGCTCGACGGACTGCTTATCGGTGTCGACCCCCGTCCTGCGACAAGCGATCGCGTGCAACCAGCGGGCGCCGTTGAGATGCTGCGCAAATGCCCGCAATTCCTGTTCGATCCGATCCTCGCCGAAGCCGCGGCGGCAACAGGGCACGTCGAACTGCTCTATGGTCATCAATTCGATCGGCTGGAACAGGACGCCGAGGGCGTCAATGCCGAGGTGACCAATATCGCCGACCAGACCGCCCGTACCCTGCGGGGCCGCTATCTCGTCGGGTGCGATGGCGCGGGGAGTCGCGTCCGGCGCGGTCTGGGGATCGGCTTTCCGGGTCGAATGCTCTCATATTCCGTCAGCGCCATGCTTCGCGCAGACCTCGGCGACAGCCGGTTCGGGATCCGCAACCGCTACATGTTCATCGACGAGGACGGTACTTGGGCCAACCTGACTTCGGTCGACGGGCGCCAGCTCTGGCGCTTTACACTCGTCGGCAGCGAGGCGAAGCTGGATCCGACGATCCACGATATCGCGACCGATATTCGTCGCGCCTTCGGTCCGGCCATCCCGTTCGAGGTGCTGCGGGTGCTCCCCTGGCGCCGCAGCCAGTGCACGGCCGATAGGTATCGCGTCGGCAATGTGTTTCTCGCCGGCGATGCGGCGCACACGACATCCCCAACTGGAGGACATGGGCTCAACACCGGGATTGGCGATGCGTTCGCGCTCGGCTGGATGCTGCATGCCGTGCTGAGCGGCCGGGGCGGCGCCGGCCTGCTCGACGCCTATGAAGCCGAACGCCGTCCGGTCGCGATCCGCAACAGCTCGATCTCTACCGAGAATTTCACGAGCTGGATCGCGGCCGCCGATTTCAGCGGCGTCCTCTTGCCCGGGCCGGAGGGCGATCAATCACGCGCCCGGATCGGCACCGAACTGAGTGCGGCGCTGCAGCAGGAATGGACCTCGACCGGCGTGGCGCTGGGCTACCGCTATGAGGGTTCGCCCCTGATCGTGCCCGACGACACGCCCGAGCCCCCGGATCCCGCGCAGACCTATCATCAGACTGCCCGTCCCGGCCACCGCGCGCCACATGCCTGGCTCGGTGACGGACGGTCGACCATCGACCTGTTCGGCAACGGTTATGTCCTGCTCCGGTTCGAGGCAGCGATCGACGCCGGCGCTATCGTCGTTGCCGCGCGCGACCGCGGGATCGATCTGCAGGTCGTCGATATCGACGTGCCGGAGATCGCGCAGCTTTATGAATGCGCGCTCGCGCTGGTGCGCCCTGATGCGCATGTCTGCTGGCGGAGCAACGCCGCTCCTGACGGCGCGGAAGCGGCGCGCGTGATCACAGTTGTCGCGGGCTTCTGAATGAAGCCGCTCGCGCGCGCGCGCAGATGACGGTCCCGCCCGATCTCGGCCGCTCGATCCGCTTGCCAGCGGTTTGCGCGCCGATGATCGGCGTCTCAAGCCCCGCGCTGGTGACCGCAGCGTGCAAGGCAGGCATCATGGCCGGGCTGCCGCGGCACAATGCGGCAAGCCTCGAACAGTTCGAGGCGTGGCTGCGCGGCATTCGCCTGGCACTTGACCGGTACCGCGACGAAGCGCCCGGAGCGCGTGTGGGACCACTCGCGGTCAATCTCTCCGGAGCCACGCCGCCGGACGAGATAAAACGCGAGCTCGCCCTGTGTCGCCGGTACGGCGTCGACATCGTCATCTCGGCCCGCGGCGATCCCACCGAACTGGCCAAGCAGGTGCACGATGGAGGCGGGCGAATCTTCCACGATGTCACCAGCCATCGATTCGCGGAAAAAGCGATCGAGGCGCGGGTCGACGGGATCACCTGCATCGCGGCCGGCGGCGGTGGCCATGCCGGGATTATCAGTCCGTTCGCCCTGGTCCCGCAGATCAGGGATGTTTTCGATGGGACGATACTCCTCGGCGGCGCGATCTCGACGGGCGGCGGAATCCGTGCCGCCGAGGCACTGGGCGCCGATCTCGCCTATCTCGGCACCCGCTTCATCGCCACGACCGAGGCCAATGCCGATGAGCGTTACAAGGCGATGATCGTGGACGGCCGCGCGGACGACGTGATATTTTCAACCGCGATCAACGGCGTGGGAGCCAATTGGCTTGCGGCGTCATTGCGTGACGCGGGACTTGACCCCGCCAGTCTGCCGCGCTCGCCGGGGCGAGGCGACTACAGCCATCTTCCGCCCGACAAGCGCCCATGGCGTGACCTCTGGAGTGCAGGCCATGGCATCGCGTCAATCACCGCAATCGAGTCGGTCGCTAAAGCCGTCGACCGTCTGGTCGCCGAATATGAAGCAGCCTGCGCACTGCCGGCATTCGCCTGAGCCGATCAATGTCGCTGATCGGCGGAATAGAGCCGGAGATGGGCCAAATTGGCGTGCTCCGGGCGTTCGAGCATAAAGCGTACCGCCTCTGCCAGATCGGTCGGATCGAGCTTGCGGACCGCAGCGTTCGCGCTGGCAGCCCGTCCCTGACCCGGCATCCGGTCGAACAGATAGGTGTCGGTCGTTCCTGGCGCGACGATTCCGACTCGAACACCTGTGCCCGCCAATTCAATGCGCAGCGCATCGCTGAAGGCCTCCACAGCGCGTTTCGTGCCGCCGTAGGCGCCACAGCCCGCTGTCGTTAAAGTGGAACTGATGCTCGAGATGTTGATAATGTGCCCGTCGCCCTGCCCTATCATAGCGCGCGAGAACAAATAGCTGTTGCGGACCACCGCACCGAAGTTGATCGCGATCATGCGATCGAGTTCGTCCAAATCGACACTGGCGACCGGCCCGTGACGGAAGATGCCGGCATTGTTGACCAGCACATCGATCCGGCCAAAGCGATCCAGCGCATTTGCGAGCAAGCGCTCGCCGGTCGCCCGCTCGGCGACATCGCCCGGCACGATCACAACCTCGTCGCTGAACTCGGCGCGAATGCCGTCGAGCTCCTCATCGGCCAGTGCGTTCAGGACGAGCTTCGTGCCACATCGCGCCAGTTCGCGCGCTATCGCCCGGCCGATTCCGCTCGATCCGCCCGTGATCGCGACCACCTTTCCGTGCAGTGCCGGCATCGCTTCAGCCCGCGAGCTTGTAGCGCACCGGCAGCCGCTTGATGCCGCCGACCGAAATGGAGTCGATCCGCTTCGGTTCGCCCGCCAGCTCGACATGCTCGACGCGATTGAAGAGCTCGTCGAAGAATACCCCCATTTCCAACTTCGCCAGATGCTGGCCCAGACAGACATGCGCGCCAAAGCCGAATGCCATTTGCGGGTTGGGCTGGCGGTCAACGCGGAATTCGAACGGCGCTTCGAAGATGTCCTCGTCGCGATTGGCCGAGGGGTAGGACAACATCAGCCAATCACCCGCGCGAATCTGCTGACCGCGCAGCTCATAGTCGGCCAATGCCGTGCGCATGAAGTGATTGACCGGGGAGGTCCAGCGGATCGCTTCGTTGACCAGCGATGGGATGAGGCTGCGGTCGGCCTTGACCTTGGCGAACTCCTCGGGGCGCTCGGCCAGCGCCCAGACCGCGCCGGCGGTCGAGGAGGCGGTCGTGTCGTGCCCTGCCGTTGCGATCGTCAGATAATAGCTCACCGCGTCCGCTTCGGTGATCAACTCGCCATTGATCGTCGAATTGGCGATGACCGAGGCGACGTCGCTCGTCGGGTTGGCGCGGCGGTTGGCCACGATGGCCGCGAAATAGTCGTACATCTCGTGAAGAATGTCGTGGTTCGCGGTCGCGCCGATCGAATTGCCGGTCTGCTCGCCGGCCAGTTCTTCGTCACGCGGGTTGAAGAAGCGCTGGGTCATTGCAAGCAACATGTCTTCGTCGGACCGCGGCAAGCCGAGCAGGCTCAGGATCACGCGCAGCGGGAACCTGTGCGAGACGGCATTGAGAAAGTCGATCTCGTCCCGCCCCTCCATGGCGTCGATCGCCTCGCGTGCGAGGCCGCGGATATCCTCTTCGAGGACCTTCACGCCTTTTGGTGCAAATTGCGCCGCGGTCACCAGCCTGTAACGCATGTGCACGGGCGCATCCATGGTCAGCAACGAGCGATTAACCGCGCGGCCGCCTTCAGCTTCGATCGCCTCCGCACGTTGCGCGAAGTTGCGGTCGATCAGCGTCTTACGCGCGCCATTATTTGCGAATATGCCGGGCTGTCGGCCAATTTCTTGAATATCATTGTATTTGGTGACCATCCAGAACGGGTCATAGCCTTCCGCCGCGGCGACGCTCAGGGGCATTTCCCGGCGGAGCCAGGTCAGGTCCTGCTGCAATTGATCCCATTGACCATAGGCTTTGGGATCGACCAGACGGCCGGCGATATCGCCGGGCATATGAACTGCGGAAATGTCAGCCGATACCTTTGTGGTCATTTCAGATACCTCCGATTCAATGGTCGCGCCCGCGCATGAGGCGGTCGACAGCGCAGTGAATTTGCCGCCCGCCACCGTCGGACCGACCGCTGCCGCTTCTGCGACGCGTCCATCGTCGTCTGCACCAAGGGCTTCGCCGCGTCCTTCGCTAATGATCGAGAGCAGAGATAGTTGAAACCTATGGGTGCCGATCAATTGTCGCTGACCAGCGTCGCAAGCCACCGGCCGTCGGCGACCATTTCGCGCAGTAACTGAGTTGCCAGATCCTCTACCTCGATCGATGCGCGGGTGAGCCTTTGAGCGGGATTGCGGACGAACGATACACTGCGGGACAGGTCGATCCCTGCAATAAGGGCCGCGGAAAGCTCGCCGCTAGTAAGTTCCGCACGGATCGCCGCATGCGAGAGCAATGTATAGCCGAAGCCTGCCGCCACAAGCGTCTTCGTATGCGCCAATGAGTCAATCTCGGTCGTCACAGCCAGCGACAGATTCTCCATGTGCAGCCGCCGTTCGATCAGCTTGCGCAGGCCATGCGAAACCGACGGGAGGATGAAATCCTGACCACGAAGCACGCCCTGCTCCACCGGTTCGATGGCGATTCCGAACTCGTCAGCCTTTCCGAAAGCGCCCGCCGGCCCGACGAGAAGCAGCGTCTCGCGCGCGATTACCTTGCTCGCCAGATGATGCAGGCCTTCTGCATCGTAGAGGACGCCGAGCTCAATCCGCCCTTCCTCCAGCCAGCGCCGGATCGTGCCGCTCATCGCTTCGCGGACATGGATGTTGACGAGCGGCAGCGCCGCACGCGACGCGATCAGCAATTGCACGCCCAAGATCAGGCTGGCCGTGCCTGGTAAGCCGATCGCGACCTGTCCTTGCGGCACGCGTTCGGCGCCTTGGACCTCCTCGCGCGCGCGGTTCATCGCCTGGAGGATGGTGGCGGCATGCTCCTGCAGCATACGGCCGGCGTCGGTGGCCGCGACGCCGCGTGACGTTCGCCGGAACAGCTTGGTGCCGAACTCGTCTTCCAACCGCAACAACTGCTGGCTGAGCGACGGCTGCGCGATGCCCAACCGGTCGGCTGCCTCCGTGATCGAAGCGCACCGGCTGATCATCATGAAGTTGCGGAGCTGAACCTCGTCCATCGTACCTCGCTGTCGGCAAAATCGCCGTAGGCCTTCATGTCCACGCCACAGCGCCACAGGCAGAGGCTATGGCGCATAGCGTCACCCTGCGATAGCGACGGCAATCTCGCCAGTCTACTCATCCATCAATTGGCGCATTGAAGGAAGCCGCGTGACGTCGGGGGAGCGAGAGGCATTGTCAACATGAACGACCAGCCCACACTAGAAGCCGCAACAATCGCTGACCTCGCACGACGGCTCGACCGTTCCGAGCGCGAGCGCGAACAGATTCCGCAATTCTCACTCGAACATCCCGGCATGACCGTCGCTGATGCCTATGCAGTCCAGCGTGCATGGGTCGCCTTGAAGGTCGCCGACGGGCGCAAGATCGTCGGGCACAAGATCGGCCTGACGAGTCGAGCGATGCAGCGCACGTCGAACATTCCCGAGCCGGACTATGGCGCGTTGCTGGACGATATGGTCTTCCAGCCGGGCGGCGACATCGACATCTCGCGATTCATCCTTCCTCGCGTCGAGCTTGAACTCGCCTTCATTCTCAAGTCGCCATTGGAAGGGCCAAACTGCACGATCTTCGACGTGCTGAATGCGACTGATCATGCCGTTCCCGCGATCGAGATTATCGACCAGCGCATTCAGCCCATCGATCCCGCGACGGGCCGGACCCGCAAGGTGTTCGATACGATTTCGGACAATGCCGCCAATGCCGGCGTCGTGCTGGGCGGGCTTCCGGTCCGGCCGCATGACGTCGATCTGCGATGGGTCGCTGCGCTGTGCTACCGCAATGGCGTGATCGAAGAATCTGGCGTTGCCGCGGCGGTGCTCAATCACCCGGCTGCCGGACCCGCATGGCTCGCGAACAAGCTCTATCCCTATGGCGAGCGGCTGGAACCGGGGGAGATTATTCTAGGCGGGTCGTTTACCGCACCGGTGGCGGCCAGCCATGGCGATACCTTTCATTTCGACTATGGCCCGCTCGGCTCGATCGCTTTCCGCACTATCGATTCCAGGAAGCAATGATGACCATCGACGTATCAAACGAAGGCGAACTGCCGTTCGAGCTTGAGATGTTGCGCGACACGGTACGCCACTTCGTTAGGAGCGAAGTTGCGCCGGTAGAGGCCAAGTTGTCGCTCGATCAGGCGAAGCTCGATCCAGATCAGCAGGCGGCGCTACAGGCACGGGCACGCGAGCTCGGTCTGTGGGCGCTGGCGACGCCCAAACGGCTGGGCGGGGCCGGTCTCGACGTGCTCGCCCAGACGATCGTGGCCGAGGAAGCGGCGAAATGCCGCTTGGGCGCGTTCTTCCCCGCCGCTGGCGCGATTGGCGGAGACCCGCCGTCAGTGCTATTTCATGGTACCGCGGAGCAATTCGAAACTTATGGCCGGCCCATCGTCGAAGGACGCATGCCCAAGGCGTTCACGGCGATCAGCGAAGCGTCGGGCGGATCGGATCCTGCGCGGGCAATCCAGTTACGAGCCGAGCGTGACGGCGACTATTATGTTCTGAACGGAACCAAGACCTGGATCACCCACGCCGATCGTGCGCATTGGGGCGTGGTCTATGCGCGGACCGGCGAGCCGGGCCGGCGGGACGGAATCAGCTGCTTCATCGTCGAGATCGGCACGCCGGGCTTCACGCGCTCGCGGATTCCCGTGATGATTGCGAACAGCCCAAACGAACTGCATTTCGACAATGCCCGCGTGCCGGTTGCCAATCGCATCGGTGAGGAAGGTGGCGGCTTCGCGCTCGCCGACGATTTTCTGACCCGTGGGCGGATCACTTATGGCGCCGGGCCGCTCGGGATAGCCGAGGAAGCGCTGCGGCTCACGATCGAATGGGCGAAGGAACGCCGTGTGTTCGGCGGACTGCTCGCCGAGAAGCAGGGTCCGCAATGGATGCTGGCCGATTGCCGGCTAGCGCTCGATGCCGCGCGTCTGCTCATCCACCGGGCGGCGAGAAAAGTTGACCGCGGCGAGCCCGCGCGCGCCGAGGCAGCGATGGCGAAATGGAGCGCGACCGAGGCAGCCTTCAAGACGCTCGATACATGCATCCAGCTGTTCGGCGGGATGGGTGTCTCTTGTGAACTACCGCTCGAGCGGTGGTTTCGCGAGCTCCGTATCAAGCGGCTGGGCGAAGGGGCGACCGAGATCCAGCGCATGATCGTCGCCCGTTCGCTGTTTTCCTGAGCCCATCGGAATTCGCAGGGGTAGGAGGGCTAGAGGGTGCCAGATCGAGGGCAAATCACTTCAGGCGAGGTGATAGGAAATGGTCTTGATATAGGTGAATTCATGCAGGCCGACCTCACCGAATTCGCGGCCATAGCCAGAGCGCTTTATACCGCCGAACGGATGATGTGCGCTCATCTTGCCCGACCCCCCATTTAAATTGACTTTGCCTGTGCGCAGTTGCGATGCCAATTCGAGAGCACGTCCGACATCGGCAGAATAGATCGCGCCCGACAGGCCGAAGTCGCTATGGTTCGCAATGGCGACGGCTTCTTCATCGCTTTCGAATCCAATGACCACGCCCAGTGGCCCGAAGACCTCTTCCTGCGCGACCCGCCAACCATTGTCGACATCGTCGAAGAGCGTCGGCTCGTAGAAAAAGCCGTGCTCTAAACCCGTTGGTATTCGGCCGCCCGTCACGAGCGTTGCGCCATCATCAATCGCCGAATCGACCAGACGCTGAACGCGATCGCGGGCATTGGCGCGGATCAATGGCCCCATACGAGTTGCCGGATCCGCCGGATCGCCGATCTGGACGGCGCGGAACAGCTCGGCCAGCCGTTGGACGAACTGCGGCCGCACCGCACTGTGCACGACCAGACGAGTCAGCGCAGCACAGGCTTGGCCGGCATGAAAGGTAAGGCTTGCGAGCGCGGCCTGAGCCGCAGCTTCGAGATTCGCGTCCGCACGTACGATCATCGCCGACTTGCCACCGAGTTCCATGATGCAACGCTTCAATGTCGGCGCCGCCTGCGACTGGATTGCCGCGCCGACGCGATCGGAGCCGGTGAAGGTGATAAGGTCGACGCGCGGATCGGTGGTCAGCGTCTCGCCGGCGGCTAGGTCGCCATTCACGACATTGAACACCCCTGACGGCAAACCGGCGGCTTCAGCAGCCTCGGCAAGAATCAGCGCGGAAAACGGCGTCAGCGGCGAAGGCTTGAGAATGACAGTGTTTCCCATCAACAGCGCCGGCACCGCCTTGCCCAAGTTCAACGTGAACGGCACGTTGAACGGCGTGATCGCCAGGCACACGCCAACCGGCTCGCGCACCATCAACCCGCCGCCCACCATTGTCGTGCCGTCAGGCAACGCGACGGGTTCCAGCGGCAGAGGTTGCGGCGCCTGTCTTCGTGCGAGCTCGATATAGTGGCGCGCATGCTCCAGCCCGGTTGCGAACTGCATGGAGCGCGCAAAGGGGTGAATCGATCCCGTTTCCCTTGCAATCAACGTGCGCAGATCGTCGGCACGCGCTTCGATCCATTCGCACATCAACTCGAGAAAGGCCGCCCGCTCGGTCGTTTTCATGCGAGGCCAAGGGCCAAGGTCGAACGCGGTCCGGGCGGCCGCAAGCGCAGCTTCGATCTCCGCCGGGCCAGCCAGCCCAGCATGGCCAATAACGTCTTCTGTCGCGGGATTTATGACGGCTTCGGAAGCCCCGCCGGTCGGCACGATCCACTCGCCTCCGATGTAAAGCTTTCCTTGCAATGGCGTGTGCATCTCAGCCTCCTAGGCGTGCCGAAGGATGAAGTCGGCACAACGTTCGGCGATCATGATCGTGGGTGCGTTGGTGTTCCCGCTGATCAGGCTCGGCATGATCGAGGCATCGGCGACGCGCAGCCGCGGAACGCCATGAACGCGAAGCCGCGCGTCCACCACGGCGGTGGGGTCGCTGGCAGGCCCCATCTTGCAGGTTCCGCAAGGATGGTAGACCGTCTTCAGCACGCTGCGGATATGCGCTTCGATCACGGTATCATCTACTTGATCATCGGGACCTTGGCCCGGCGCCAGTTCGCATTCGAGCAAACCGGCAAGCGACGGCGAATGCAGAATGCGGCGCGCGAGCCGTACGCCGCGCACCAGCGTCGCCATGTCATCGCTATGGCCCAGCACATTTGCCTCGATGCGCACCGGAGTGGCCGCATCTCGCCCGGCGATATGCACCGTGCCGCGCGCCTTGGGACGCAAATTGCAGGGACTGATCGATATGCCATGCCCTGGCAGCGCCGGCCGGTCGGCATCGCCGGTGAGGGCGGCAACCGTGGTGAACTGGATGTCGGGCCGGCCTGAGCCATCGGTCGATGCGAACCCGCCGGATTCGACAATATTGGATGTCAGCAGGCCCGACTTGAACAGCAGCCACTGCACGCCGTGACGAGCGGCCTTCAATCCCTTGTCCGCGCCGAAAAGGCTGATCGGGTCCCGGGTTCGGCCATAAACGCCAGCTTGATAATGATCCTGGAAGTTCGCGCCGACGCCGTCCAGTGCACGCAGGATCGGAATGCCGTGCCGGGCCAGCAACGCTTCGGGCCCGATACCCGAAAGCTGCAGAACCTTGGGTGAACCGAAGGCGCCGGCGGCGACGATCACCTCCTCACGGACCATCGCTTCGCGGGCCACGTCATTTTCGATTCGATAGCGTACCCCAACCGCCGCGCCGTTCGCCGTCAGAACCGTTTCGACATGGGCATTGCAGCGCAGCGTCAGCAATGCGTTGCCGCGCACGCGCGACAGAAACGCAACTGTCGCCGATTGGCGCCGGCCGTCCGCCGAGGTCGTCTGATAGAACCCGACGCCCTCTTGTGTCGGACCGTTGAAGTCATCGTTATATGGCAGGCCCGCTTCTTGCCCGGCGCGCACGAAGGCATAGCTCAGCGGGTGATGGTAACCGGCATCGCAGACTTTCAGCGGGCCGTCGACACCGTGAAACGGCTCGGAATATTTCTGATTGGCTTCACTGCGTTTGAATACCGGGAGTACGTCGCTCCAGCTCCAGCCCTCGCAGCCTGCCGCTTCCCAATCGTCGTAATCTTGAGCCTGCCCTCTGATATAGACCATACCGTTGATCGACGAACCGCCGCCCAACAGCTTGCCCTGCTTCATGTAGACGCGTCGTCCGCCGACGCCCGGCTCGGGCTCGGTACGGAAGTGCCAGGCCAGCTTTTTATCAATTTTTTGAAGCCCGCCGGGTATGGGGATGAAGAAGTCCCGATCGGACGGTCCAGATTCCAACAGCAGCACGCTCTTGCCGGCCTCGACGAGCCGGCTTGCGATGACGCACCCGGCCGAGCCTGCGCCGATTACGACATAGTCATAGCTGTCCATGATCGTCCGCTAGGAGCCCGGCCCGGGTCAAAGCAACGTCCCGCTTGGGGGACGTGCCCCATCGCGCGACGATCTCCTCGATATCGCCCTCGCCATGCGACGTTGAATACGCCGGCTCTGCAAAGCGCGGTGCAGCCGCCGGGAGCGCTGCGCGAAACGTTTGACGCGCGATATTGTGCGGATGCGTCCGCGCTTCCGCAAAACTCAGCACCGGCGCCACGCAAGCGTCAGTGATCTCGAAGACGGCGGCCCATTGATCGCGGGTTCGGGTGGCGAAGCGCGCCCTAAAGGTCGCTTCCATTTCCGCCCAGTGCGCCCGGTCGCGCTGGTCGAACCGCGTCCGCTCGATCTCAAGTCCATCGAGCAGAAGGCCAAAAAACTGCGGCTCCAGTGCCGCGACTGAGATGAATTTCCCGTCTGAACAGGCATAGCAACGGTAGAATGGCGCGCCACCATCGAGAGTGTTTGCCGCCCGCTCATCGCGCCACCCCCCCGAATTCATGAGACCGTGGATGGCGGTCGACAACGCTGCAACGCTATCGACCATTGCAGCGTCGATCACCTGCCCTTTCCCCGTTTCACGCGCATGGAGCACCGCCGTCAGCAATCCGATCACGGCAAAGGTCGACCCACCTCCATAATCCCCTAACAGATTCAACGGCGGCGGCGGCGGCTGATCGGCCGGGCCGATTGCGTTCAGTACCCCGGTGATGGAGAGATAGTTGAGATCGTGACCCGCGCGCGGGGCGAGCGGTCCGTCCTGGCCCCAGCCGGTCAAACGCACATAAGCCAAACGCGGATTTGTACGAAGGCATATGTCGGGTCCAAGCCCCAAGCGTTCCATCACACCAGGCCGAAAACCCTCAAGAACGCCGTCAGCTGTTGCAATCAGATCGAGTGCCGCCTTGTGTCCATCCGAGGATTTGAGGTCGACGCGTACCACTGTACGATTGGCGAGCATGTCGGCCGCTCCGGCACGATCGCTGGCCCCGGCGCGTGCGACACGCACGACTTCCGCTCCGAGATCGGCGAGCATCTTTGCGGCGAAGGGAGTCGGCCCCATTCCGTCGAACTCCACCACTCGCAAGCTAGAGAGAAGACCTGCCGCCATTCGTCCATCCAATTTGGCTCGTTGCTTTTATGCGCCAGACCGACCGCTGCCATGGCGAACGCAAATACCAACCGCACCGGAGTCGGTCGCCGCAAAGGCAATGGATGCATCGCGGCGCGACACAAGACACGTCCCTTTTCCGGTACTGTCGCGGATCAGTTGGGTTGGAATAGCTGCGTTGAAATGGTTCGTGATGTCTCGTCCGGCGCCAGCATCACCATCGCTTTGGTACGACACCCCTGCCAGCTGGCGCTTCTAAGAGCCTTCTCTGATTGGGGCCTCTTGGGTCAAGCTGCTTCCTCGACTGCGTGATCCTTCCCACGGATCACTCGCTTCTCTCCGCGGTCGGCGCGTGGCCGCCGCATAATGGGGTCATGGAGAACAAGGCGTCTCAATCTGATTTTCGACCTTCAGACAAAGCTGAGGTTCTGGACTCTAAGCGAGATCGTCTTGCCCTTCGTCCCCATGGGAACGACACTACCCGCTTTGTCAGGCGGGGTTCGGTTTACGCCTCCTCATGCTGCCAGCGATGCTGGCGCCTTGCCCCAGCGGAACTCGCTTTGATCGCTCCACATGCGGTGCATGATGACAGCAAGCTTGCGGGCGACGGCAACGCGGGCCTTCGCCATGCCGCGCCGCTTCGCGATGTTCATGCCCCATGCCTTTAGGGCCGACCACTTCTTGCACCGGGTCAGCAGCGTATGGGCAGCCTCGTACAGCAAGGTGCGGGCAAGCTCATCGCCGCATCGGCTGACGCGCCCCTGGATGTCGGTTTCGCCCGACTGATAACGCCTCGGGGTGAGACCGAGATGGGCGCCCACATCGCGTGATCGCCGGAAGCGCTCTGGCTGATCCACGGTCGCGCGGAATGCCAGTGCCGTTAGTGGACCGACACCCGGTATCGTCATCAGCTGACGGCAGATCGGTTCGACCCGAACCGATTCCAGCACGCGACGGGTCAGTCGCTCGAGTTCGCGGTACATGGTCGCGATGATCGCCAGCAGGGGTTCGGTTATGTCGGTCAATGTGGGATCCGCCTCGGCCAGCTCGCGGACCCGGGCCGAGAACCGCTTGCGCCCCGGCGATCCCACCTTGAGCCCGCTTTCGCGCAAGACAGCCCGCACGGCATTTTCCATGTCCCGCAGCTTGCACAGCACCGTCCGGCGCGCCACCAGCAGCGAACGCGCCATCCTGGATGGCGCGCTCTTGACGTGGACCTGGCGATACCAGCCCGTCCGGATGATTTGTGCCAAGCCGCGCGCGTCATTGCGGTCGGTCTTGTTCGGCATCGCGCTCATCGCGCCTTTCGCGTGACGCGTTTCGATGCACAAGGCCGGCAAGCCAGCCCGCGTCAGCCCCTGGTGCAGCCAGGCAGACTGCGAACAGGCTTCGAGCCCTATTCGCTCCATCGGTAGACCGACGGCATCGAACGCCGATATCAGGCTTCCTGGATCGCTGGGCGCGCGCAGCTCGCGGACGATCGCGCCCGTCTCATCGACAATGCAGATGGCCGTCTCTTCCAACGATACATCCAGTCCGGCATAATAGCTCATGGTTGCTTCTCCTTATGGTTGTGGCCGCTCACACGGACCACGTTCTACCATTTGCGAGGAGCAGCCACCCCACCGACTCGGCGGAGCCCCAATCACCCCATCTGATTGAGGCCGGGACATCGAAACCGGCGCCGTTCGACCTCGTTGTGGTCCACAGCTTCTCCCGTTTCTTTCGCGATCATTTCGAGCTGGAGTTCTATGTCCGCAAACTCGCGAAGAATGGCGTGAAGCTCGTCTCCATCACACAAGAAATGGGCGACGATCCGATGCACGTCATGATGCGCCAGATCATGGCGCTGTTCGACGAGTATCAGTCGAAAGAGACCGCCAAACATGTGCTGCGCGCGATGCGAGAGAATGCGCGGCAAGGCTTCTGGAACGGATCGTTGCCGCCAATCGGCTACCGCGTCGTTGCTGCCGAACAGCGCGGTGCCAAAATCAAGAAGCGGTTGGAGATCGACCCCTTCCATGCCGAGACGGTGCGGACCATCTTCCGGCTTGCTCTGGAAGGCGACGGCGGTTCGGGATCGATGGGGGTCAAGGCCATCGCGGCTTGGCTCAACGAGAGGTCGATTCGCACTCGCGATGGCGGGCGCTGGGGTCTCGGTGCCGTCCACCAGATACTCACCCGCACGACCTACACCGGGCGCCACGAGTTCAACCGCCGGGGCAAGGACAGGAAGCTCAATCCGAAGTCTGAGGCCGTCGTGGTCGAAGTGCCGCCGATCATCGATCAGGAGACGTTTGACGCGGTGCAGGCGCACTTGCAGGCCCGCAACCCCAAGAAGGTGCCGCCTCGCGTCGTGAGCGGCCCTACGCTGCTTACAGGGCTGATCCACTGTGCGAAGTGCGGCGGCGCCATGACCATTCGTACCGGCAAGGGCGGGCGGTATCGCTATTACGCCTGTTCGACCAAGGCGCGGCAAGGTCCGACGGCCTGCACGGGCATTACGGTGCCGATGGAAAAACTGGACGATCTCGTCGCAAAGAATCTGGAAGACGAGCTTCTCCAACCCGACCGGCTCGAAGCCATCCTGTCTGCCGTTCTGGATCGGCGGCAGGAACAGACGACGCGCAAGCGCGCCCATGTCGCCGAACTCAACAAGCGAGCCACCGAAGCCGAATTGAGATTGAAGCGGCTTTATGACGCCATCGAGAACGGGATTGCCGACGTGGACGACCCTGACCTCAAGGAGCGCATAGCAAGCCTTAAGGCGACGCGCGATCAGGCAAGGGCCGACGCCGAGCGCGTGAAGGCTTCGCTCAGCGCTGAGGGCCGGAAGGCGGTCGCGCCCGACATGCTGGTGAACTTCGCCAGCACCGCGCGCAAGAAGATGCGAAATGCCAATGGCGGCTATCGCCGCGACCATCTCCGCGCGCTGGCGCAAAGAGTGGAAGTCGCGGCCGATGAGGTTCGGATTCTCGGCTCGAAAAGCAATCTGCTGCAAACGCTGGTCGCGGGAGCCGCCGAAACAAAGCCGGGCGCAGTGCCCAGCTTTGTTTGAGCGGCCCGAGACATGGGTGACACTCCGTACCGGAGACATGGGTCGTCTTGTCTTATGACTTTTCTGGCGGTTGTGGGCATTAAGGGCTGCCCGATCCGGGGTGGCCACCCCGGATCGGGCGGAAGGGGATGGATCGAAGTTGTCTCGGTCGTGGAGGACCGTCGATTAGTGTGATCACCCCTTTCTTTTCCACCAGACCTGGACGGAAACCAGGGCTTCGGGCCCGGATGACAAGAGTAGGACAGCGGAAAAGATGGACAATCCCATACCCCAAACCATCGGCATCGACATCTCAAAAGCGACCCTTGATGTATATGCCCATCCTGCAGGCTGCGAGCGGCAATTCACCAATACCGCCAAAGGCCACAGGGAGCTGATAGATTGGCTCGGGCAATGGCAGATCGATCGGATCGCCTATGAGGCTACTGGCGCATACCACCGACAGCTCGAGCAGGCTTTATCGGACCTGCCATGCGTCAAGCTCAACCCGGCTCGCGCACGGCGGTTCGCCCAAGCGATAGGCACTCTCGCCAAGACGGATAAGATTGATGCGGTGATTCTGGCCCGTATGGCGACGACGCTCCAGCCTCCCGTACGCCCGGCAAATACGCCCAAGCAAGCCAAGCTCGCCGAATTGATCAGCGCTCGCGATGGCTTGGTCCGTGATAAGATCGCGCTTCAAAATCAAGCGAAGAACCTGACGCTACCTCTCCTCAAGCGTCAGCACAAAAAGCGCCTGGATCAGATTGAGCAGCATATCAAACAGGTCGATGTCGAGCTTGCGACGATCATTGCTGCTGACGCAGAGTTGGCGCGGCGGCACGAAATCATCTCCAGTATTGCCGGGGTAGGCACACGTACCGCCGACCAGTTGGTCGCAACCATGCCAGAGCTAGGAGCACTGGATCCTAAACAAGTCGCTTCCCTTGCAGGCCTGGCTCCCGTCGCCCGTCAATCGGGGCAATGGAAAGGGCGCAGTTTTATTCAAGGGGGACGGGCCAATGTAAGACGTGCGCTTTACATGCCGGCCCTCGTTGCCGCCCGCTACAATCCAGATCTCAAAGCAAAATATCAAAGCCTCATCGCGTCCGGAAAACCGGCAAAGGTCGCTGTGGTCACACTTATGCGCAAGCTCATCGTCATGGTCAACGCGCTGATTAAAGCCGACCGCCTATGGGTTGAAAAACGGGCTTGATCACAACGGAAACTAATTGCGGACACCTTTCGCGGTCTCTTTTTCCATTTTCGAAGCCTAGGTGCCGCCTTGCCGGTTGCAGGGTCGTCTTCGCGGTCGACATGAGTCGCCGCATGATGGAGCTTCGCGGGGTGAGCCTTCCAATGTTACACGCGCACTCGGCTGAGCCAGCGGTGCATCCCATGTCTCGGAATGGCTCTGCCCACGCCCCGGCAGGGAGGCGCCCAGGCGACCCAAGGAGCGAGCGCCCGGGACGACTTTACTGCGCGGCTGGTGCACTCCTTTCGAAAAGCGTTCCTGACTTGAGCATCGCATGCATGGTGACGGCGAGCTTGCGCGCCAGTGCGACGGCGGCTCGCTTGAAGCCGATCCGTTCCTTGAGCTGAAGTCCCCAAGTTCGCAGCCGGTTGTCGGCGGTGCTTCGCGTCAGCATCACGGTTGCCGCCTCATAGAGCAGCCCGCGCACATAGCTGTCGCCCCGCCGCGAGATGTGCCCGTCATAGTCGACCTCGCCCGACTGGTAGCGCCGCGTCGTCAGCCCCAGCCAGGCGCCGACGGATCGTGATTTCCTGAAGTTCCCGGGGTCCTCGATCGCCGTGGCAAACGCCGTCGCAGTCACGGCGCCCACCCCTGGAATCGACATCAGTATCTGGCACGCCTCGCTCTTGCGCGCGGCCGTGACGAGCTGCTCGCCCAGCTCTGCTGCGCGCTGGCGGGCCGCACGCCAGACCTCGAGCAGCGGCCGCACGATCGACGCTACCTCCTGTTGATCGATGAGACGCTCCTGGACATGTCTCTCGAACCGGCTGCCCTTGCCGGCTGGGACAACGAGACCGAAGGTCTTCATCAGCCCGCGGATCTGGTTGGAGAGTTCGGTCGTGATCCTGAGCAGTCGCATGCGCGCGGCGATCAGCGTCCGCGTTTGCATACTGTCAAAGCCCTTTACGCGCACTTCGCGGAAGAAGCCCACTTCGGCGAGCTGCGCCAGGCCATCGGCGTCGTTGGCGTCGGTCTTGTTGGCTGCCATATCCAGTGCCGCCTTGGCATGACGCGCATCGACGCAGATCGCCGGCAGACCCTCCTGCCTCAGCGCATGATAGAACCACACCGACAAAGGTCCGGTCTCGAACACGACCCGCTTTGCGCCAGGCGCATGCTTGCGGATCAACTCGGCGATCAGCTTCGGGTCTGAAGGGCACTTTCCGCGCCAGATCCGCTCCCCCGCCCGGCGAATGGAAACGGCAGTGTCTTTCATCGAAACGTCAAGGCCAATATACTCGTCCATGGCTGTTCTCCGTTGATGTTGGGCCCGGCGTCTGATCGTGAGCCCGTACTTCCATCATACTGGGGAACAGCCACTCCTGGCATCACCGCGCGAACCACTAAACCCGCAATTACACCATGTTACACCTCCCGCATGCGATCGCATGCGGGAGGTGTCGATGCCGTGGAAGGAGTGTTCGGTAATGGAAGAGCGTATGCGCTTCGTTGTCCGCCTGCTGGACGGTGAACCGATGAGCGAGCTGTGTCGCGAGTTCGGCATTTCTGAAGCGGCCCCCAAAATGACCGGACAGTTCCTCACACTTATGTAAGAGTGAGGCATATGACCGACAGTAATCCCAGGAGCTATGTGCATGCGGAGGTTCTCGGAGGGGTTCAGCGCCGTAGGCGGTGGACCCCGGAAGAGAAGCTCCGCATGGTCGAAGAGACCTTCCTGCCCGGCAACAGCGTGTCGCGTGTGGCGCGCATGCACGGGGTGGCGCCGAACCAGCTGTTTGGCTGGCGCCGGCAGGCGGCAAGCGGCGCCCTGACCGCCACCCGTGCCGGCGGCCAGGTGGTTCCGGCCAGCGAGTATCGTGCACTCGAGAACCAGGTTCGCGAGCTGCAGCGCATGCTCGGCAAGAAGACCATGGAGAACGAAATCCTGCGCGAGGCGATCTCGCGGGTGGCAGCTCCCAAAAAAACGCCGTTGCGCACGCTCTCGTTGCCGGAGGGCGACCTGTGAGCGCGGTGGCAAATGCATTGGGCGTGTCTCGGCAGCATCTCTCGTCAGCCAGACGCAAGGCCGCTGCCCGAAGCCGCGGCAGACCTCCGCTTCCCGAGGAAGAGCTCGTCGCGCGTATTCAGGCCCTGATCGCTGAGCTGCCGACCTATGGCTACCGCCGGATCCACGCGCTCCTGCGGCGGCAGGCGCGCAATGGCGGGCCATCTGCGCCCAATGCCAAGCGGGTCTACCGGGTGATGAAGGTGCATGGCCTGCTGCTCCAGCGCCATAGCGGCAAGGCGGACGAGCGTCGCCACGATGGGCGCGTCGCCGTCGATACTCGCAACACCCGCTGGTGCTCCGACGGCTTCGAAATCGGCTGCGACAACGGCGAGAAGGTGCGGGTCGCCTTCTCTCTGGACTGCTGCGATCGCGAGGCGATGGGCTTTGTTGCCACCACTGCCGGCATATCTGCCGAGGATGTGCGCGACCTCATGACCGCCACCGTCGAGCACCGCTTCGGCCGTGTGAACAGGCTGCCCTCTACCATCGAGTGGCTGACCGACAACGGTAGCTGCTACACCGCCAGAGAGACCCGCCGCTTCGCCCGCGAGATCAACCTCAGGCCGCGCACAACCCCCATCGAAAGCCCACAATCCAACGGCATGGCCGAGGCGTTCGTGCGCACCATGAAGCGAGACTATGTCCGCGTCGCCGAAAAGCCCAACGCCAGAGCCGTGATCAACCAGCTGCCCAGCTGGTTCCACCACTACAACACCGTCCATCCGCATCGCGCACTTGGCTACCTCGCCCCGCGCGAATACATCGTCCAATCAACCAGTGAGGAACTGTCCGGAAATTAAGGGGCAACGACAATTTCTCGCAAGACGGGCTACAAGATATTCAATCGCTATCAGCACCATGGCCTGGATGCGCTGACCGATCGATCGAGACGGCCCGTCCGTTACGCCAACCAACTGCCAGAGCCAGTTGAACGAATGATCGTCCGGGCCAAGCAGGATAAACCTCACTGGGGTGCGCGTAAGATCCGTGAGCTGCTGGTCAGGCGCCTCGCCGGCGACGTGCGCATACCCGCGAAGAGCACGATCCATGCGGTGCTCGATCGGCACGGCCTCGTCCAGCGGATGCGAAGGCGCAAGCGCGCAACCGGAACGCCGCTTTCCCCAGGCACCAAGCCCAACGATCTTTGGTGCGTTGACTTCAAGGGCGAGTTCAAGCTCGGCAATGGCCGATATTGCTATCCCCTCACAGTCACCGACCACGCCTCACGCTATCTGCTCTTGTGCGAGGCACTCGAATCGGTCCGCGAAGACCTGGCCTTTCCGGCCTTCGAGCAGCTGTTCAGGGAGCGCGGCCTGCCCGGCGCCATCCGCTCCGACAATGGCGTGCCCTTCGCCAGCCCCAACGGGCTCTACAACCTCTCCAGACTCGCCGTCTGGTGGCTCAGGCTCGGTATAGAGATCGAACGCATCAAGCCGGGGCAGCCACAGCAAAATGGCCGTCATGAGCGAATGCACCTGACGTTGAAAAAGGAGGCAACCAGACCGGCAGGAGCCAACTTCCTCCAGCAGCAGGCGAAGTTCGATGCCTTCACCGCTGAGTTCAACAAAGAGCGACCGCACGAGGCGCTCGGAATGAAGGTCCCAGCCGATACCTATCAGCCCTCAGCGCGCGATTATCACGGCCTTCCAGAGCTCACCTATCCGCTCCACGACAAGGATGTCATCGTCACATCCTGTGGACGCATCTGCATGCACAGAAAGAAGATCAACATATCGACCGTCCTCGCCGGACAGCGCCTCGGCATCAAGGAAATCGACGAGGGCATCTGGCTCGTCAGCTTCATGCATTACGACTTGGGATATATCGACTTGGAGCAGAAAACCCTGCAAACCCTCGACAACCCGTTCGGCGCGAGGTTGTAACATGGTGTAATTGCGGGTTTAGTGGTTCGCGCGGTGATGCCAGGAGTGGCTGTTCCCCAGTATGATGGAAGTACGGGCTCACGATCAGACGCCGGGCCCAACATCAACGGAGAACAGCCATGGACGAGTATATTGGCCTTGACGTTTCGATGAAAGACACTGCCGTTTCCATTCGCCGGGCGGGGGAGCGGATCTGGCGCGGAAAGTGCCCTTCAGACCCGAAGCTGATCGCCGAGTTGATCCGCAAGCATGCGCCTGGCGCAAAGCGGGTCGTGTTCGAGACCGGACCTTTGTCGGTGTGGTTCTATCATGCGCTGAGGCAGGAGGGTCTGCCGGCGATCTGCGTCGATGCGCGTCATGCCAAGGCGGCACTGGATATGGCAGCCAACAAGACCGACGCCAACGACGCCGATGGCCTGGCGCAGCTCGCCGAAGTGGGCTTCTTCCGCGAAGTGCGCGTAAAGGGCTTTGACAGTATGCAAACGCGGACGCTGATCGCCGCGCGCATGCGACTGCTCAGGATCACGACCGAACTCTCCAACCAGATCCGCGGGCTGATGAAGACCTTCGGTCTCGTTGTCCCAGCCGGCAAGGGCAGCCGGTTCGAGAGACATGTCCAGGAGCGTCTCATCGATCAACAGGAGGTAGCGTCGATCGTGCGGCCGCTGCTCGAGGTCTGGCGTGCGGCCCGCCAGCGCGCAGCAGAGCTGGGCGAGCAGCTCGTCACGGCCGCGCGCAAGAGCGAGGCGTGCCAGATCCTGATGTCGATTCCAGGGGTGGGCGCCGTGACTGCGACGGCGTTTGCCACGGCGATCGAGGACCCCGGGAACTTCAGGAAATCACGATCCGTCGGCGCCTGGCTGGGGCTGACGACGCGGCGCTACCAGTCGGGCGAGGTCGACTATGACGGGCACATCTCGCGGCGGGGCGACAGCTATGTGCGCGGGCTGCTCTATGAGGCGGCAACCGTGATGCTGACGCGAAGCACCGCCGACAACCGGCTGCGAACTTGGGGACTTCAGCTCAAGGAACGGATCGGCTTCAAGCGAGCCGCCGTCGCACTGGCGCGCAAGCTCGCCGTCACCATGCATGCGATGCTCAAGTCAGGAACGCTTTTCGAAAGGAGTGCACCAGCCGCGCAGTAAAGTCGTCCCGGGCGCTCGCTCCTTGGGTCGCCTGGGCGCCTCCCTGCCGGGGCGTGGGCAGAGCCATTCCGAGACATGGGATGCACCGCTGGCTCAGCCGAGTGCGCGTGTAACATTGGAAGGCTCACCCCGCGAAGCTCCATCATGCGGCGACTCATGTCGACCGCGAAGACGACCCTGCAACCGGCAAGGCAGGCATTAGGCTTCGAAAATGGAAAAAGAGACCGCGAAAGGTGTCCGCAATTAGTTTCCGTTGTGATCAAGCCCGTTTTTCAACCCATAGGCGGTCGGCTTTAATCAGCGCGTTGACCATGACGATGAGCTTGCGCATAAGTGTGACCACAGCGACCTTTGCCGGTTTTCCGGACGCGATGAGGCTTTGATATTTTGCTTTGAGATCTGGATTGTAGCGGGCGGCAACGAGGGCCGGCATGTAAAGCGCACGTCTTACATTGGCCCGTCCCCCTTGAATAAAACTGCGCCCTTTCCATTGCCCCGATTGACGGGCGACGGGAGCCAGGCCTGCAAGGGAAGCGACTTGTTTAGGATCCAGTGCTCCTAGCTCTGGCATGGTTGCGACCAACTGGTCGGCGGTACGTGTGCCTACCCCGGCAATACTGGAGATGATTTCGTGCCGCCGCGCCAACTCTGCGTCAGCAGCAATGATCGTCGCAAGCTCGACATCGACCTGTTTGATATGCTGCTCAATCTGATCCAGGCGCTTTTTGTGCTGACGCTTGAGGAGAGGTAGCGTCAGGTTCTTCGCTTGATTTTGAAGCGCGATCTTATCACGGACCAAGCCATCGCGAGCGCTGATCAATTCGGCGAGCTTGGCTTGCTTGGGCGTATTTGCCGGGCGTACGGGAGGCTGGAGCGTCGTCGCCATACGGGCCAGAATCACCGCATCAATCTTATCCGTCTTGGCGAGAGTGCCTATCGCTTGGGCGAACCGCCGTGCGCGAGCCGGGTTGAGCTTGACGCATGGCAGGTCCGATAAAGCCTGCTCGAGCTGTCGGTGGTATGCGCCAGTAGCCTCATAGGCGATCCGATCGATCTGCCATTGCCCGAGCCAATCTATCAGCTCCCTGTGGCCTTTGGCGGTATTGGTGAATTGCCGCTCGCAGCCTGCAGGATGGGCATATACATCAAGGGTCGCTTTTGAGATGTCGATGCCGATGGTTTGGGGTATGGGATTGTCCATCTTTTCCGCTGTCCTACTCTTGTCATCCGGGCCCGAAGCCCTGGTTTCCGTCCAGGTCTGGTGGAAAAGAAAGGGGTGATCACACTAATCGACGGTCCTCCACGACCGAGACAACTTCGATCCATCCCCTTCCGCCCGATCCGGGGTGGCCACCCCGGATCGGGCAGCCCTTAATGCCCACAACCGCCAGAAAAGTCATAAGACAAGACGGGCTCTTCCTCGTGAACGGGGGATGAGGGAAATTGGGTTAGACTTGTCATAGGAAGGACAAGTCTGATGAAGAAGAAGGCTGATCAGGGAATCGACGGCATATTAGGGCTGTCGGATGTTGAGATTGTCCGTGTCGAGCGGCGACGCGACATTCGTGTGTGGGCGCGGCCAACGAAGCGGCCTGTTTGCCTTTATTGCGGCCACGGGGGGCTGCGGATCAAGGCGACTTATGAGCGCGAGCTCAAGCACACGCGTCAAGGCAACCAGATCCTGATCGTGCACCTTGCGGTGCCCAAATATCATTGTGCCGGTTGCGGCCGCTATTTCCGTCATCGCTTTTCGGGCATCCGTCCGCGCTATCGCGCGACGGAGACGTACCGTCTTGAGGTCTTCGACGGTCACCACGGAGGCATCAGCCAAAGCCAGTTGACGAGCACCCATGCGATCGGCAGTGCAACCATCGAGCGCTGGTATCATCATTTCATCGAACAGCGCGTCTCGGAGCTGTCCGGTCGGCCCTGCCCGCAGGTCCTGGGGATCGACGAGCATTTTTTCTCGCGCAAGAGAGGCTATGCGACGACATTTGTCGATCTGAAGAATCACAAGGTCTACGATGTCGTCCCGGGACGCTCGGAAGACAGTTTACGAAGCTATTTGCGAAGGTTGCCAGGGCGCGACAAGGTCAAGGTCATCGTGATGGACCTGTCGGAAACCTATCGCGCAATCGCCCGCAAATATTTTCCGAACGCGAAGATCGTCGCCGATCGCTTCCATGTCATTCGGCTGCTCAACCAGCATTTCCTCGAAGGATGGAAGCGCTTCGATCCCGAGGGCCGAAAGAATCGCGGGCTGCTCAGTTTGATGCGGCGCCATCGATGGAAGCTAAGCGAAGAACAGCGCAAAAGGCTGGCCGTCTACCTGAAAGCCAATCCGGTGCTCGAAGCCCTCTACACTGCCAAGCAGGACATGGCCCTCCTGCTGACGCAAAAATCCCTCAATGCCAAAAAGGCCAGCCAGCTTATCCCCGACCTGCTCAGGCTGATCGATCAGTTCGCCGCCAGCCCCCTCAAGTCCCTCGCCGATACCCTGACCAGCTGGCTCGAGCCCGTCGCCCGCATGTGGCGCTTTTCCAGGAACAATGGAATCACCGAGGGCTTTCACACAAAGATGGAGATGATCTCGCGCCGCGCGTTCGGCTTCCGCAACTTTCACAACTACCGCTTGCGCGTGCTCGCTCTTTGCGGTTGGAATGGCGTCATCAATCGGGTCTGATCCACCCTCATCCCCCGTTCACGGGGAAGAGCCATTAGACGACCCATGTCTCCGGTACGAAACGTTACCCATGTGTCCGGGCTGGACAGTTCCGAAGTGGTGCACCCGACAGGATTCGAACCTGTGACCTTCGCCTTCGGAGGGGGTACTAGCATGTTTGCGCCAGCCTACGCCAGAGCAAGTTTTTCTAGCCTAAGCCACTATAATAAAACGCTATTCTTGATTTGTCGATCTGCGCTGCCGTAACCTTGAATTCGCCCTGATTTCCTTCCGCGTGCTTACGTGGTGCTTACGCGAAAACCGGGCCAAACGGGAGTAGGCTCGATGGTCAAACTGACCAAGCGCGTTGTCGATGCAGCTGTAGCAGAGACGAAAGATTATGTCCTCTGGGACGATGAACTAATTGGCTTCGGGCTCCGGATATTCCCCACCGGCAAGCGCAGCTACCTCATTCAGTATCGCGCCGGAGGCCGCTCGCGTCGTTACACGATCGGCATCCATGGAGTCTGGACCCCGGAAACTGCCAGGCGGGAGGCCAAGTCCCAGCTCGGTAGGGTTGCTCAAGGCGAGGACCCTGCCGAAGAACGGGCCGAACTCAACAAAGCGATGTCGATGAAGGAGCTATGCGAGCTCTACATGCAGGATCTCAGGGATGGACTCATTCTGGGCAAAGGGGGCCGCCCGAAGAAGCAATCGACCGTCGACATCGATCTGGGCCGGATCGAACGGCACGTCATCCCGCTCCTCGGATCCCGCCGGGTCAAAGACCTCACTAAGGCGATCCTCACGAAAGCCATGCGCGATATCATGGCGGGGAAGACCAAAGCCTTCATCAAGACCAAAAAGCTCCGCGGCCGCGCCAATGTGCGGGGTGGGCCAGGCACGGCGGCTCGGACGCTGGGGTTGATTGGCGGAATACTGACCTATGCCGTCGATCTCGGCATCATCGACAGCAATCCCGCGCATGGCATCAAGCGTCCCAAAGACAATGTCCGTTCGCGGCGTCTCAACGACGGCGAGTATCGAATTCTTGGCCGCATGCTCAAGGCCGCTGCGCAAATCGAGAAGTTCGGCCCGACGATCGATATCATCCGGCAAATCGCACTTACAGGTTGCCGACGCGGTGAGATTATCAATCTCAAATGGTGCGATGTCGATATCGACGGAAGTTGCCTTCGCCTCTCCGAGAGCAAGGAAGGAAAGTCGGTCCGCCCTGTCGGCTTGCCGGTTGTAGAGTTCCTCGAGCAGCATCAAGGCGAAGACAATGGCACATATGTGTTTCCTGGCCCGCGCGGTGAGGACACGGCATTTGGCGGCTTTCCAAACCATTGGGACGAGATATTCCTGGGCTCGCCCCTCGAAGGCGTCACTGCGCATGTTCTGCGCCACAGCTTCGCCAGCATCGGTAATGACCTGGGCTTCACCGAGGTCACCATCGCCGCCCTTATGGGTCATGCGAAGGGGTCGGTAACGAGCAAATATATCCATGTCCTGGACGCGGCGTTGATTATGGCGGCCGACACACTGGCCGGCTACATTGCCGCCCTGCTCGACGGAAGAATCTTCAAGCAGCGTGCGTATTCGCTCGATCGCGCATCGCGGAAGGCGGCTCTCTCCGAGTTCCTCGATCGACAGGAGGCACCAATTCGCAAGGCAGCCTAGCTGGGACAGGGTTACGCGATTTTGGAGGGAAGCTTGAATTCAGATCGCAAGCCGCAGTTAGCGGCGCGCCGAAATTCGACCATCTACCTCCGCTTGGACTGGCTTTGGAAATACTTCCCCGGGGTGACGCCGGTCGCCTGACGGAACATACGGATGAAATTGCTGGCCGAGCCAAATGACAAATCCAGGGCGATATTGGTTATGGGCTCTCCTTCGGCCAAGCGAACCAGGGCGGCCCGAAGTCGCGCCTGTCTTCTGTAATCTGTAAAAGTCATATTCGCTTCACGCTCGAATGCGCGAGCCAGGGTCCTGCTGCTCGCGCCCAATTCGCTCGCCCACTCCGACAATGGTTTGAAGCGCCCCGGGTTTCCCGGAGGCTCCTACTTGTGAGAAGAAGGAGCCACGATGAGCAAGACGACGAACAAGTTTTCACCTGAGGTCCGCGAACGCGCTGTCCGGATGGTTGACGAGCACCGCGCCGATTACGGATCGGAATGGGCGGCGATGACCTCGATTGCAGGCAAGATCGGCTGCACGGCAGAGACGCTGCGCCGCTGGTGCCGCGAGGAGGCGAGCCGACGAGCGGGGCCAGCGGCGCAAACCGCCAGCGACAAGGATCGGTTGAAGCAGCTTGAGCGCGAAGTGAAAGAGCTTCGCCGGGCCAACGAGATCCTGCGCAAGGCGTCGGCATATTTTGCGCAGGCGGAGCTCGACCGCCCCGGCAAATGGTGATGTCGTTCATCGACAGTCACCGTGAGGAACTGGGTATCGAGCCGATCTGCCGCGAGTTGGCAATCGCCCCATCCTCCTACCACGAACATGCGGCCCGGCTTGCTGACCCTGCCAAACGGTCAGCGCGAGCCCGGCGCGATGACGAGATCAAGCAGCAGATCAAGCGTGTCCACGACGACAGCTCCGGCCTCTATGGCACGCGCAAGGTCTGGCACCAGATGCGCAGAGAGGGAGCGACAGTAGCCAAATGCACGATCGAGCGGCTGATGCGCGCCATGGGCTTGGCAGGGGTAAGGCGCGGAAAGACTTGCGTGACGACCGTCAGCAATCCCAAAGCTCCATGTCCGCTCGACAAGGTGAACCGGGAGTTCCGCGTCAGCCGGCCGAACGCGTTGTGGGTGGTCGACTTCACATATGTCCATAGCTGGGCGGGCTTTGTGTATGTCGCCTTTGTGATCGACGCATACGCACGACGGATCGTTGGCTGGAAAGTCAGCACCGCACCCACCGCCAGCTTTGTCCTGGATGCTCTGGAACAAGCGATCCACGCCTGACGGCCCAGTCCGGAAGATGGGCTGATCCATCACAGCGATCGCGGCGTTCAATACCTGGCTATGAATTACACCCAGCGCCTGGCGGAAGCAAAGCTGGTGCCTTCTGTCGGCAGCGTCGGCGATTCCTATGACAACGCCTTGGCCGAAACCATCAATGGCCTCTACAAAGCCGAGGTCATATGGCGCCAACGGTCATGGCCGAGCGCATCGGCGGTCGAGATGGCGACCTTGAACTGGGTCGAATGGTTCAACAACCATCGCCTCTTCGGCCCCATCGGATACATCCCGCCCGCCGAAGCTGAGGCCAATTACTATGCAACCGTTGAGACCCTCGATATGGTCGCATGACTCAAACGAAACAGCCTCCAGAAAACCCGGGGCGCTTCAGTTTGTCATTCCCCGGCTCCCGCGAGAGAGCGGTCTCGATTTTTCTGAGACGCGAGGACCGCAGTTGAGGGACGAATAGGGATGGCGCGATTTCGACGGACACTTCCTGGGAGAACAAGATCGCCAAACTGACGCGCCGGGAGCGCGGCGCTGCCTTTTCGAGGGCAAAGATGCACTCGCGCAGGAGGCCACTCACCGCAACGACACCGGGAGCCTCGGGCAGCCGGCGGAGCACGCTGCCGCGACAGTAAACGCTGAGCATTTCGAAGCCAGCTGAAGTTTGCACGCGGTGATTTTCATTGGAAGGGAGCCAGCAGGCTTGCTGGGGCGGCACCACCCAGCATCCAGCCGCCGTTTCGAGGATCATCACACCGCGGCTAGGATAGATGAGCTGTGCGGCAGGATGGGCATGCCACGTGCCCCTGAACCCCGCCGGAAAAACCGAACGGTCCACTGAGAGGGCCTCGGCCCCGGCTTCGGCAATTGTCACAATATGTCCGATCCAGAATATTCTTTGTCGTGATAGCGTATATCCGACGCAACGCGGATTGCCTACCAGACGCCATCAGGTGGAGTTGCAGATGTCGTTGAAGATGGTCGAACAGCGGGAGCCGGAAGAAATGCCTCGCCCGCACGGGGAGTATCGCAAAGAATTCCTATCGCGTGTGCTCGCCTTCAAGCCGTCGTCGATACTGGATGTAGGGTGCGGCAATGGTGCTTCGCTGCAGCTATTCGGCGAAGCCGATGTCGCCCACTGCGTCGGCATAGACCCGGAGGGAGAGGCCGTAGAGGAAGGCCGCGCACTAGGCCTGGAAATACACCTCGGCCGAGCAGAGACACTTCCATTCCCGGATCAAAGCTTTGATGTGGTGACTTTGGAATACGCCGCGCATCATCTGGAAAACCTTCATAGGGGGCTTCAGGAGGCAATCCGGGTCGCACGTTTGGGTGTCGTGGTGCTGGATTGCTGGTATGATGCGGCCATTCCATCGCAGCTGGCAGCACAGCTATATGACGAATGGATAAAGGTAATAGACCGTCGGGCCGGTCTTGTGCACAATCCCTGCCCCCAGCCAGCTGATCTCGCCGCCCCATTTCTGACCGCCGGCTTTAGGATCGACTATTCTTGTAGGCTTTTTCTCGTGCCCCTCTCCGTTTCCCAAATCGAATTATCGGCCAGACAGAGGCTTCACGAGATCCCGGAGCCTTGCGGATTGCGCGACGATCTGGAGAGGCTGCTTGATATAGCCCGATTAAATGGTCTTTCGGATGACGGCGCGATCATCCTCTCGGCAGCTCGTGGCGGTTAGCATGCGGACCGACATAATCGACATAACCTATTCCGGACCTGACGGCTGGCCGCTCTTTGCTGCGCTTGTAGATCCCTATCGCAGGCTGCCGACCGCCAACGTCGTTGTGCTCATGCATGGCGGCGGCCCTGATCACCAGAGTTTGATACCCTTGGCGCGCCAGCTGTGCGACCGGCATGCGGTACTGCTGCCCGATGTCCGTGGCTATGGCCGGTCCCTTTGCAGTGAGGAAGCGAAACACACCTGGGCGTCCTACGCAGCCGACGTGATCGCGCTTCTCGATCACCTGAAGGCAGATTCCGCCATTGTCGGCGGTGCGGGGCTCGGCGCCACGATCACTTTGCGAACCGCACTCGCCCATCGGGAGAGAGTGAGAGCGGCCATTTTGATCAGCGTTGAAGACATCGAAGACGACGAGGCCAAAGTAGCTGAAACGGCATTTATGAGAGAGTTCGCGGCGCGCGTCCGCGAGGAAGGGCTTTATGCGGCCTGGGCGCCAATACTGCCCAATTTGGCGCCAGTCATTCGCGAGATGGTTCACGACGCGATTCCGCGAAGCAATGCTGCCAGCATTGCGGCTGCCGCGGCAATAGGTGATGACCGCGCCTTCCGCAGCGTTAGCGAACTCGCAGCTATAGCAATGCCGACGCTGATCATTCCAGGAATGGACGAGAGGCATCCACAAGCGTTAGCGGAGCAGCTCGCTGACCTGCTGCCGCACGGCAAGCTGGCTGCGGCAGCAATCTCGGATGCGATCGTGACAGCCGAGGATTTCGCTCGATGCCTGGCGCCTGCCATCCGCGAATTCCTGAACGAGCTTCCGCCGCTGCCCACAGCATCAGCAGGCCCTGATTGACCGCCGAGCTTCACTCAAGGTAGCCGAGCTTTTGGCCGGCATGGGCAAGCCCTATAGTCATTTGGCGAGATGACTTGCGTCACAAATCGGTGGCATCAGGCACCAGTCGCCCCGAGGCCGCAAATCGTTTCTTGCAGTCATACGACTTTGGAAGGAGCCTAACGGAAATTCACGTCGGAACGCTTGGAATCTGAATGGTTTCACCTGTATAGACGGGTGATGGATCTTATGCCTCGACTGAACTCGAACAGCGCCCAGCGGTCTGCCGACGGCGCTTCCCCGGATGCCCCACCGCGCTACGCAGCGATCAAGCAAAGCATCCATGATGCTATCCGCGAAGGCCGTTTGAAACCGGGCGACCGCGTGCCGTCGGAAGCCGATCTGGTCGGGCAATTCGACGTCTCGCGCATGACGGCGAACCGAGCGCTTCGCGAGTTGCAATCGGCAGGTATCATCGTCCGCCGCGCAGGCAGCGGCTCGTTCATCGCCGAGCCAAAGCCGATCGGCCATATGATCGAGATCCGGAATATCGCCGAGGAAATTCGCGGACGCGGTCATGACTACCGGGCGAGAGTCATCCAGAATGTCGAGGAGAAGGCCAGCGCCGAAACCGCCGCGCTGCTGGAGGTGCCGGTGGGCACGAAAATCTTCCATTCGATCATCGTTCACCACGAGGCCGAGTTCCCGATCCAGCTCGAAGAGCGGTTCGTACTTGCGTCCGCCGCGCCGGATTATGGCACTCTAGATTTTACGCAGCTCACGCCCAACGAATATTTGACGCGCACCGCGCCGTTCGAGCGGGTCGAACACCGCGTCCGCGCGGAAATGCCCGACGCGCGCACGCGCGGCATGCTTGGTCTCAACGAGGGGGAACCGGTTCTGCGCATGACGCGGCGGACCTGGAGCAACGGTCGGCTGGTGTCGCACGCCTGGCTCTCCCATCCCGGCACGCGCTTCGAGCTTTCCGCCGCCTTTTCGGTCGACGACTGACGCGTCAGGCCGTGCTGCGGGTAACGACGGGCTTGCGGCGACGGCGCAGCCAGCGAAAATCGGCGCGGCTGAAGCTTTTGAAGAGCAGATAGAAACCGGTCCCCGAAAGCCACAGCGCCCCGAAAGCGACAAAGATGATCAACGGGTGGTTGAAGCTCTTCCGGTTCACATAATCCATGTTGTGGAGCATCCAGAAGAAATCCCAGGTCCGCCAGGTATCGCCGCGCATCACGAGGAAGCGCGCCGTGTCGAGCGAGACATAGGCGCTGCTATTCTCGGCGTCGGCAAAGTCGACGCGCCACATCGCACCTTCATGGTCGCGTGATTCCAGGTTTGGCTTCGCAATCACGCTCACCTTGCGGATTGGTGCCTCGTTCATCATCGACGCGACTTCGCGGGCCATCCCCTCGTCGACGCGAATATCCTCACCGCTCGTAGCATCGACCAGCCGCACGCCCTTGGTGGTGCGGAGTTCGTAGATCGGTCGGACGCCAAGATCGCGCAAAACCACCCCGGTGACGGGCTCACCGCGCGGCAAGCCGGCGACGTCAAAATACTCTCCCGCGGGCAAGGCATGTGCATGCGACATGCCGCCGCCGTGACCGCCGACCTTGTCCTTGTCGAGCAGCGCCATCACCGAACCGCTGAGCGCCCAGAGCAGGAACTGGAGACCCAGGATGAGCCCCACCCATTTGTGGATGCGCCGAAAAAAGAGCGGCGTCAGCCGGATGCGTTTCATGCCTGCTTCCTCTTGCGGCGTTTGAAGGACCAGATCAGCAGCCACGCACCGGAAAGCGCCATCGCGAAGACGCTCCAGGTCGCGACGCGCAGCAGCGGGTTGTTGACGTCGGTCCGCTCATCATAGTCCATGATGTGGAGCATCCACGCGAAGTCGAACACGCGCCACAATGCGTGGCGGCGTGAAATGAGTTCACCGGTCGTCGGCGAAAGATAGAGCGTCGGGCGGTTCCAGCCTTCGAACTCGACCTGCCAATAGGGTGGCTTGCGCGCCTGCATTTCCTGAGGTGCCTCGGTCAAAAGTCGCACTGAGACGATCTTGCCGTCACCGGTGTAGATGCGCCGTGCCTGTTCGCGGACCTGGGACTCGGTCAGGGCAGGCAGCGGCGCACCCGAACGCGCGTCGAACAGGCGCGCGCCTTCAGGGGTCTCGGCGCGCCAGACCGGTTGGCCGAAAAAGCGCTGGAGACGGATTTCGGACACCCCCGGCGCGGCCGCGACGACCTTCGACGGCGCTGCGAGGCCGTCGAGGTCGAAGGGCTGGGCCACCGGGGAGCGCACCAGATGATCGCCGTGGATGGTGTCGATATGAACGACCACCATGTAGAAGCCGGTCAACGTCCAGAGCAAAGCCTGGATGCCCACGACCAGCGCCAGCCATTTATGCGTTCGCCGAACGAGCAGCGGCCAACGGATTGCCATCTCCCAATTCCTCAGAAGGCGGTGCGGAAACCGACATAGAAGCGCCGGCCGAGCAGGTCGTAGGTCATCGTGTCGGTGTTCGCATCGGTGAAGCTCTGGATATAGGGGGCCTTGCGATCGAAGAGGTTGTCGACACCAAGCTGGAAGCGCGTCTTCTCGTCAATCTCATAGGCGACCTGAAGGTTGTGATAGAAGACATTCGGCGTGCTGTAGCCGATCTCTCCGGGAGCCGCATTAAAGTCTGTCGCCTTGCCGATCCACTGCGTCGACCAAGTCGCGCTGACACCATCTTTTTCAGCGGTTAGCACGCCATAGCCGCGCCACTTCGGATAACCGCCGTTGCCGCCGCCGATGAAACCATCGAAATCGATCGGTGCGCCACCCGGGAAGGGAAGGACGACATATTTGTTGAGATAGGTCAGGTTGACGTCGAGCGAGACGTTCACGCTGCCGATATTGTTGTTGTAAACGAGGCCGAGGTCGAGGCCGTTCATTTCTTCACGACCGGTGTTGATCGGCTGCGCCGAAAGGAAGGTAACTTCCCCGGTCAGCGGGCTGCGCGTAAAATCTTCGCAGAAGGGATGCGAGAGATTTTGACTCGCATAGCAGATGCTGAGCTTGGTCGACCCGGGAATGGCGCGGATGGCATCCTTGATCTTGATATCGAACCAGTCCGCCGTGAGCGACAGGCCGGGCACGAGCCCCTTGGGCGTGATCACCGTGCCGACCGTCCAGGTCGTAGAGCTTTCGGGTTTCAGATTCTCATTGCCGCCGACCGTCGTCAGGATCGTTGTACCGAGCTGAACATAATTGGCCGGAACGCCCGACGCCTGACAATTGGCGATCAGTGTCGCATTGCCGCTGGTCGAATAGCGCGAGCAGGGGTCGGTGGTCGTCAGATTGCCCTCGGAGACGCCGCCGAACAATTCGGGGACGTTCGGAATGCGAAAGCCGGTGCCGTAGGTGCCGCGCAGGCGGAAGCTGTCATTGATGACCCAGTCGACGCTCCCCTTGTAGTTCCAGTCGCTGCCGAACAGGTCGTAGTTCGAGTAGCGAACCGCGCCGTCGAGGGTAAGCGACTGGAAGAAGGGTGTGTCGGCCAGAACGGGCACCGACAGTTCGAGATAGGCTTCCTTCGCCGTGCTCGTTCCGGAGATCGGATCCTGCTGGTTGGTGTTGGCAATACCGAGCACCGTCAGCGGATCGGGATCGCGCCAACCCTTTTCCTTGCGATAGACGACACCCGCCGCGAAGGAGACGGGGCCTGCGGGCAGCTTGAAGAGATCGCCGTTGATATCGGCGGTGACCGTCGCAAGCTCGTTGCCGCCGCGGTCGCGCGACGTGAACAGGATATAGTCGAGAACCTCCGGGGTCAGGTCGCCGAACCCGAGATAGTCGGCGCAGGGGATCGTGGCACCGGCAGCAAGACTGCACTTGGTCGTATCGAGGGAATTCGCCACTCGCTCGAGATTGGCGATGTTGGTCGAACCATCGACCGCGGTGTTGCGGCCGAAGGCGCCCGCGATTTCCCATCCCCAATCGTTCGAGAGCTTGCCGCGGAGGCCAAACGTACCCTGCCAGGTATCGGTTTCCTGGAAGAATTGGCGCGGGCCGGGCTCGGCGAGGCGGCGCTGGATGAGGACGATATTCTGCCCCGTCGGATTGGTGGGATTGCTCGCCGCGATCGAGAGGTTGCGCAGCGTTCCGGGCGTCGCGATCTGATTCGACTTGCGGAAGGTGTAAAGGAATTCGCCGAACGCCTCGATATTGTCAGTGATGTCATAGTCGGCGAAAAACGCCGTGCTCACGCGCTCGACCGGGCTCACCGCGTTGAGGAACGGGTTCGAGTTGAAGTTGTGCTTGGCAGCGCTGTACGGCTCGAAGAAGTTGCCGTTACCGCCCAGCACCTGATTGAAGTTGATCTGCTGGCCGTTCGGCAGCACCGCGCGGCCGCCGATCGTCGAGGCGCTGTTGACGCACGACAGCTGGCCCGGCGTCGTTTCGGCGAGCGAGCAGGGCGCGCGTGTCGCCATGTTGACCGCCTTTGTCTTCTGATAGGTGACCGCCGCCATGAAGCCGCCGCGATCGTTGCGAATTCCCCAGAGGAGGTCGGCGGTGAAATCGGACCCGTCACCCTTTTCGGTGATGCCCTGCCGGACGCTGAGCCCAAGGCCTTCATAATCGGTCCGGGTGACGAGATTGACGACGCCCGCCATCGCATCAGCGCCGTAGATCGCCGAGGCGCCGTCCTTCAGCACATCGGTTCGAGCGAGTGCGGCGACGGGGATCATGTTGAGGTCGGGCGACGAGTTCGCCCCCGTTCCGCCCGCAACCAGGCGGCGGCCGTTGAGCAGCACAAGGGTGCGCTTGATGCCGAGGCCGCGAAGGTTGACCTGCGCGGTGCCATAGCCGTTGTTCGCCCAATAAGCCGAGGTCTGGTTGCCCGCGAAACCGGCGTTGGCCGGCAGGCGCTGCAGTACGGTCTCGATATTGACGACGCCGGTATTTTCGATCTGCTCGGCCGACACGACGGTCGCCGGGCCGACGCCCGCGAGGTCCTGGCGGCGGATGCGCGAGCCGGTCACGACGATGTCCGATCCGTTCGGAGCATCCTCGGCGGCGGGTGACTGCGTCGCGGCACCGCTCTGCGCGAGCGCCGGTGTTGCAAAGGTCGCGACCGCTGCGGCGCTGGCGAGCAAAATTGTCCTGGTCATCATAGCGAAACCCCCTGATGGTTGGCTGATTCCCCTCAGAGAGCATCAAATGTATATACAGGTCAATAGGAATTTATTGAATCATATCAATTAGTTATGAAGGAAATTCCGGGCGCACGACACCTATTAGATACGCACCCCAAAGCTCTACCCCTCATCAATTTTGAAATTTTTTTGCTGGCCCGAGCCTTTTCGCGCAAGGAGCCGGCTGGCCCCTCCCTCGGCTTGCTCATGAAATGACATGATTAAGTGGGTCGGCACAGCTTGGGGACGACCGACTTGAGCCGCTCAATGCGTAAGTATCTGTTCGAGAAAGGTCCGTGCGCGCTCGCTTTTCGGCGCGGCGAAAAAATCGGCCGGCCTTGCGTCTTCGATGATCTGGCCCTGATCCATGAAAAGAATGCGATCGGCCGCCTCGCGCGCGAATCCCATTTCATGCGTCACGCACACCATCGTCCGTCCTTCGCCGGCAAGGGCCGTCATCACATCGAGTACCTCTTTGATCATCTCGGGATCGAGCGCCGATGTCGGCTCGTCGAAGAGAAGAATCCTGGGTTCCATCGCCAGAGCGCGAGCTATTGCGGCCCGCTGTTGCTGCCCTCCCGAGAGCTGCCCCGGATATTTGCCCGCCTGGTCGCCAATCCTCACCTTGTCCAAATAGGATATGGCGCGCGCCTCCGCCTCCGGAAGAGACAAGCCGCCGAGGAGGACGGGCGCGAGGGTGCAATTCTCCAGCACCGTCTTGTGCGGGAACAGATTGAACTGTTGAAAGACCATGCCGACGGCGCGGAGCGCCGCAACGGCCTCCCGCGACGCGTCGGTAATCTTGGCCCCCTCGATCAGGACGGCGCCGGAGTCGGGCACCTCGAGCCTGTTCATGCAGCGAATGAGCGTCGACTTGCCGGAGCCCGAAGGCCCGCAAATCACGATCCGCTCGCGCGGGGCGATTTCGAGGTCGATCGAGCGGAGGGCATGATAGGCGCCATAATATTTGTCGACCTGCCGCAAGCTGACGGCCGCGTGGCCCGAGGCGTCGGTCATGACGCCTGCCCCCGGCCGCGGAGCGCTCGTACCCGCGCGAAGGCTGCGGCGAGGTCGGCGATCAGATCCTGCGGCGCTTCGAGGCCGGCGTGAATGCGGATCAGCGCCCCATCTGCCTCGCCATTGGGAAAATCGCGGATCGGAGCGGGCCACGCCGGAACCGCGAGACTTTCGAAGCCGCCCCAGCTCGAACCGAGCTGGAATAGCGAGAATTCGTTGAAAAAGGCGCTGGTTTCGGGCGGGGTCAGGCCATCGAGCTGAACACCGAACAATCCGGAAGCACCGGTGAAATCCCGCTTCCAGATTGCATGGCCGGGGTCGGCGGGATGAGCCGGATAGCGGACCGCAACCACTTCGGGTTGCTGGGCGAACCATTCGATCAGCGTCGCTGCGGTGCGCTGGTGGCGTTCAAGGCGCGCATCGAGCGTCCTGATGCCCCGGTGGACCAGATAGCAATTGTCGGGACTCGCGCAGTTGCCCCAGCGCGCCGCCGCGTCCTTGAGCTGGCGGTAGACGGCATCGCTGGCCGCCGTCATCGTGCCGAGCAGACAGTCGGAGTGCCCCGAGAGATATTTGGTTGCCGAAGCAAGCGAGATGTCGACGCCATGGGCCAAGGGCTTGAAGAAGAGCGGCGTGGCCCAGGTGTTGTCGAGAGCGGTCAATATGCCCCGGCTGCGCGCAACCGCCGTGATCGCGGGGACGTCGATCATATCGAATGTCTGCGAGCCCGGGGTCTCCATATAGATGAGCCGGGTGTTGCTGCGGCACAGCCCGGCAATCTCCGCTCCGATATCGGGCCGGAAATATTCCACCTCGACCCCGAAACGCGCGAGAACGTCGGTCAGAAACTTGCGGGTCGGCCCATAGACGCAGTCCGCGACGAGCAGATGGTCGCCCCCGGCCACGAAAGCCGTGAGGGCTAGCGCGATTGCGCTGGTTCCGGACGAGGTGATGACGGTCGCGCAGCCGCCTTCAAGTTCGCTGACAGCCTCGGCGAGCGCAAAGGTCGTTCGCGTTCCGTACAGGCCATAGATGACCTCATCGTAGAGACCCTGGTGCCGGTCCATATAGGCCTCGACGCTGTCGTAGATAATGGTGGAGGCCCGGTCGACGGGCGGATTGATGAGGCCCCGCTGATCGCACGGACGGGGACCGCCGTGCACGGCACGCGTCGGATCCTGCCAGGCGCGCCCTTTCGGGCTTGCCGGCTCCCCGGGCCATTTTCTGTCGTGATTATCCTGCATAGTTTAGTTTCCGTTCGATCTTCATGCTGAGCCGGGACAGGGAGAAACAGAGGAGGAAAAAGATTGTCCCGGTAAAAAGATAGGCTTCGGCGAAATAGGGTCGCCATTGCGCCTCGACGTAGGAGAGGCGGGTCGTCTGCAACAAATCGAAGACGCCGACGATGAGGACGAGCGTCGTGTTCTTGACCTCGCTGATCGAAGTGTTGACCAGCCCCGGCACGCTGACTTTCAGCGCCTGCGGCAACAGGATATGGCGCCGCGCCTGCCATTTGGTGAGGCCAAGAGCATGCGCGGCCTCGGCTTGCCCGACGGGAACCGCCAGCAGGCCGCCCCGGATGACCTCGGCCATATAGGCGGCAGTGAAGAATATGAGCGCGAGCTGGACGCGCGGCAGGCTGTCGATCGAGAGATAGGAGGGCACGAACAGCGGGAACAGGACCGCAGCGAGGAAGAGCACTCCGATCAGCGGCGTTCCGCGAACCAGCTCGATGAAGGCGACGCTCGGCCAGCGAATGCCGCGCCGCGCCGACCTGCGGCCGAACGCGAGGAGTATAGCCAATGGAAAAGCGCCGACCACCGCAAGGCTCGCGAGCAGCAATGTGACCGGCAGGCCGCTCCACTTCTCCATCGGGACATAGGAAAGGCCCGCGAATCCTCCTCGTAGCAGAAGTACCGCCACGGCGATTGCGCCGAGCCAGACAAGCCCGAGGCGGCTGCGCCAGAATCGCGGGACGAAGGAGAAGGCAAGGCATGAAAGCAGCGCGGCCGCCGCTGCTGCGGACCGCCACTGCTCGGCTTCGGGATAGGTGCCAAACAATATCAGCCGCGCATTTTCGCGGAGGAATGGCCAGCAAGCACCGCTGGCCAAACGGCAATCGGCCGCGCCCCCGGCGAAGGTCGCGTCGAACAGCAGCCACGAGAGCCCCTTGCCGGCGAAAGCCGCGGTCATGGCGAGGATCGCGATGGTGAGTATCGACTGGCGTCCTCCTCTGAACAGATTGCGCCGTATCCACGACGGCCAGGCGGTCGCCGAGCGCAGCGGAAAGGGTTCGAGGGGCGCCGACTGGATGCTCCGGCCGGGCTGCCCGGCGACGCTCCAGCCCAACTGGCGGGCATAGAGGCCGGTGACGAACGACAAGGATAGCGAAAGCAGCAGGAAGGTCGCGACGATCAGGCCGACGCCCTCGATCGCCTGCCCTGTCTGACTGATGACGGTATCGACCACCGAGACAAATTCGGGATATCCGATCGCGACCCCCAGGGAGCTGTTCTTGATCGTGTTGAGATGCCAGCTCGTCATCGGCGGTATGGCGATGCGCAGCGCTTGCGGCATCACGATCCGTCCCATTGTTTGCGCGGGCGACAGGCCGAGCGCTTTGGCGGCCTCGCTCTGCCCTGCGGGAACGGCGAGGATCGCGCCGCGGAATATCTCGGCCAGATAGGCCGAGGCATAGACCGAAAGGCTGGCGACCAGCGTCAGAAACTCCGTGGAGAGCGACAATCCGCCGACGGTTCCGAAGCGCCCCGCCCGCGGCAGATCGATCCCGCCCCACAGCAAGAGCGGCACCAGGGAGATGCCGGCGAAGGCCAGCGCAGTGCGCGTGCGAACGGCTCCTCGCCGCACGGCACCCAGCAGGATCGCACAGGCGACGATCGCGATGAGAAAGACCGGCCGTCCCGGATCGGCCAAGGAGAGCGCGGGGAGGTGCAATCCCCGATTATCGAGGTCGAACGGTCCGACGGCGCCCGGGCCGGGTCCGGGCAGACCGAACAGCAGCGCGGCGTACCAGACGAACATCTGGAGCAGCAGCGGAATATTGCGAACCAGCTCGATATAAAGGCCGGAGAGCCTCGCAAGCAGCCAGTTGGACGACAGGCGCGCCATGCAGACCGCGAGGCCGAGCAAGGTCGAGAAGATGATGCCGAGCGCCGATATCAGGAGCGTGTTGAGAAGACCCACCGCCAGCGCCGCGGCATAGGAATCGCCCGGCGCGTAAGCAATCAGCGTTTCGCCAATCGCGAAACCCGCCCGGTCGAACAGGAAACCGAACCCCGTCCGGATGTTTCGGTCCGCGAGATTGTCCGCCAATGTCGCAAACAGGCCGTAGGCGACCACAAGCCCGCCCGCGATCAGCAGCCAGGGTAACGCAGCGATGGCAAGCCGCCTGTGTTTATGAGTCATCGCATCGGCAACGGGTAGATCAGCCCGCCGTCCCGATAGAGCTTATTCTGTCCGCGTTCGACGCCGAGCGGCGTAATGTGCCGGTCGAAGATTTCGCCATAATTGCCGGTCGCCTCGATTGCCCGGTACGCCCAGTCATCGTCAAGGCCGAGCGACTTGCCGAATCCGGGCAAGCCGCCGAGCATCTTGCGCACTTCAGGGTCGCGCGAGGCCATCCGCATGCGCGCGGCATTCGCGCGGGTGACCCCCATTTCCTCGGCAGCGAAGAGCGCGTTCAGCACCCATTTGTTGATCTCGTACCATTGCTCGTCGTCGCTGCGCACGACTGGGCCGACCGGTTCTTTGGTGAGCCGCTCGGGCAGCACCACATAATCGTCGGGATGCGCGGTGTCGGCCAGGCGGATCACCGTCAGCGTGAAGGCATCGGTGGTCATTGCGTCGCACCGCCCGGCAAAGAAGGCGAGCTTGGCTTCCTCGGGATTCTCGAACACGACGGACTGGAAACGCAGCCCCTTGCGCTCGAAATATTCGGCGGTGTTGAGTTCGGAGGTCGTCCCCTTGGTGATGCAGATCGATGCGCCATCGAGATCCGTCGGAAGCCGCACACCCGATCGCCGGGGCACCAGGAAGCTCTGCCCGTCATAATACATGGTGCCGACGAAATTCACCCCGAGGTCGGTGTCGCGCGTCAGCGTCCATGTCGTCGTCCGCGACAGGACGTCGGCCTCGCCCGTCTGCACGATCGTGAAGCGCTTATTCGAGGCGACCGGCATGAACCGGACCTTGCGGGCATCGCCGAGGACCGCAGCGGCGAGCGCCCGGCAGTAATCGACGAAGAAGCCCTGCCAGCGTCCGCGTTTGTCGAGATAGGACATGCCGAGCTGCCCCGTATGAATTGCGCAATTGAGCGTTCCGCGCGCGCGAATCCGCGCAAGCGTCGATCCCTTCGCCGCGGCGATTTCATGCCCACCGGTGCCGGCGGGCTCGCGGCCGCAGCCGCCGAGTAACAGGGCGCCTGCGGCGAGCAGCGCCGGTAACCAGCGGCGCGATGCGTGCGACCTATTCATAAACGAGGCTTTCAATGCTAGCGCCATAAGAAATAGCTATAGGGAGCGATGTCCGATGAACCTGCGTCACCTCGAAGCCTTCAGGGCCGTGATGCTCTCGGGATCGGTCACCCAGGCCGCGCAGTCGCTCAACCTGTCGCAACCCGCGGTGAGCAAGATGCTTGCCGAGCTCGAGCATCAGCTGGGCTTTCAGCTCTTCCTGCGTTCGCGCGGCAGCGCGCTCACCGTGACGCCCGAAGCCGACGCCTTTTTCTACGAAGTCGAGCGGAGCTTCTCGGGCATTGCGGCCCTGAAGCGGGTAGCGGAAGACATCCGCAACATGGCGACCGGCACGCTCCGGATCGCCGCCCTTCCGGCGCTCGCGGTCAGTTTCCTGCCGCGTGTGATCGCGGCCTTTCGCGAGACACATCCCGGCGTCACCGTTCAGCTCCAGACCCGCAGTTCCTCGACGGTGCGGCAATGGATGGCGAACCAGCAGTTCGACATCGGGCTCGCGACGCCGGCGCGCGAATTGCCCGGCATAAGGATGGAGCGCTTCCTGCGCTGCCCCGGCGCCTGCGTTCTCCCTGCCGGCCACCGCTTGGCCGTCAAGGACGTCATCCGGCCGGCCGATCTCGAGGGCGAGCCCTTCATTTCGCTCGCGCTCGAGGACGGCGTGCGTCACCGCATCGACCGCATTTTCGAGGACGCGGGCGTCCACCGCGAGATGGTCATCGAAACCCAATATGCGATGACCATCTGCGCGCTTGTCATGCAGGGGGTCGGATGTTCGATTCTCAACCCCGTGACCGCAGCGGATTATGCCGAGCGGGGCCTTACGATCCGTGATTTCGCGCCGGAGGTCCATTTCGAATATATGCTCTTCACGCCGAAGTTGAGGCCGATGTCCCAAGTCGCTGCGGCCTTTATCGCGGTGCTCGAATCCCACCGCGACGCGATGTTCGGCTCCGACGCCAGCTGAAGACACAAGACGCCGCACGGCCCTCACGGCCACCGATCAGAAGGAGGCGGTCGCGCGGACGTACCAGAAGCCCCCGTTGAACCCCGTCGGCGCGAAGCGGAGATATCGGATCCCGTTGTTGATCTGGGATTGCCGCGCCTCGACGTCGGGGTAATTGTCGAAGATATTCTCGCCGCCGACCGCGAGCTTGAGCATGTCGCTAACCTTGTAGGACAGCTCGAGATCGACCAGCAGTTCGGCGCCGCCCGTCTGGTCGGCAGCCGGTGCGGCGCCATAGTCGGTCCATTTGCCATAATAGTTCGCGCGCGCGACGAAGCCGAAGCGCTCGCCCGCATAAGTGAAGGACGCATTGCCCTTCCACTTCGGAACGAAGCCCTCGAGTTCGAGCAGCCGCTCGCGGTCCGCAGTGATCACCGGCGAGGCCTTGATGACATCGGTTTTGGTATAGTTGCCGTTGAGGCCGAGCGTGGCCTTGCCGTCGCCGAGGTCGAAGCCCACGGTGAGCACCGCATCGACGCCCTGGGTGCGGCTGTCGAAGGAATTGGTGAAGAAGCTCACCTGCTGGAAGGAATCCCCACCGGGAATGCCAAGCGCCGCGAGCTGCGCACGCTGCGCCGGGGTGAGATTGAAATTGCCCGATACGGCGATCCGGTCTTCGACCTTGATGTTGAAATAGTCGAGCGTGAAGGTGATGCGATTGGAGGGCTTCACCACGATGCCGCCGGCGACGTTGAACGAATTCTCGGGCCGAAGCGGCGTCGCGCCGAAGAATTGCGCCACCGGATTGTTGGGCGCGATAATGCCTGCGGTCAGCGGCGCCCCGGTTATCGAGTCGATGTTGGTCTGGACCTGCGAGGCGTTCGACTGGCCCGGCGTCGGCGCCCGAAAGCCGGTGTTGACCGATCCGCGCACCGCGAAGACGTCCGAGAAATCATATCGCCCGTTGATCTTCCAGGTGAATTTCGAGCCGAAGTCCGAGTAATTCTCGTAGCGGCCGGCAAGGCCGAACTGGAGCGCGTCGGTGAGATTGCCTTCGAGCGACGTATAGGCGGCCCAGTTGCTGCGCGCGAACTCGCCCGCCTGGATGGGACTGAAGCCCGGGAAGCCGTTCGAGCCGACCGGCAGTCCGACGCGGTTTCCGGTATCGGGATCGATGACCGACGCGAAAGGACCAACCTGCCATGATGCGATGTCGCCGGCCGTGATCTCATATGTCTCGCGCCGATACTCGAGACCGCCTGCAAGCGTCAGCGGATCGGAGGTGCCGATCGCGATGGGGTAAGTGAGATCGAGATTGAAAGCGAGTTCGCGCTGCTCGAGCTGCCCCGGCTTGAAGGAGGTCGGCGACGCGAGGCCAAGCGACGGATTGACCGTATTTTCGATCCGGTAGGAAGCATGGTTCTGACCATAGGAAGCGCTGAGGTCATAGGTCAGGCCCGAGGAGAATTCGCCCTTGAGGCCGGCCGCCAGCGCCGCATCGGTCACCGTGGCACCGAAATCCGGGGTGAAACCGCCGGGAAAGAGCTGGCGGAAGCTGAACCGCTGTCCTCCGGGCGTATTGGTGAGCGGAATCGAGGTGGAAATGAAGCTGGCATCGGGGTTGCGGTAAAAGAAGGCCGTCGTGCCGCGGCTCCAGCTATAGTTGCCGAAGGTGTAGAATTCCATCTCGTCCGACAGTTCGATGCCGGCATTGACGAAGATGCGCGCCGCCTCGGATTCGGGATTTCCCCAGCGCTGCGCCGGGACCGGGACATCCTGAACGCCGGCATCGATGAGCGCCTGCGCGTCGGGACGCTGAATGCCGCGCGACGTCGTGCTGGCGTTCACATATTCGCCGCTGATGTTGACGAAACCGGCGTCGGTGAAGGGAAGCCCGACATTGCCCTGGACGAGGAAATCCTCGCCGTCGCCCTTATAGAATTGGCCATAGCGGGCGATCAGCAATCCGCCTTCGCGGTCGCGGCGCAGACCGAAATTGAGGACGCCGGCGATCGCATCCGATCCATAGAGCGCCGACGCGCCGTCACGCAGAACCTCGAGCTGGCCGATCGCGATCGACGGGATCGCCGAAAGATCGGGTCCCTGCGATCCCCGGATATAGGGAACATTGGTGAACTGGACCGTCGCGCCGCGATGGCGCCGCTTGCCATTCACGAGCACCAGCGTCTGGTCCGGCGGCAGGCCGCGCAGCGAGAAGGGCCGGGTAAAAACGGCGCCGTCGTTGCTGACGAGGCGCTGGACATTGAGCGACGGGACCTCGGTGCGCAGGAGATCATTCATGTCGGCCGTGCCCTTTTCGAGCAGTTCGGCACCGGTGATGATGTCGATCGGCTGAGCGGAATCGGCCGCCTTGAGATCGTTCCGCCGCGTACCCGTCACGACGATTTCGCCCTGCGACGCGCCTGGCCCCGGCGCCTCTTTGGCGTTATCCTGCGCGAAGGCGGCGGCGGCCGACATGCCTGCCAGGACGGCGATAATCGAGCCACTCGTGCGAAGCAATTTTCTCATGGTCCCCTCCCATTTGCGAAAGCTCTCGGCTTCGCCACCGAGCTATCTTCGCGGCCTTGGCATGACCAGAAATAATCACCACTCATCGCTATAAACGAGATGGTTATTCCATATGGTTATATCTCTCGCTGCGGCATCGAGCAGCGCCCGACCGCGCGGCATGCCGGGCGCGGCGATGCCGGACACTTCGCGCAGCTTGTCCTCGACCGCCCGGGCGACATGCCGCGTCGGCACATGCTCCTTATTTTTTGTCCATATCGTGCCCGGCATGAGGATCGGGTTCGGGTTCGACAGGTTTCGGCGCTTCCGGCGCGGCCTTTGCCCGCGGCGGCACAGCGGCCTTCGCGGCGGGTTCTTGCTTGGGGCGGGATTTCTCCGGAGGCATCGCTTCTTCGGTCGGCGCCGCCGGGGCAGACGCGGCGGGCGGCTCGTCCGCTACGGGCATGGTCTCGACCATTGCGGGCGGCTCACCGGCAGTGACCTCACTCTGTTCCGGTGTGACGTCGCTCTGCTGCGCGGGCTCAGTGCCGCATCCTGCCAGAGCAAATATCAGCGCGGCGGCGCTCGCTAGGGGAATGAATCTCGTCATATCTGTCTCCTCTTCGTGTCGGCAGGTCATGCGCGGAATTCAGAAACCTTGCCGTCGCTGCCGAATGCCATCACTTCGAATGCGTCCGCGCTTCCGTCCGGCATTTCCATTCCCGGAGAACCGCGCGGCATGCCGGGCACGGCGATTCCGCGAATGTCGCGTGGCTTGTCGTGGAGGAGTCTCGCAACATGCCGCATCGGCACATGACCCTCGATCGCATAGCCGCCGATCACGGCCGTGTGGCACGACGCCAGCTGGCCAGGCACACCATATCGCGTCTTTACGGCGGCCATGTCAGCGCGGTTCTCGACAGTCACATCATAACCGGCCTTGCGTGCGATATCCGCCCAAGCTTCGCAGCAGCCGCATTCGGGATCGCGATAAACGAGCATTCGCTTGGGGCTGGACGTCTCGGCGCCCGGCGCGGGCGCCGCGCCATTCTTATCGCTGGTCGCCGCCGGGCCCGAGGCAGAATTGCATGCCGCAAGCGCCATCCCCGATCCGACCGCAATCAGGCCGAAAAGATGACGGCGCGTCATCAGATTTTTCATGTCATTTCCTCGCGAGAATGGATTTCATCTGTTCGATTTCGGCCGCCTGCCCCGCGATGATGCCGCGGCAGAGTTCGCGTATCTCGGCATCTTTGAGAGAAGCCTGTTCACACATGAGGATCGCGCCCGAGTGATGCGGGATCATCGAACGCAAGAAGGCCGTGTCGCCGATCGTCGTCTGTGTCCGGATGAGCCCGAAGCTCCCGAAGAAGGCAACTGCCGATCCCAGCAGCAGGAACGTATTGAGACGTTTCGACGGGAACATGCCCGGCATTGCGACGATCATCAGCACGACCATCGGCGAGACCATCATCAGCGTCATGTAGAGCATGTTGAGATTATTGTAGAAGCTCGAGAGGCGGTCGATCATGACGAACATCACCAGATACATGATGACGCCGCTGACGATCGTCTGCAGCGCGAGGCTGCGATAGGCTGGTTTCACGGCATTTCTCCTCGACGTGTCGCCACCCCGCGAAACTTCTAGAACCAGGCCCGCACCCCCATCACGAAGCTGACGCCGCTCGCATCCTCGCCCGCGGCGCGGGCAAAACGCGCGGTATCGCCGACCTTGCGCGCCCATTCGACGCCGACATAAGGCGCGAATTCCTTCACGACCTCGTAACGCAGGCGAAGCCCGAGCTCGAAATCCGAAAGCCCCGAACCAACGCCGGTCTCGGGGACATCCTGGAGCGCAAAATTGACCTCCGCCATCGGCTGGAGGATCAGTTTCTGGGTGATGCGCTGGTCGTAATAGCCTTCGAGCCGGGCGAGCAGATCACCCTTGTTCGAAAGAAACAGCGCGCCCTCGACTTCGAACCAATAGGGGGCGAGCCCCTCGAAGCCGATCGTCGCATAGGTGCGGTCGGGGCCGGGCCCAAGATCCTGCCTGATACCCGCCTGCGCGTTGAAATAGGGTCCGATCGCCCGGCTGTAGAGCGCCTGTACCTCGGCGCTCTCGATGCCTTCGCCGAACACGCCCTCGCCTTCGCTCTTGATCGTCAGCCGGTTAATGTCGCCGCCGTACCAAGCCTCACCGTCCCAGCGGAACCCGTCGCGGCCCTTGCGCGCCTGATATTCGGCAAGGTTGAAGCTGATGAAAGCGATGGTCTGCGCACCATTCTCTTTCATCATGTCGTGGCGCGAATGCTCCATTTCGGCTTGGGGATAAATGCGATCGGCATACCAGTCGCCGGGAGGCGCAGGCGCGGTAGCATCGCCCGGCGGCAAATCGGTGCCGCTAGCGCTGCTCGTGGTCGCCATGCCTTCCATTCCCGCCATCGCGTCCGCAGATCCGCCCTTCGGGGTGCAATGGCCCATTTTGGCATGTTCGGGCGGGCAATCGGGATCGGACGGCTGCGGTGCGCCATGATCCATCGCACCCATGTCCGAAGCGCCCTTGCCTGGAGCTTCCGCCTCAGGCGTACAATGACCCATCGCCGCATGTTCGGGCGGGCAGCTTGAAGCCTCGGGTTCCATGTCCATGCCCTGCATGTTCCCATGGTCCATCTGCTCCATCGACCCTTCGGCGGGCGCTTCGGGCGCGGACTGCGCTACGGGTGCTGGCGTTGGCGAGGGAGCGGGTGTCGGCGCGGGCGCCGCACCATGCATCGAATGATCCATCGACTGCGCCGCGGCGGGCACAGCAAAGGCCAGCGGGGCGATACCCGCGAGGAGAAGCGCGACCCGGGTCATTCGCCGTCTCCCTTCGGACGGACGCTGACGACGCGCATCATCCCCGCGTGCATGTGATAGAGAAGGTGGCAATGGAACGCCCAGTCGCCGAGCGCGTCGGCGGTGAAATCGAAGCTCGCGATGCCGCCCGGCTGGACAAGCACCGTATGCTTGCGCGGCGACCGGTCGCCCTTGCCCGTCACCAGTTCGAAAAAATGGCCGTGGAGGTGGATGGGGTGGCTCATCATCGAATCGTTGATGAGGTTGATCCGCACGCGCTCTCCCTCGATGAAGGGGATGGGCTCGTGATAGTCGGACATCTTGATGCCGTCGAACGACCACATGAAGCGTTCCATATTGCCGGTCAGATGGATGTCGAGCGAGCGCGAGGCGGCGCGGGTATCGGGGTTGCGCTCGAGCGCGACAAGGTCATGGTAGGTCAGCACCTTGTGCCCGACATTCTCCAGTCCCTGCCCCGGCTCGCCCATGCGATCCATCGGCATCGGCGAGATCGTCTGAACGCTGGGATCGCGCTTGACCTGCGGCGCGACACTGAAGTCGCGCATGCTGTGCTGCATGCCTCCGCCAGATCCATGATCCATGCCCGCCATCGCGCCGCTTTCCCCCGCTGGCGTACAATGGCCCATCTTGGCATGTTCGGGAGGACAAGAAGGGTCGCTCGCCGGCATGGGCATGGCGCCCATATCGCCGCCCGAATGGTCCATACCCGCCATCGCGCCGCCCGACATGTCGCCCATGCCCATGTCCTTCATGGTCGCGAGCGGCCGTTCGCGGAGCGGCGGCACCTCGGCGACCATGCCAGCGCGCGGTGCGAGCGTCGCGCGTCCCATGCCCGAGCGGTCATTGGCCTCGGCAACGAGCGTATAAGCACGGTCCTCGACCGGGGTCACGATGACGTCATAGGTTTCGGCAACCGCGATCTGGAATTCGTCGATCTCGGTCGGCACGACATTGAGCCCGTCAGCCTGGACGACAGTCATCCTGAGGCCCGGGATGCGGACGTTGAAGATCGTCATCGCCGACGCATTGACGATACGCAGGCGTACCCGCTCGCCCGGGCTGAAGAGCGCGGTCCAGTTGTCGCGCGGACCATGGCCGTTGACGAGGAAGGTGTAGGTCGAACCATTGACGTCGGCGACGTCGGTCGGGTCCATCCGCATCTTGCCCCAATCGATCCGCTCCTTGAGCGGTTGATCCTTGCCGGCGAGCAGGCCCGCCAGCGTCTGGCGCTGCATGTTGAAATGGCCGGGATTGACCTTGAGCTTGCGGAAGATCGCCTCGGGCGACAATTGACTGTGGTCGGACAGGACGACGACATGCTCGCGATCGTAGCCGATCGGGTCGGCGCCCGCGGGATCGATGACGATCGGGCCATAATGGCCGAGCTGTTCCTGAAGCCCCGAATGGCTGTGATACCAATAAGTCCCCGATTGAACGACCGGGAATTCATAGACAAACTTCGAGCGCGGCTTGATGCCGGGGAAGCTGACGCCGGGCACGCCGTCCATCTGGAACGGCAGGATCAGCCCGTGCCAGTGGATCGAGCTGTCCTCGTCGAGATCGTTGACGACGGTCAGGCGCGCTGTCTGCCCTTCCTTTAGACGGACGAGCGGCGCGGGCACGGTGCCGTTGATCCCGATCGCGCGGCTGACCTTGCCGTCGATCCGCATCGTCTGCCGGGCGATGCGCAGCGTTATGTCATTGCCGGATACGGTCGGAAGCGGCGCGGTGATGCCGGACGACACCGACTGGGCCCAGGCCGGGAACCATGCGGCCATCGCCGCAGCAGCCCCTCCACCCAAAGCTCCACTGACGAACCGACGCCTTTCCATCTGCATATTCTTTCCGACCGTTACTGACTGTTCCTAAAGCTATACGCAGGCGGCACGGCTGCCCCTCAATAAAAATGCCGGACGATGAGGAGATGCCGCCTGAACGAGCGGTCGAACCCTCAACCCTCGGCGCTCGCAGATGTTCCCGCGAGCAATTCCCGGAGCCTGGTCCGCGCTCGATAGAGGCGCGTTTCGACTGTTTTCTCGCTGACGCGCAAAATGACCGCTGTTTCGGCCTGGCTGACCTCGTCGACACCGCGGAGGAGCAACACTTCGCGCAAATTCTGCGGCAGCTGATCGATCGCCCCGCGAACCTTGGCGAGCTCTCGCCTGTCGGTCGCCGCGGAATCGGGCCCAGGACCATCGCTTGCTACGTGATGCGCATTTTCGAGCGGGAGCGCGCGGGAGAAAAAGGCGCCCACCTTTCGCCGTCGTGCCCAGTCGCGACATTTGTTGAGCGCGATACGGGCGATCCATGTGCGGAAGGGGCGTTCGCCATCATAGCGATCGAGCGCCGAAAAGCCGGAGACGAACGTCTCTTGCGTCAGATCCATCGCCTCGTCGGCATCGCCGATCTGCTTTACGATGAGCCGGTAGACGCCCGTTTTGTAACGGCGCAGCAACTCGCGATAGGCGTCTTCGCGGTGCGCGCGCGCAAAGGCCGCCAGATCCTGGTCGCTACATTGCGATAGATCGGCGCTCACCGCGCATCGGCGGTCAGCGCCTTGACCACGCTCTTGTCGAACATTTCCGCTTGATCGGGGTTGAGAACCCCGCGCATCACGAAGAGATGCTGGAGCGTTTCCTTCTGCAATGTCCCCATCACCTCATGCGTCTCGTCGATCGCCTCGGTGACGCGCGGTCCATAGCCATGCTCGGCTTCGATCGCCTGCGCGAGCCGGACATTGGCGGCGCGCATCTCGAGTTCGAGCGCCTGGCGGCGACCGGCGAAGTCGGCTTCGATCCGCTCGAGTTTCTTTTCCTGCTCCGGGGTCAGGTCGAGTTGGCCGTGGAGAAGCGCATGAAGTTCGGTTTCGCTGGCTTTGGGCGCATCGGCCACCAGACGGCCGATGAACACGCCGGCAATCGCCGCGGCGAAGGCAATGAGCCCCAAGAGAAGAAGACGGCGCGACGGCATCGCTACTGTACATCCAGCAAGGTGGAAGGCACCAATGCGCTAGGCGGGCCGAATGGGGTCAGGGGGCTTGCCGCGACCGCCGGCTGGGAAATCGCACTCCCCGCAAAGACACCGCCGCCGAGCGAGACAAAGGCCGCGAGCGCCATCAGGCGGCGCATCGCTACCGCTTCGCGCCGGCGGATCGCCAATGCGCCCATGATGCGATCATCGAGCGCATCGAGCGCTGCGGGCAGATCGATCCTGTTCAAAATGCGAAGCTCCTTATCCATCGATCGTCTCTTCAAACCTTTCCATCATTGTACATACGCGCCGAAGCGCCTCACCCCTCACACCAGAATATTATTCCGGAATATTTGAGGGCCATGCCGATATCCTGCGTATTAGCAGGACAGACACGCATTTGGAGGTGTTCATGTTCAAGTCTCTTCTCCCCTCTGCAGCGGCGGCTTTCGCTCTGCTTCTCATGCCGGCCACGGCAAGCGCGCACACCAAGCTCGTCAGCTCGACGCCCGCCGCCAATTCGACCGTTTCGAAGGTCACGTCGGTCAATCTTCAGTTCAACGAAAAGATCGTCGCCTCGACCCTCAAGACCGAGCTGGTCATGACCGGCATGCCCGGCATGGCCAATCATGCCCCGATGAAGGTGCCTTACTCGTCGATGATGGGCAAAGAGGGCAAGTCGGCGATGCTGATGCTCAAGCGGCCGCTGACAGCCGGAACCTACAAGGTCACATGGTCGGCGGCGGGCGCTGATACCCACCGCATGGGCAGCGAATTCAGCTTCACCGTAAAGTAAAAGACGGTGGGGGACCCCGTTCTGATCGGCATCAGGTTCGCACTTTATGCGGACCTGATGCTCATCGCCGGCCTTGCTGCGTTCCCGCTTTTTGCGCTGACACGGAGCGAACGCCTTGCGCCGCAGTCGATGATGGCCTCGATCTGGCGCGCAGAGCGATGGCTCTGCGCCATCGGGCTGCTCGTCTCCAGCCTCGGAATGGGCGTGCTCGCGGCCTCGATGCAGGGCGTGGGCATCCTCTCCCTGGAGTTCCAACCCTTTTGGGATCTGGTTCGCGAAACCGAGGTCGGCATGGCCTGGATCTACCGGAGCGCCGCGCTGCTCGTTGCGTTGGCGGCGGCAGTCTGGATGACGCGCCGGCCGACAATCGCAGCCGCCATACTCACTCTTGCCGGCTCGGTCGCCGTCGCGACATTGGTCTGGTCGGGCCATGCGGGCGCGACCGAGGGCGCGGCGGGCACCCTGCATCGGGCCAGCGACATATTGCACCTGATCGCAGCGGCGGTCTGGATCGGCGCAATCGGCGCCTTTCTTATGCTGATCTCGCCCCAGCGCCTCCGCGAATGGCCGGGGGGACTCCAAATTGCGTCGCGGAGTCTCGATCAATTCTCGCGCGTCGGTACGATCTGCGTCCTCGTCATCGCCGCCACCGGCCTCGTCAACAGCCAGATGATCGTCGGCGCCGAGAATCTCGGCCGCTCCCTCGGCTCGCCCTATGGACAATTGCTCCTCGCCAAGCTTGCGCTGTTCGGACTGATGTTAGCGCTCGCGGCGGCGAACCGCTGGCAGCTGACCCCGGCGCTCGCGGCCGCCGTCCCGGAGACCAATACCGACAATGTCGCCGCCGACCCCGACCTCGCGATCGCAGCCATGCGCAGAAGCTTGGTCATCGAAGCGTCGGCCGCGCTCGCCATACTCGCGCTGGTCGCCTGGTTCGGCACGCTCGAACCCTTCGTCGCCGTCGATCCGGTTTGACCGCCAGCACCGTCTCATGGTCCGGTTCGATCATGCTCGGGGCCGGCTGGGCGTTGATTGACGCACGCATCGGGAGCAGCCGTCCTCATAGCCATGTGGCGCATCAGATCAGCCTCGCCGTCGAACGAGACCTCGAAATTTCCGGTGATGCCGACATGATAGTCCCTGCCGGACACGCCATTGCCATCGCATCGCATGTCCGGCACCGCCTGGGACCGCCGGGTGCCCTCGTGCGATCATTTTATCTCGACCCGCTTTTTCGTGCCGACGCGCGGCTGTCCGCCGGATCGGCGCCCGTCCTGTTGACACCAGTAGAGACGGCCGGACTATGCGATATCGCTAGCGGCGCGGACGCGAAGCGCTGGGCGTCCGACTATCTCGACCGGTCGCAGGTGCGTCCGGTGGATGCACGCCTGTCCGAGGCGCTCGCGGCCCCTAGTGATTTGTCGACCGCGCGCGCATTGGCCGACGTCGCCTGCCTCTCGCCCTCGCGCCTTCGCGAAATCGTCTGCCGCGACTTCGGCGTGCCTCCGGCCAAATTGCTGCAGTGGCTCCAGCTTCAACGCGCCGTGCGGGCGCTGGTCGGCGGCGGAGGTCTCGCCGACGCCGCGGCGGCGGGAGGCTTCGCCGATCAGTCGCACTTCACGCGCCGCTGCGCTCAATGGCTAGGCGTGACGCCTTCGGCTGGCCTTAGCGCCTTCGCGTTCGAAATCGTGTCCTGAGCCGGATGCGCCTCGCACCGCGTCGCTCCGGCGAAACATTCAAGACCGCCGCGCCTGCTTGCCCCTAAGCGTCTCCTCGAGACCGGCGAGTGCGGTCGCAATCCGGCGGCAAGCCAAAGCGTCGAAAGGAGACGGCCATGCCCGACCCGAAACCCGTAGCAAGATCCTACACGCCAGCGGCAGGATATCACTTCCTGACGCCCTTTTATGATTTCGGCGTCGCGGTGACGACGCGCGAGCGCGTGTGGCGCGACCGTCTCGTTCGCCATATGGCGCTCGGCGAGGGTGACGTCATTCTCGATATCGGCTCGGGTACGGGAAATCTCGCGCTGGCGATCGCTCGCCATAGCCGGGACGTCCGCTATCTTGGTTTCGACCCCGACGAGGCCGCGATGCGAATTGCCCGAACGAAGACCGCGCAGATTGTTCCACCGCCGGAGTTTCGAGTTGGCTTTTTCGCGGCTTCGGCGATCGATGACTGGCCCTCGCCTTCCAAGATTGCGATCTGCCTCGTCCTTCATCAGGTCGGGCTTGAGGAAAAGGCACGTCTGCTACGCGAGGCCCGGCAGGTGCTCGCGCCGGGCGGCAAACTCTATGTCGCCGACTATGGAGAACAGCGCAGCCGCCTCATGCGGTTGCTGTTCCGCCTGACGATCCAGCAGCTCGACGGCGTCCAGGACACCCAACCCAACGCCGATGGATTGCTCCCGGTGCTGATGAGAGAGGCAGGCTTTTGCGATGTTCGCGAACTTGAGACGTTCCGCACGCCAACCGGTGCGATCGCGATCATCGAGGCCCGAAAGCCCGGGACCTGACGGCACAGGGCAAAGAAAATCCAAGGGATAATCGCCTTTCTTGCGTATCGATAGAAGCGGCTCCATTCTGGAACCGCCAGGAACGACGCCAGCGGCGAACTCGACCGGTGGCGTTTGGACCGCCCCGCCGCGAGGCGGGCATCCGACACATACGGGAGCGGCGGCGATGCACGATCATCAGAGCGCAGAAAAAGGCAGCGGGAGCACGACCGATCCCGTCTGCGGCATGACGGTCGATCCGGCCACCACACCTCACACCGCGACGCATAGCGGCAAGCATCACTATTTCTGCAGCGCAGGCTGCCTCGCCAAATTCGAGGCCGATCCCGATCTTTATGCCGCAAAAAGCGAGCCGGCCGCAGCCGATGCACCCGAAGGCGCCATCTGGACCTGCCCGATGCATCCCGAAATCCAGCGCGCCGGCCCCGGAAGCTGCCCGATCTGCGGCATGGCACTCGAGCCCGTCATGCCGACAGCATCGGACGGCCCCAGCGAAGAATATCGCGATATGCGGCGGCGCTTCTGGATCGGGCTCCTTCTCGCCCTCCCGGTGGTTGCGCTCGAAATGGGCGGCCATCTGACGGGCCTCCACCAATATGTCGGCCGCCAGACGAACAACTGGATCCAGATGCTGCTCGCGACCCCCGTCGTGCTATGGGCTGGCTGGCCCTTCTTCGAGCGCGCCTGGCTCTCGATCCGCAACAAGAGCCTCAACATGTTCACCCTCATAGCGATGGGGACGGGCGTTGCCTGGGGCTACAGCATGATGGCGACGATTCTCCCGCAAATCTTCCCGGCAGCCTTCCGCGCCGCCGATGGTTCGGTCGCGGTCTATTTCGAGGCCGCCGCAGTCATCACGGTCCTGGTGCTACTCGGGCAGGTGCTCGAACTCAGGGCCCGCGAAACGACGAGCGGCGCGATCCGCGCGCTCCTTGACCTGACACCGAAGCTCGCCCGGCGCGTCCGCAGCGATGGAAGCGACGAGGAGGTAGCGCTCGAGGAAGTCGCGGTCGGCGACATGCTGCGCATCCGTCCGGGCGAAAAAGTCCCCGTCGATGGCATCGTCGTAGAAGGCCGCGGCACAGTCGACGAATCGATGGTTACGGGCGAATCGATGCCGGTCACCAAGGCGGCCGGCGCGGCGCTGATCGGCGGGACGATCAACCAGACGGGCGGCCTGCTCATGCGCAGCGAGAAGGTCGGGCGCGACACGATGCTCGCGCGGATCGTACAAATGGTCGCCGACGCGCAGCGCAGCCGGGCGCCGATCCAGCGTCTCGCCGATACCGTTTCGGGCTGGTTCGTGCCCGGCGTCATCGTCGTCGCCATCGTCGCTTTCATTGTCTGGTCGCTTCTCGGCCCCGCGCCCGCCATGGCCTACGGCCTTATCGCCGCCGTCTCGGTGCTCATCATCGCCTGCCCCTGCGCGCTCGGCCTCGCGACGCCGATGTCGATCATGGTCGGCGTGGGGCGTGGCGCCGAAGCCGGCGTGCTGATCAAAAATGCCGAGGCGCTTGAACGGATGGAGAAGGTCGACACCCTCGTCGTCGACAAGACCGGGACGCTGACCGAAGGCAGGCCCTCGGTCGTCGCCATCGAAGTCGCCGAAGGCTTCGAAGAGCAGGATCTGCTCCGGATTGCCGCGAGCCTCGAGCGCAGCAGCGAACATCCATTGGCGGCCGCGATCGTCAAGGCCGCCGAGGACCGGGGCCTCGCGCTGGTCGAGCCATCGGGGGTCGACCAGCCGGTCGGCAAGGGTATCGTCGGGGTCGTCGACGACAAGGCGATAGTCCTCGGCAATGCGAGCTTTCTTGAAGAATATGACGTCGATCTGGGCGCGCTCACCGAGGCAGCCGACCGCCTTCGCACAGACGGCGCGACGGCGATCTACATCGCGGTCAATGGCAAGGCGGCCGGGGTCATCGCCATCGCCGACCCCGTCAAGGAAACGACGGGCGACGCGCTCGCGGCGCTGCGCGAGGCCGGAATCAAGGTCATCATGCTCACCGGCGACAATCGCGTCACCGCCGAGGCGATCGCGCGGCGCCTCGGCATCGACGACGTTGAGGCCGACGTCCTCCCCGACCAGAAGAGTGCGGTCGTGCAGCGGCTGCGCGAAGAGGGCCGGATCGTCGCGATGGCCGGCGACGGGGTCAACGACGCCCCCGCGCTCGCCGCCGCTGACGTCGGCATCGCGATGGGCTCGGGAACCGATGTCGCCATCGAAAGCGCGGGTGTGACGCTGCTGCGCGGCGACCTTCTGGGCATCGTGCGGGCGCGGCATCTCAGCCATGCGACGATGGCGAACATCCGCCAGAATCTCTTCTTCGCTTTCGCCTATAATGTCGCCGGGATTCCGGTCGCTGCGGGCGTGCTCTATCCGGTCTTCGGACTATTGCTCTCGCCGGTCATTGCCGCCGCTGCGATGGCACTCTCGTCCGTCAGCGTCATCGCCAATTCGTTGCGGCTGCGCTTTGCCAGAATCTGATCGAAACCACCGGAGAAGTTCGGACGCAATAAGGGGAAATGATATGAGACGACTGACGATTACAGCAATCACATTGGCCATGCTGGTGGCCGTCCCGGCTCAGGCGACCGAGCCTGTGGATTATCAGGGCGCGGCGGCAGCGCTCGCGCAGTATAAATCAGCGATGGAAAAGCGGGACCTGACCGGCGTCGAGGCACTCTTTTCGCCAGACGCCCAGATATTCGAGTCGGGCGGCGTCGAAGGGAATTTCGCCCACTATCGCGACCATCACCTCGGTCCCGAACTCAAGGAGTTCAGATCCTTTGCCTTCCGCAACTACAAGATATCGGTTCGGGGCGAAGGCGATGTAGCGATCGCGACCGAGACCTATAGCTTCTCGATCGTACTCGCGAGCGGCGAAACAATCGAGCGGGACGGCGTCGCAACGAGCGTCCTTAAATGGGAAAACGGAAAGTGGCAGATCGTCAATCTGCACAGTTCCTCACGCAAGCCCAAGGTGCGGCCGGCGGGCGGCGCCTGATCGCGTGAAGAAAGGGCTCGCCCCCGAGGCTCGCGGGCCCGGGCGGGCCCTGAGGCCTCGCCGAGCCCGCGCCTGAACGAAACGCATAAGTCCGATCGAGTAAGGGGCGCCCGGAATTACCTCGACGCGGCAAGTACGCAAACCACCTGTCTCCTTTGCGACAAGGGAAAACCTGTTGCGGTGCGTATCATCTGTTGAACAGCCTTTGCATCGCGTTCGGCTTCACAGCTCGACGCTTGTTTTGAGGGAGATAGACGATGGAGCGTTTTCGAAACTTCGATTTCCGGAAGCACATGCCTAGCTTGGCGTTCACGCTCCTGGCCGTTGCCGTCATAGCTGGCGCTGGAGCAATCACCGTCTATCTCGGCCTGTACAATATAGCGGCCGATGCACCTCATAGCCGACTGACTTACAGCGTCATCGAAACATTCAGGGAGCAATCCATCGCAGCCCGGTCCGGATCGATCGCGGTGCCGGCGGATTTGGCGGCTCCGGCGCGGATCGCATCGGGCGCCGGACTATACACGGAGATGTGCAGCGGCTGCCATCTGGCGCCCGGAATGGAAAAAACCGAAATGAGTCAGGGGCTGTATCCGCAAGCGCCCATCTTGTTCAAAGGTTCGGATCGTTCTGCCTCGGAGCAATTCTGGATCATCAAGCATGGAATCAAGATGACCGCCATGCCGGCGTGGGGAAAAACGCACGATGATCGTCTTATCTGGGATATGGTCGCGTTCATCCGGCAACTTCCAAGCCTGTCGCCGGCTCAGTATCAGGCAATGACGCAGAATGTGCCAATGGACCATGACGCGATGATGAAGGGCATGACAGAGGCCAAGGCCGCGAGTCAGGAAACAAGCGAGGCGGGCGAACACGCAGGGCACTGACCTCATCGACAATTGCATATCGCCGACCCTTGTCGGCGTGAGTCAACCCGTTCACGCGACGGCGCCCTGTGGAACGAGAACGTATCATGACCTGCGTTCAGGCGAGGTATTCCTCCCGGGCGCGCTAGCGCCCGGGAGGACCGACGACCGTAGGGGAGCCGCCGGGGAACCTCGCGAGACGAGGAACCTCAGAAGAAATAGCGCAGCTGCAGCCCGTACTGACGCGGCTCGCCGTAGATGTAGAGCGGAAGGGTCGGATTCGAGACACCGGTGGCGTCCGTCCCGATCGTACTATAGCTCACATATCGCTCGTCGGTCAGATTTCGGCCATAAAGTGCAATTTCCCACGCTTCGCTAGCTGGCTGCCAAGCGATACGGCCGTTGACGAGAGTCGTGGCGTTTCCGGAAAAGAGCGGATTGTTGCTGGGCTTGAAAAAGACGCTGTCGCGCCAAGAGATGTCGGTCCGCAATGTCAGCATTCCGCCGCCCAGGGACGCCTTATATTCTCCGCCGAGAGTGATGTTCCACTTGGGCGCGTTGGGCAGCCGCTTGCCTTTGAGGCTTGCACCGGCATCGTCAAAATAGACATCGTAGCGAGCATCGAGATAAGCGATCGTCGATGTGAGCGTCAGACGATCGAACGGCCGCGCCATCAGTTCCGCCTCGACCCCCTTGATCGTCGCCTTGCCGGCGTTGGTGGTACTGGCAACGCCATTGTTATACTCAACCACCTGAAGATTGGTGTAATCATAGTAGAAGGCCGAAACATTTGCTCGAAGCCGACGATCGAGGAGCGTCGATTTCAGGCCGACTTCGTAGCTCCAAATATATTCCGGGAGGAAGGGCCGCCCGTCGCCCAGCTGGAATCCGCCCGATTTGAACCCGCGGGTTGCCGACGCATAAACCATGACGTCGTCGGCAACGTCGTAATCGATCCCGATTTTCGGAGTCCAGGCGGTCCAGGATGATCTGGGCTGGCCGGCATCGACCTGGTTTCCGTTCAGCAAGACCCGATATGCGAAATCCTTCTTCTCGTAGGAATAACGGAGCCCCCCGGTCAAACGGAGGCGCTCGATGAGTTCGTAGCTCGCTTGACCGAAAAGCGCGAAAGCGTTCGTCGTATTGTTTTCCGGGATCGCGAGCCGACGGCCCGGTTCGATGATCCGTATTTCGTCATTGCCCTTTTCGTTGAGATAGAAGGCTCCGACGATCCAGCGCAGCTTGTCTGCATCATTGTTGAGCAGTTGGAACTCCTGCGTGAAGCTGCGAGAGCGTTCGAAAAACTCGATATCGCGGAGGAAGCGGTCGGTCGAGTCGACATCGAGCGCCTGGACGACCTTGCTCTTGCGCAGCGCAGTGATCGAGCGGATCGTGACCGGACCACCATCCCAGTTCATCGTCGAGGACACGCCCCAAGCATCGACGTCGTAACGCGGCAGGCGGTCGAGCGCGGCTTCTTTGTCATTGGCCGGGATCGTCGCCCCCGCATCGATGAAGCCTTGCGGATAAAAGGGCCGGACAGACCGTGCGCCAGTCTCGCGATCGCGGCTGGCATCCGCCCGCAGCACGATCTCAAGACGGTCGCTAGCGTCGATCGCAAGCGTCAGTCGTCCGGCGAGATTGTCTTCATTCTGGTATCGCCGTCCCGAAACGATGTCGCGGTAGATGCCGTCACGCTGGTTGGCAAGCAAGGTGAGACGGCCTCGGACGCCCGCTCCGAGCGGCCCCGAAATCGTGCCACTAAGCGAGCGCTTCTCATAATTTCCGACTGTGAGCCCCAGCGCGCCGGTCAAATCCTCCGTTGGCATCTTGGAGATGATGTTGAGCGTGCCGCCGGCGGAGTTGCGACCGAAGAGAACGCCCTGCGGACCGCGCAGAACCTCGATGCGTTCAACGTCGAACAAATCCTGATAGCTCGTCGTCGGACGCGAGATGTAGACACCGTCGTAATGGACCGTCGTGCTGGGATCGGTCGCAACGCCGAACGCGGAGGTGCCGATTCCACGAATATTGATGATCGCCATGGAATCGTTGGTGATCGACACGCCCGGCACGAAAAATTGCAGGTCTTCGACGTTGGATATGCCCGTTGCCGTAAGCGCCTCGCCGGTCATCGCTGTGACCGAGACGGGAACAGACTGCAAATTTTCCTCGCGCTTCTCGGCCGTTACGATGATCTCCGCGAGGCCTTCCGACTGGGCTTCCTGAGCCTGCACAGGCATTGCGAACGCCATCGCAATCGCCGCGAGCGAAGTTCGCTGCATTGTGCGCTTCTTTAACGAGCAACAGTATAGATTGTTCACTACGCTTCCCCTGTTTCGAAGAACTGCGCCGTCGCGCAGCTCAAATGAGTTTCGGGGAAGTCGAGGACAAAAACATGCATGCCCGGAAACCGCTGTTTACGGCTTCCGGGTTCAAACACCCAACATCCCCTACTGAGATTGATTACGCACCAGAACGCCCCATCCCTCAAAAAATGGTACAGAGAACGTTTGACCGATGGAATTGGGCTCTCCGATTTGTCCGGCTTGCCAGAATGAAGTTGACACGGAATGCGCCAAGGATCATGCTTTCGTCATGAAGCGCCGCTTCTCGCTCCTGCTCCTTCTCGGAGCCTTGCTGGGTCTCTTGGCCCAGGAAGCGGCGTTCGCTTCAGCGATGCCGATGCCCGACACGGCCATCACCGCGTCCGCAATGAGCGACGAATGCGCGGAGATGATGGGCATCGACAAGTCGCAGGACAAGAGGCCCTGCCAAGGTCTCACGCTCGACTGCATTGCCAAGATGGGCTGCGCGCTTCCGCCCGCCGTCGTATCGCCGGCTATGCCGCTCGAAACGAAAGCGCATGTCCCAGGCTTGCTCGATCCGCTTCCTGTCCGGCGGCTCGCTGGCAGAACATTCGGCCCCGAACCCGATCCACCTCTATCCCTCGGCTGAATTGCAAAAGGCGAACCGCGCTTCCGGCGCGCCTTTCCTAGCTTTTCAACCGAGGAATTCGACATGAAACCTATTTTTGCTCTTGCCGCACTCGCGGCCGCAACGCTTGCCGCTCCCGTTTTCGCACAGGAAGCGCCGGGGGGCCATTATGAATGGCAGACCCGCCAGGTGCCGGGGCCGAACAAGTCCAATACCACCTCGCGGGTCCGCGTCTGGGTGAAGGACAAGTCCGCCCAGATGGCCAACTGCGACTGCGACATGATGAAGGCCGATCCGGCCGATTGCATGAAAAAAATGACCGGCGGCCACATGGCGCACCCCGCGGCGTAATATCTCCATCCCCGGCGCCTATGCGCCGGGGATGGCCTCGCCCGATCCAAAAAGGGGGAAATCATGCGCCTTTTCTTTGCGGCAGCCGTGCTTGCGCTGCCCACGGCCCTGCACGCCGAACCGATGTCGCTCGATGATGCGCTTCGGCTGGCGGAAACGCGAGCGCCCGAATTACAAGCCCGAGAAGCCGGGCTCGATGCCGCGCGGTCGGCGGCAATCGCCGCCGACCGGCTTCCCGACCCGAAGCTCAATCTCGCCATCCAGGATTTCCCGGTAACCGGTCCCGATGCGGGCCGGTTCAATCGCGACGATTTCACGATGCAGGTCATCGGCGTCAGCCAGGATTTCCCGAACCCCGCCAAGCGACGCGCACGCGCGACGCGCGCGCAGGCCGATATCGGAATCGCCCGCGCCGACGAGGCAGTTACCGCGCAGGACGTCCGGCTCGCGACTGCGCTTGCCTGGGTCGATCTCTTCTATGCCAAGAAGCGGCTGAAGGAACTCGACCTGCTCGACGCCGGTCTCGGGGATTTGCAAGCAACGGTGACGGCGCGACTAGCGAGCGGCGCGGCGCGCCCGGCGCAAGCGCTGGAGCCCGATCAGCTTCGCGCCGCGATCAACGACCGCCGCAGCGCGCTCGCCGCCGAGATCGCCCGCGCCCGCGCACAGCTCGCGCGTTTCACCGGCGACCCCGTCGCCGACACGGCGGGTGACCCGCCGCCGCCGACGGTCGACGAGGCGACGCTCCGCGCCGGCATCGACGCCTTGCCGCGGCTGCGCGCGCTCGATGCCCGCACGTTGGCGGCCGACGCCGAAACGGGTCTTGCGCGCGCCGACAAGCGCCCCGACTGGAGCGTCAATGCGGCCTATGGACGTCGCGAGCCCAATTATGGCGACCTCGTCACGCTCGGCGTCACCATCGACCTGCCCTTCTTCTCGAAGAAGCGGCAGGACCCGAAAATCGCGGCGCGAGCCAGCGAAGCGACGCGTGCGCGCCTCGACCGCGAGGCCGCGAAGCGCGACATCACGGCGGCGCTCGATGCCGATCTCGCCGACCATCGCATGCATCATGAGCAGCTTGGCAATGCACGGTCGCGGCTGGTCCCGCTCGCCAAGAAGCGCGCTGAACTCGACCTCGCCAGTTACGCCGCCGGGAAGCTCGACCTCGGGACAGCGCTGCTGTCGACGCTCGCGCTGGTGGAGGCCGAAGTCGATGCGCTGGCGCGCGAAGCCGAGGTCGCGCGCGACGCGATCCGGATCAATTACATTTATGGGGAGACAGGGCGATGACCGATGCGACGTCAGCGGCGCGGTGGCGCGCCGCTATCCTGGCCGCGGTGCTGATCGCGGGCGGCGGCGGCTATTGGCTGGGACAGCGCGGGGACAGCCATGCGCCGGGGGGAACCCCCGCCGACAGCCGCAAGATCCTCTATTATTACGACCCGATGTTTCCGAACCAGAAGTTCGACAAGCCCGGCAAGTCGCCCTTCATGGATATGCAGCTCGAGCCTAAATATGCCGATGAGGCTGGCGGTTCTGGCACCGGCCCCGGCATCACGGTCGATCCGGCCGCGAGGCAGAGCCTCGGAATACGCGTCGTCGCGGCCGAAATGGGCAGTCTGGCGGCGACCTTCGACGTCAATGGCAGTGTGGATTTCAACCAGCGCGACGTCGCCATCGTCCAGGCGCGCTCGGGCGGCTTCGTCGAGCGCGTCTATCGCCTCGCGCCCGGCGACGTCATCGGCGCCGGCACGCCGATCGCCGACCTGCAATTGCCCGAATGGGGCGGCGCCCAGACCGAATATCTGAGCGTCAAGAAACTCGGACGCCCCGACCTCACTTCAGCGGCACGCCAGCGGCTGCGGCTGATGGGCATGCCCGAAGGGGTGATTGCCGAGGTCGACCGGACCGGACGAACCGGCGGCAGGCTGACGGTACGCGCGCCGATCGGCGGCGTCGTCCAGACACTTAATGCGCGCGCGGGCGTCACGCTCGCCACGGGGCAGACGCTCGCCGAAATTTCGGGGCTCGGCACGGTATGGCTCAACGCGGCGCTACCCGAAGCGCAGGCCGGGTTGGTCAACATCGGCCAGCGGGCGACGGCGACCCTTACCGCCTTTCCCGGCGAGAGCTTCGCCGGCAGGGTCGTGGCGATCCTGCCGACGACGACCGCCGACAGTCGGACTCTGACGGTGCGCATTGAACTCGCCAATCGCGGCGGGCGTCTCCGCCCCGGAATGTTCGCGGCGGTAGCGCTCGGCGGCGATGCCAAACCGGCGCTGCTGGTGCCGAGCGAAGCGGTGATCCGCACCGGCACGCGCAGCATCGTGATGCTCGAGAAGGGCGACGGTCGCTATCATCCTGCCGAAGTGGTCGCTGGGCGCGAAGGCGGCGGCAAGACCGAGATATTGCGGGGGCTCGCACCCGGCGAGAAGGTCGTCGCGTCGGGTCAGTTCCTGCTCGATTCCGAAGCGAGCCTGACCGGTCTCACCGTGCGCCCGCTGGAGCCTGCGCAATGATCGCGAAGATCATTCGCGCCTCGGTCGCGGCGCGCGGCCTTGTCGTCGCGGCGGCACTGATCCTGACGCTGCTCGGGATCGCTGCGGTCCGCACGACGCCGGTCGATGCCCTGCCTGATCTCTCGGACGTTCAAGTCATCATCCGCACCACTTATGCGGGCCAGGCACCGCGGATCGTCGAGGATCAGGTCACCTATCCGATCACGACGACGATGCTCTCCGTGCCCGGAGCGCGCGTCGTGCGCGGCTATAGCTTCGTCGGCGACAGCTTCGTCTATGTGCTATTCGACGACGGCACCGATCCCTATTGGGCGCGCAGCCGCGTCCTCGAATATCTGAGCCAGGTGCAAAGCCGCCTCCCCGAGGGCGCACGCGCGAGCCTCGGCCCCGACGCAACCGGGGTCGGCTGGATCTATGAATATGCGCTGGTCGACAAGAGCGGCCGCCACGATCTCGCCGAACTGCGCAGCCTGCAGGACTGGTTCCTCCGCTTCGAACTCAAATCGGTCCCCGGCGTCGCCGAGGTCGCGAGCATCGGCGGCATGGTGCGCCAATATCAGATCATCGTCGATCCGCAGAAGCTCGCCGCCTTCGGGGTGACCGCGCCGGAGGTGGCAGACGCCCTCAAGCGCGCCAACCAGGAAAGCGGCGGCGGCAGCCTCGAACTCGCCGAAGCCGAATATATCGTCCGCGCGAGCGGCTATCTGAAGTCGCTCGACGACTTTCGCGCGGTTCCTCTCCGCACTGCAAGCGGCGGCATTCCGGTTACGGTGGGCGACGTCGCAACGGTCCAGATCGGCCCTGACGCAAGGCGCGGCATTGCCGAACTCAACGGCGAGGGTGAGGTCGCGGGCGGCGTCATCGTCATGCGAGAGGGCAAGAATGCCCGCGAGGTTATCGACGGCGTCCGCACCAAGCTCGCCGAGCTCAAGCGCAGTCTGCCACCCGGCGTCGAGATCGTCACCACCTATGACCGTTCGGGGCTGATCGACCGCGCGGTCGACAATCTCACCTCGAAGCTCGTCGAGGAGTTCATCATTGTCGGGCTCGTCTGCGCGCTCTTCCTCTGGCACGCGCGCTCGGCGCTGGTGGCCATCCTGACGCTGCCGCTCGGCATCCTCATCGCCTTCATCGTCATGCGGCTGCAGGGGCTTAACGCCAATATATTGTCCTTGGGCGGCATCGCGATCGCGGTCGGCGCGATGGTCGACGCGGCGGTGGTGATGATCGAAAATGCCCACAAGCATCTCGAAAATTGGGAGCGCGATGATCCGGGCAAGGAATTGAAGGCCGCCGAGCGCTGGCGCGTGATCACCGACGCCGCCGCCGAAGTTGGGCCGGCGCTCTTCCTCAGCCTTCTCATCATCACCTTCTCTTTCATCCCGATCTTCACGCTCGAGGGCCAGGAAGGGCGGCTCTTCGCGCCGCTCGCCTTCACCAAAACCTATGCGATGGCCGCGGCGTCGATACTCTCGATCACGCTGGTTCCGGTACTCATGGGCTGGCTGATCCGCGGCCGGATTCCCGCCGAACAGGCCAATCCGATCAATCGCTGGCTGACCCGCGCCTATCGGCCGGCACTCGACTGGGTGCTGGCCCGCCCCAAAAAGGCGCTCGCGATCGCCGGCCTCGTCTTCGCCACCAGCCTGTGGCCGATGACCCAGATCGGCGGCGAGTTCATGCCGCAGATGCGCGAAGGCGACCTCCTCTACATGCCCTCGGCGCTTCCCGGCATTTCAGCGGCGCGCGCGTCGAGCCTGCTCCAGCAAACCGATCGGCTGATCAAGACGGTGCCCGAGGTCGAGAGCGTGTTCGGCAAGGCAGGGCGCGCCGACACCGCGACCGACCCGGCGCCCCTAGAGATGTTCGAAACGACGATCCGCTTCAAACCGAAAGAGCAATGGCGTCCCGGCATGACCGAGGAAAAGCTGGTCGAGGAACTCGATGCGCGGGTCCGCGTTCCGGGGCTCGCCAATTTCTGGATTCCCCCGATCCGCAACCGCATCGATATGCTCGCGACCGGGATCAAGAGCCCGGTAGGTATCAAGGTCGCGGGATCGGATCTGGCGGCGATCGACCAGACCGCCAAACGCATCGAAACGGTCGTCAAGACCGTGCCCGGCGTCGCCTCGGCGCTGGCCGAACGGCTGACCGGCGGGCGCTATATCGACGTCGACATCGATCGCGCCGCGGCGGCGCGCTACGGCCTCAATGTCGCCGACGTGCAGTCCATCGTCTCCGGCGCGATCGGCGGCGAGACGATCGGCCAGACGGTCGAGGGGCTCGCGCGCTACCCGATCAGCGTCCGCTATCCTCGCGAGCTGCGCGACAGTATCGGCGAACTCGCTAGCCTGCCGATCCTGACGCCGTCGCGCCAGCAAATCACGCTCGGCACCGTCACCAGCGTGAAGGTGAGCGACGGCCCGCCGATGCTGCGCAGCGAGAATGGACGTCCGGTGACCTGGATCTATGTCGACAGCCGCGGCCGCGACCTGCAGGGGCTGGTGCAGGACATTCAGCAGGTGATCGCGCGCGACGTCAAGCTGCCCCCCAGCGTGAGCGTCTCCTACACCGGACAGTTCGAGTTCCTCGTCCGCGCGACCGAACGGATGAAGATCGTGGTGCCGGTCACGCTCGCGATCATCTTAGTCCTGCTCTATCTCACCTTCCGCCGCTGGGACGAGGCTTTACTCATTATGGCAAGCTTGCCCTTCGCGCTCACCGGCGGCCTGTGGCTGCTCTATCTGCTCGGCTATAACCAGTCGGTCGCGAGCGCGGTCGGGTTCATCGCGCTCGCCGGCGTCGCCGCCGAGTTCGGGGTCGTGATGCTTATCTATCTCAAGCAGGCGCTCGCCGCCCGCGACGACGGCGACATCAAGGCCGCGGTCCGTGACGGTGCGCTGCTGCGCGTGCGGCCCAAGGCGATGACCGTCGCAGTCATCCTCGCCGGCTTGTTCCCGATCCTCGTCGGGACCGGGACGGGTTCGGAGGTGATGAGCCGGATCGCAGCGCCGATGGTCGGCGGCATGCTCACCGCGCCGCTCTTGTCGATGTTCATCATTCCCGCCGCCTATCTGCTCATGCGGAGACGCGCGGCAAATCCCATTCAACCCGAAGGAGAAGCGACATGAAGAAATCTGTCACATTCGCGCTGGGCCTCGCGCTCACCGCAGGACTTGCCGCTTGCGGCCAGCAAGGCGAAACCTCGAAACCGGCCGAAGACGCGGCCGCGCCCGCGAAGGATGTCGGCGCCATGGCGATGCTGGCCGAAACCAGGCACGGCAAGGGCACGGGAAGCGTGACCGCAATCGACACCGCGGCCGGGGAGGTCACCCTCGATCATGGCGCGATCGCCGAACTCGATTGGTCGGCGATGACGATGGGCTTCGCCGCGCCGCAGAAGCTGCTGGAAGGTCTGGCGGTCGGAGACCGGGTGAGTTTCGAGCTCGACTGGAACGGCAAGGCGGGAACGATCACGCGGATTGAAAAGATGAAATAGAAGGTGGCGGCGGGCGGCAGGAACCTCAACCGCCCGCGGTCGCGAAAAGAGCGCTCGCGCTCCTGACGAGCATATAGGCTGCGACCGTGAAGATAAGGCCGGCGAAGATCGCGGTCAGCGCCCCCCGGCTCGATAATTGACGCGCGGCGCGTGTCCCGGCGATACCGCCGGCGAGTCCCCCGGCGATGAAGACTGCGGCCAGCGGCCAGTCGATCAATCCCGACGCCGCATAGCTCAGCGCCGTGGTCAGCCCGAAGGCGGTGACCGCGACGAGGCTGGTGCCGACCGCGTTGAGGATCGGCATCTTCGTAGAGGCGATCAGCCCAGGCACGATCAGGAACCCGCCGCCGATACCGAAAAATCCCGAAAAGCCCCCGGTGCCGAGACCATAGCCGAGCACTTTCGGCGCATTATGGCGATTGCAGGCGGCCCCCTCAATGCCGGGATTGTCTCGCCCGCGCAGCATCAGCACGCCTACGACGAGCATCAGCAACGCGAAGAGGAAGAGCAGTTTCTGCCCGTCGATCGCCTTGCCGATGGTCGAGCCTGCGAGCGCGCCGACGATGCCGCTCCCCGCATAGAGAAAGCCGCAGCGCCATTTGACCGTCCCGGCGCGTGCATGCTGCGCGAGCCCCGAGGCCGCGTTGGCGGCAACCGCGAGCGCGCTCGTCCCGATCGCTACATGCGGGCTCGCGACCCCGACGAGATAGACCATCAGCGGCACTGCGAGAATCGAGCCGCCACCGCCGACAAGGCCGAGGGTGAAGCCGACGATGCCGCCCGACAGGCCGCCGAGCAGATATTGAAGCGTGTCGAGCGTCACGCCCCCGAACCGATCGGCGCCGGCGCCGCGAGCCACTCGCGGCCGCGCAGCATGCCGTGCCAGTAGACCGGCGGTAGAATCTTTTCCTTGAGCAGCCAGGAGATGCGCGACGGCCGCGTGCCCTCGATCATCCATTTGGGAAAGGTCGGGAGCAATTTCCCGCCATAGCCGAATTCGGCGAGGACGATCTTCCCTGCTTCGACCGTGAGTGGGCAGCTCCCATAACCGTCATAAGCTGCCACTGGCGGAGCGCCATCGAGCGCGGCGAGCGCGTTGAGCGCCACGACAGGCGCCTGTTTGCGCGCGGCGGCCGCGGTCTTGGCGTTGGTGGTTGCAGCGACATCCCCGAGCGCGAAGACATTGGCGTACACACTATGGCGGAGCGTCGCCTCGTCGACCGCGACGAAGCCGGAGGGCGCCGCGAGCGGGCTCGATGCGATAAATTCGGGGGCGACCTGCGGCGGGACGACATGGATCATGTCGAAGCGTTCCTCGACCCGGCGGACGGCGTCGCCGCGACGCTGCTCGAAGAGCGCGACTTTTGCCGGCCCGTCGATCGACACGAGACGCGATTCTAGCTGCAGATCGACGGCGTAGCGCGCGATATAGGCTTCGAGCGCAGGCACATAGGCAGCGACCCCGAACAGCGACGGCGTCGCCGTATGGAATTGCACCTCGGCCTGCCCGAGCAACCCGGCGCGCTCCCAGCGGTGGCACGAGAGATACATCGCCTTCTGCGGGGCGCCCGCGCATTTGATCGGCATCGGCGGCTGGGTGAACAGTGCACGGCCGCCGCGAAAACGGCGCACCAGACGGTCGGTATAGGGCGCAAGATCGTATCGATAGTTGGACGTTACGCCGTCCGCGCCGAGCGCTCCGGCGAGCCCTGGGATCGCGTCCCAGTCGAGCTTGAGCCCCGGACAGACGATGAGCGCGCGATAGCCGAGCACGCGCCCATCGGCGAGCGTCACCCGGTCGCTCGCGGGATCGAAGGATGCCGCCGCGCCGCGGACCCATTCGGCGCCTGCTGGGATCAGCCCCGCTTCGTCGCGCCGGGTTGCCTCGGCCGCAAAAATGCCGCCGCCGACCATCGTGAACCCGGGCTGGTAATAATGATCCGCGCATGGCTCGACGATCGCGATCGACACCCCGGGACGGCGGCGCAGGATGCTCGCTGCGGTCGCGATCCCCGCGCTGCCGCCACCGATCACGATGATATCATAATGCGCGACACTACCATCGGCGCCGCGCGCCGACGCCATACCGGCAAGCTGCTCGGAGCGCGCGCCTGAGCGGCAATAGGCCAGAACCGGCGCCGGGAGGTCGGCGAGCGCTCGGGCCATTGTGGCGACATCGCCTTCATCGATCCCGCCCGACATGACGGGAATATGCACGAAGCGAAGGCCGTGCGCCTCTGCAGCAGCGGCGATCGTCGCTGCCGTCGGCTGCCCTGCTTCCTCGCCATCGGGGCGATTGCAGACGATCGAGCGGAACCCCGACGCGGCGAGCGCGACGACATCGGCCGGGTCGATCTGCGGCGACACGCTGAGTGCTGGGGTCAGGCTCCTGATGGTCATTGTTTCTCCATTCGGGGAAAGGTGTCGGCGCTCACAGCCGATCGATCGGTATCTTGAGATAGGCGACGCCATTGTCCTCCGCGGGCGGCAAGCGCCCCGCCCGCATATTGACCTGTATCGAAGGCAGCAGCAGCCGAGGCATCGCGAGTTCGGTATCGCGCGCGCGGCGGCGAGCGACGAACTCGTCTTCGGAGATACCGTCGCGCGCGTGGACGTTTGCGGCACGCTGCTCGGCGACGGTCGTTTGCCAGCGGTGCTCCTGCCGCTCCGCGGTCAGATAGTCGTGGCACATGAAGAGCGGCGTATCGCCGGGGAGTTCAAGGATGCGGCGGAGCGACCGGAACAGAAAAACAGCATCGCCGCCCGGAAAATCAGCGCGCGCCGAGCCGTAATCGGGCATGAACATCGTGTCGCCGACGAACACCACATCGCCGATCACATAAGCAACACAAGCTGGCGTATGACCGGGAACATGGAGCACGGTAACTGGCAGTTCGCCAATTGCGAAACGGTCGCCATCGGACCAGAGACGATCGAAATCCGAGCCATCACGGCGAAATTCGGGTCCGGCGTTGAAGATGTCGCCGAACACAGCCTGAACGTCCCGGATATGCTCGCCGATCGCGATCGCGCCGCCGAGCCTTTCCTTGATCCAAGCTGCTGCCGAGAGATGATCGGCATGCGCGTGGGTCTCCAAAAGCCAGTCGATCGCGATGCCCTCGGCGCGGACATACTCCATGATCGCTTCGGCCGAGGCGGTCGAGGTACGCCCGGCAGCTGCGTCATAGTCTAGCACACTGTCGATTACCGCGCCGCGCTTCGTGCGCCGATCATGGACCAAATAGCTGATCGTCGAGGTCTCGGGATCGAAGAAGCCGCGCACCGCCGCCGTATCTTTCGCTATCGACATAAGCTGATGCCGTGCAGCCGCGAGCGGGACATCCGCTGCTAAAGTCCATGCAGCCCGGTCCTCCTCCATGATCAGCGAATACTCCTTCCAGGAACAGCGGACGCGCGATTCTGAGCAAATGCATCCGCTCTCAATAGAAAGAGACGCAACGAAACGAGTTTACCCCACTCCTATATTGCCCAACCGAGTCTGACACGGATGGAGCAAGGATCGCTCGCTTTGCGGCAGACCGCCGTAAGCGGCGCCGCGCGGGAATCAGTAAAAGCGAAGATTGTCGATTTCGCCCCATGAACTTGCGCCCGCCTCGCGCTGGACGACGACACCGACCTGCACGAGATCGTCGCCGCGCCAGGACGGCGCATCGCCGCGGCCGGGGCGCGTCGCCACGAGCGCGGAGAAGGGCACGCGCAGCTCGGACCAGCCTTCCTTCGCTTCGATCGGCGCGGTGAATTCGCCTGCGAGCGTGTTGACCACGAGGAGATAGCGGCCGGCGCCGCGCATATCGAGCCGGACGCCTGCGAACTTGCGCGCATCGACCGGACGGACCGAACCACGGCTCAAGGGCACGAGGATGCCGCCCTCGGGCTTGTCCTTGAGCGACATCTGCACCGCGAAGGCAAGCGCCGAGCCGTCGCCGCCCGCGTGGGTCACGCGGTTGGTGACCACCGAGGAACGCTCGACGCCGCCATCCATGTCGGTGAGGCGGAGCGTGTCGAGCGAGCTCCGTCCATCGGCGCGTTCGAAATCGTCGATCAGCGCCTCAGCGGGCAACGCCGGGAGCGTCGTGGCGAGGTTGCCCGCGGGCAGCTTCACCCCGGCGCCATGGACGAGCTTGCCGTCGACGAAAACACGGTCGATCTTCTCGACATCGCCGATCGCTTCCCACGGCTTGCCGTCGATGAGCACAAGATCGGCGCGCTTGCCCTTCTCGATCGTGCCGCGGTCGGCCGAAAGTCCGAGCGCGAGCGCGCTATTCGACGTGCCCGCGAGCAGCGCCGCCTTCGGCGTGAGGCCAGCCGCAACGAGCAATTCCATTTCCTGGAGCGTCGAGACGCCGTGCTTCGCACCGCCGATCCCCGCGTCGGTCCCGACCGCGATCGTGACGCCGGCCGCGTGGAGATTGCGGACATTCTCTTCGGCGAAGCCATATTTGCGAATGCGCAGGCGCGTCGCGGCATCGTCCTTGCGCCCGGGGCCGATCTCGTCGGGCTTCAGCTGATAGATGGCGAGCGTCGGGGCGTAGAAGGTGCCCGCCTTCTTGATCCGGGCGATCGCGTCGGCATCGAGCACGCCGTCCTGGATGCTGTGCGCGATCACGTCGATGCCGGCGTCGGCGGCGAGCTTGCCGCGTTCGACGGTCACCGTATGAGTGAGCACGCGCTGGCCATGCTTGTGCGCCTCGTCGGCGAGTGCGGCGAGGGTCTCGACGTTCATCGAGGTTTCCTCGGGCAGCTGGCCGTAGCGCCAGCCGTCGGCGAAAGCCTTGATATAGTCGGGGCGATAGGGCTGGAGCGCCTGCACCTCGCGCCGCGCGCTCTCGGCGGTCGCGACCCATTTGGTGGTATTGGTGTCACCCCAGTCGGCGCCGTGGCCGCCCGGCGTGCTCATGCGCGCGACGAAGTTGACGTGCGGCGCGTAGATGTCGGCGAGCCAGGCGCGGCGCGGCGCGAAGGCTTCGGGCTGCTGGTGGAAGTCGTTCACGGTCGTCACGCCGCTCGAGAGGTAAGCGTTGGCGATTTGCGGCAGCGCGGCGGGCGAGCCCGACGGCGACCAGTGCGTATGGACGTCGATGAAGCCCGGGAGCAGCGCCTTGCCGTCGGCACGCACTATCTTCGCGCCCTTGGGAGCCTTGACGTCAGCTCCGACCGCATCGATCCGGCCACCCCGCACGACGACGGTGCCGCGATAGGGATCCTTGCCCGTGGCATCGAAGATCGTCGCGCCGGTGATCGCGACCAGCTCGCCGCCCGGTTCGGCGAGTACCGACTGGCTCGCCCAGCCAAGCCCGGCGGCGAGCGCCGTTCCCGCTACGATCATCTTCCGAAAACTGGCCACGCGCGTCTCCTCGATTGTCTGATTGTCGCCCTGCCCTGCTTTGACGCAGCGGCGGTAGATATCCCCACCAGCCTGTTCGGTCCGCGCCCGCCATGTCGCAACAATATGCGCTTGTCGACCGCATTGCTGCTGCGGAACCGCGCCGCACTTGCGTCTCTGCTTCCTGTACGCCCCGGCCGGGGCGAAGCCGGAACGGGACAGTCATGAACAGAGCTTTCGCCTTCATCCTCATCTTCGCCATGGTCGCCGGGATTGCGGCGGGCTGGTTCGTGAATTCGCATTACCCGGCCGCAAGAGCCGCCGAAATCGCCGACAATCTCTCGATCCTTACCGACCTCTTTCTGCGGCTCATCAAGATGATCATCGCGCCGCTCGTCTTCGCGACCCTCGTTGCTGGGATCGCGCATATGGAAGACGCCGCCGCGATCGGCCGCGTCGGCGCGAAGACGATGGGCTGGTTCATCGGGGCCTCGATCGTGTCGCTCTCGATCGGGCTCGTCATGGTCCACCTGCTCCAGCCGGGCGCGAGCCTCGCGCTCGACCTGCCGACGACCGGCGCTGAAGGCCTCGTCGCGACCGGCGACTTCTCGCTCAAGCAATTCGTCACCCACCTCATCCCGCAATCGATCGTCCAGGCGATGGCCGAGAACGAGATCCTCCAGATCGTCGTCTTCTCGGTCCTCGTCGGCTCGGCGGTGGCCGCCATCGACGACAAGGCTCCCGCCGTGCTCGCCCTCGTCGAGCAGGTCGCCGCGATCATGCTCAAGGTAACCGGCTTCGTGATGAAGACCGCCCCGGTCGCAATCTTCGCCGCGCTCGCCTCGACCGTCGCGACGCAGGGCCCCGGCGTCCTCGTGACCTATGCGGGCTTCGTCTCGGGCTTCTATCTCTCGCTCGGCGCGCTCTGGCTTGTGCTTTTCCTCGCCGCGCTCGCGATCATCGGCACGCGCGCCTTCGGACTGTTCCGCGGCATCCGCACTCCGGTGCTCCTCGCCTTTTCGACCGCCAGCTCGGAAGCCGCCTATCCGAAGACGATGGAGGAGCTCGAGAAGCAGGGCGTCAACCGCCGCATCGTCTCCTTCGTCCTGCCGCTGGGCTACAGCTTCAATCTCGACGGCTCGATGATGTATTGCACCTTCGCCGTGCTCTTCATCGCGCAGGCCTATGGCATCGACATGACCATCGGCCAGCAGATCACCATGCTGCTCCTGCTCATGGTGACGTCGAAAGGCATGGCGGGCGTCCCGCGTGCCTCGCTCGTCGTGATCTCGGCGACACTCGCCTACTTCAAACTGCCCGAGGCCGGGCTGCTCCTGATCCTCGCGGTCGACCATCTGCTCGACATGGGCCGCTCGGCGACCAACGTCGTCGGCAATTCGGTCGCTGCCGCGGTCATCGACCACTGGGAAGGCCGCAGAATGGCGCGCGAAGCGGCTGCCGGCGAGCCCGTACCCACCGAACAACTACCCTCTCTCGCAACCAAGGAGTGAATATGTCTCGTATCGAAAGCCGTCTCGCCAGCCTCGGGATCGAACTGCCTGAGGTCTGTCCGCCGGTCGCCAACTATGTGTCGTCGACGCGCTCGGGCAACATCGTGCAGATCTCGGGCCAACTCTCGACCCATGCCAGCGGCGGGATCAAGGGCACCATCGGCGCCGACTGCAGCCTCGCCGACGGCATCATCGCCGCGCGGCTCTGCGCGATCAATCTCATCGCGCAATTCAAGGCGGCCACCAACGGCGATCTCGACCGCGTTGCCCGCGTTCTCCGGCTCGGCGGTTACGTCCAGGCAGGTCCCGAATTCTACGAGATCCCGGCCGTAATGAATGGCTGCTCGGACCTCATCGTCGACGTGTTCGGCGAAGCCGGAAAACATGCCCGCTCGGCGATCGGCGTCTACCGCCTGCCGTTCAACTTCGCGGTAGAAGTTGATGCGGTGATCGAACTGGCCTGAACGGCGACAGGAGGCGGAAACTGGAAAATTTCGCTGTAGTGCAAAAGGTTGTAATTTTCTGCGCCAATGTTGATGGGGATACGTCGATGACTTGCGTCATAGCGAGACGAGATGGGGAGAAATCCATCCGCCGCACGGAGGACGACGCGCCGATCGGGTCGAAACAAGGGGACATGGCATGACGAACCGCACATATTCGAACTACCGCAAGCATATTCTCGCCGCAGCATCGCTGATCGGAATGATCGCCGCACAAAACGCGGCCGCCCAGGAACAGGCGGCGGAGACCCAGGCCGCGACCGAGCCGCAATCGGCTCCCCGCGGCGAAGAAATCGTCGTGACCGGCAGTCGCATCGCTGGCACCAAGATCACCGAAGCCTTGCCCGTGACCGTGGTCGGCGAGGACGAGATTGCGGCGACCGCTGCGGTGTCGGGCGACGAACTGTTGCGGTCGATCCCGCAAATGAGCGACCAGTCGTTCAACAGCAGCAATGGTCAGACGAGCAGCAATTTCGCGCGCGGCGACGTCGGGTCCATCGATCTGCGCGGACTGGGAGTCGGCAACACGCTGGTCCTGCTCAACGGGCGCCGGCTTGTGCAGCACCCAAGCAGCCAGGCGAGCACGTCGCTGGCGCCGGTCATCACCTATAATAGCAACTCAATCCCGGTCTTCGGTATCCAGCGCGTCGAAGTGCTCCGCGACGGCGCGGCAGCCCTCTATGGCACCGACGCCGTGGCGGGCGTGGTCAACACCATCCTTCGCGACAATGTGAACGGCGGCGGTTTGTCGGTCCAATATGGCGGAGCAGAGGGAACGGGGCTGCGCGAATTCAACGGCTCAGGTTATCTCGGCACCGACTTCGCCGAGAATCGCGGCAATATTTCGCTGCTGTTCAACTACACCAACCGCACGGCGCTGTCCTCACAGGACCAGGATTATACCGCGACATCCGATCACCGCTTCTTCGACGATTTCGCGGGGACAGTGTTCGCTGGCTCGAACAGCTTGGACGACACCAGCACTTTGTCCCAGTGGGGCAATTTCACCACCGGCGTTCGCGTACGCCGCGGAACGACCAATATCACGACCACGGGCGGGGTGTTTTCGATCCAGCCGACAGCAAATGGCGGCTGCTCGGCCGATCTGGGGGGCGGGATCTGTATCGATGATGCGACGCGTGCCACGACCGGCGCTGATCGCAACACAAGGTGGGACGCCCAAGCCAATTATCCGCTTTCGATTATTCCCCGGCTGGATCGTGTCAACGTGTTCGCGAACGGCCACTATGACCTCAGCGACAATCTGACCGTCTTCGGCGAAGCCGGCTATTATTATGCCAAGACGCGGAGCATCCAGGACAGCGTCTTCTCGATCGGTTCGATCCAGATGACGGTGCCGGCGTCCAACTACTGGAACCCCTTTGGCCCCGTAACCTTCGCCAATGGCACGTTAAACCCGAACCGCCTCGCGGGGATCGACGCGCCCGCCGCCGGCCTGCCGGTGACGATCACAAGCTATCGTTTTGTGGACATGGGACCAACCGTCGTCGATGTCACCAACCGCCAGTTCCGGGCATTGCTGGGGCTTCGCGGCGAGGCGCTCGGTTTCAACTGGGAGACGGCGGCGCTCTATTCGCAAGCAACGGTCCGCGATGTTCAGGATGGGATCAGCGCCACGCTTCTCCAGCAAAGCCTCGCGCTCTCGACGCCCGATGCCTATAATCCGTTCAATGGCGGCAGCGCGACCAATCCGACCGGTCCCGACACGACACCTAGCAATCAGGCCGCTCTCGACGCTATCGCGATCAAGACTGTTCGCGCGGGCAAATCTACGCTGGCGCAGTGGGATTTTCGGGCATCGAAGGCCGATCTTCTGACGTTGCCCGCCGGCAACGTCGGCATGGCGCTTGGCTTTGAGCTGCGTCGCGATTCCTATCTCGACGACCGCGACGAGCGCGTCGACGGAACAATCACCTGGACAGACACGGTCACCGGTATTGTCCAGCCATCCGACTTGTTCGGCGTCAGCCCGACCCCCGACACCAAGGGCTCGCGCACGGTTTTCGCTGCCTACTCCGAACTGGCCGTGCCACTGATCGCGCCCGAAATGAATGTTCCGCTCATTCGCAGCCTCGAGCTACAGCTGGCGGGCCGCTACGAGCATTATTCGGATTTCGGCAGCATCGCGAAACCCAAGGTGGCCGCCGCTTGGGACCTCTTCGATGGCTGGCGAATCCGCGGCTCGTGGGCGCAAGGCTTCCGCGCGCCGAACCTCGAGCAGACCAAGGCAACGATCATCACACGCGGCAATACGCGGACCGATTATATCCGCTGCGAGGCCGATTTGCGCGCGGGCCGCATCACCAGCTTCGACGCTTGCGCCCAAGGTTTTGTTACCACCGGACGGCGCGCGGGCAACCCCGACCTGAAGCCGGAAACCTCGACCACCTGGACGATCGGTACTGTGCTCCAGCCGCCGGCCTTCAATACCGGCCGACTCCGCACCACCTTCACGGTGGACTATTGGCAGGTCAAGCAGAAGGGCATCGTCGGCGTATTCGGCGAAGGCAACGCGCTCATCAGCGATTATCTCCTCCGCCTTCAGGGGTCAAGCGATCCCACCGTGGTCCGCCTGGCGCCGACGGCCGACGATATCGCATTGTTCGCCGGGACTGGCATCGCACCGGTCGGTCGGGTGCAATATGTCGACGACCAGTATCGCAACCTGGAACCACAGACGGTGCGCGGGATCGATTTCGGGCTCAACGTCGGGCTTCGCGACACGGGAATCGGCGATTTCACCATGTCCGCCAACGCGGCCTATCTGCTCAAATATTTCCGCGACGTGTCCCCTGACATCCGGGTCCTGCTCGATGCGCGCGCGGCGGGCGACATCAACATCGACACGGTCATTCCGGAAGGCGGTAATCAGGTTCGCCGCGACGCTTTCCCAAAATGGCGCGGCTCGGCCTCGCTTACTTGGAAGCTTGGGCAATTCACGGCTGGCGGCTTTGTAAGCTACACCGGCAGCGTCATCGACAACGACATTTCGATCGGCGGAGAAAACCTGATCGTAAAGGCGTACACCACCGCGAGCCTGTATGTGCAGTATGACCTTAAAGGCGGGTTCACCGATGGAACCCAACTGCGTGTCGGAGTTCGCAACATTACCAATGCGCAACCGCCGATTGATTCGAGCGGCTTCGGCTACATGGGTTCGCTTCATTCGCCGATCCCGCGCTACTGGTACGTCAACGTCCGCAAGACTTTCTGACGCACCTCCCGTCCGGCCGTCGCGCACCCCCGGCGCGGCGGCCGGATTGCTGCCCATTCCATCCCTTCGCACAAGGTGATCCCGGCGTGACACGACATTTCTCCGACACCATCTCCCCGGCCCGCACCCCCCGCGCGGTGCGCGCCGCGCTTCTCGGCACCACGCTCGCGCTCCTCGCGGGCTGCGCCGCCGATGCCTCCTCGGCGCGCCCCGCCAACACGCCACCGCCGCCCGCGGAACCGGCGGCAGCGCCGGCGCCCGCACCGTTCGCGAGCACCTACCAACCGCGTCCCGCCGCCGACACGGCGATCGTCGGCGCCTCGATCCTGACCGGCACCGGCACCCGGATCGACAATGGCACGGTGCTGATGGCCGCAGGCAAGATCATCGCGGTCGGCGCCGATGTCGCTGTTCCCTTAGGCGCGCGCGTCATCGACGGGCGCGGCAAGTGGGTCACCCCCGGCATCATCGACGCCCATTCGCACCTCGGGGTCTTTCCGGCGCCCGGCGTCCAGGGCCATGCCGACGGCAACGAGAATATCGACCCCTATACCGCGCATGTCTGGGCCGAGCATTCGATCTGGCCGCAGGATCCCGTATTTACCAAGGCCCGCGCCGGCGGGGTCACCAGCCTGCTCATCCTGCCGGGTTCGGCCAACCTCTTCGGCGGCCGCGGCGTGAGCGTGAAGAATGTACCCGCGGTGACCGTCCAGCAGATGAAATTCCCGGGCGCGCCCTACACGCTGAAAATGGCTTGCGGCGAGAATCCGAAAGGTCGCTACGGCAGCCGCGGCCGCGCCCCCGCCACGCGCATGGGCGAAGTCGCGGGCTTCCGCCGCGCCTGGATCGACGCCGCCGAATATGGCCGCAAGGTCGATGCCTATGAAAAGAAGCGCGCGCGCGGCGAAGGCGGCGAGGCGCCCAAGCGCGACCTCGGGCTCGAAACGCTTGCGGGCGTGCTGAAGGGCGACATCCTCGTTCAGAACCATTGCTACCGCGCCGACGAAATGGCGGTGATGCTCGATGTTGGCCACGAGTTCGGTTACAAGACGCGCGCCTTTCACCATGCGGTCGAGGCTTACAAGATCGCCGACCTGCTCGTCGCCGACGATGTCTGCGTCGCGACCTGGGCGACGCGCTGGGGCTTCAAGATGGAAGCCTATGACGCGATCGAGGAAAATGCCGCGATCCTGAGCAAGGCGGGCGTCTGCGTTGCGATCCACTCGGACGAGCAGCGACTGATCCAGCGCCTCAACGTCGAAAGTGCGGTCGCGATCGCCGCCGGGCGCCGCGCGGGGATCGACATTCCGCAGGAGGAGGCGATCAAGTGGATCACCCTCAACCCCGCGAAGATCATGGGCATTGCCGACAAGACCGGCTCGCTCGAGCCGGGCAAGATGGCCGACGTCGTGCTGTGGAGCAAGAATCCGTTCAGCGTCTACGCCATCGCCGAGAAGGTCTTCATCGACGGCGCGCTCGTTCTCGACACGAGCGATCCCGCCACGCGCTACCGAAGCGATTTTGAAATCGGCCAACCGGTCGGGGAGGAATGAGATGCAACGACGGCTCCCAGTTTTCACAGGCATCGCCCTGGCCCTCGCTGCGACCGCCTCACCGGTCGCAGCGCAGACCTTCGCGATCACCAACGCGCATCTTCTGACGCCCGGCCCCGTCGGCGAGGTCCAGAATGGCACGGTCCTCGTGCGCGATGGGCGCATCGCTGCCGCCGGCGCAAATGTCGCCGTCCCGTCAGGCGTGCGCACGATCGACGCCAAGGGCGCGACGGTCACTCCGGGGCTCATCGCGGTGAACACCGCGCTCGGCCTCCTCGAGGTCAGCTCGGTCGACGGTTCGGTCGACAACAAGACGCATAATTCGGGGATTAGCGCCTCGTTCGACGTCCAGTACGGGCTTAACCCGGCGTCGACGCTCATACCTATCGCGCGGCTCGGCGGCGTCACCCATGCGGTCGTGATGCCCGACTATGACGACAGCGAGAAGGAACGCGAACTGCCCTTCGCGGGCAAGGCCGCGCTGATCTCGCTCGGTGAGGGCGCGGCTATCCTCCATCGACCCGGGGTCGGCATGATGCTCGAACTCGGCGAGGACGGCGCCGCGCGCATCGGCGGCTCGCGCGCTGCGGAATTCGTGCAGCTTCGCCAGATTTTCGATCTCGCGCGTCAGGCGCCGCGCGACGAATATCCGTTCGAGCTCTCGCAGGCCGATGTCGCGGCGCTGAAGCCCGTGCTCGCTGGCACGATGCCGCTTATCGTCGTCGTCCACCGCGCCGCCGACATACAGCAGGTGCTGAAGCTGGCGCGCGACTACAAGCTCAAGATCATCCTGTCCGGCGCCGAGGAAGCCTGGCGCGTCGCCGACGAAATCGCGGCGGCGAAGGTCCCCGTGCTCATCAATCCGACCTCGAACATCCCCGCGAACTTCGACATGCTCGGTGCCTCGCTCCAGAACGCGTCGATCCTGAAGGCAGCGGGGGTCGAGATTGCGATCGGCGGCAACGACGCCGGCCACCGCGTCCGCGAGATGCGCTATAATGCCGGCCTCGCCGTATCGCGCGGGCTGCCCTATGCCGCAGGCATCGAGGCGCTCACGCTCGCACCCGCCCGCATCTTCGGCGTCGCCGACCAGATGGGTTCGATCGCACCCGGCAAGGCAGCAGACATCGTGATCTGGGACGGCGATCCGCTCGAGCCGCTCACCCAGCCGACCGCGATCTTCATCGCGGGCAAGGAACAGCCGCTGACGTCGCGCGCGACCGAACTCGGCAAGCGCTACGCGCGCTGACGCGCCGCGCCCGTACTGAAGGTCAGGACGGGCGCGCCGTGAGCGGCAGCGCGGTGGTGAACTTGATTTCTTCCATCGAGAAGGCCGAACTTACATCGGTGAGCCGGATCGAACGGATGATGCGCCGATAGACCGCGTCATAGGCGGCCATGTTCTCGACCCTGAGCTTGAGCAGATAGTCGACGTCGCCGGTCATGCGGTAGAATTCGACGACCTCCGGAATATCGCGGATTGCCGAATTGAGCATCTCGAGCCAGGCTTCGCTATGCTCGGAAGCGCGCAGGCTCACGAAGACCGTAAGGTCGAGACCGAGCGCACTGGCGTCGAGGATCGTGACGCGCCGCGAGATCACTCCGCTTTCCTCGAGCCGCTTGATCCGCCGCCAGCAAGCATTCTGCGACATATTGGCCTTGGCGGCGACGGCCGCGACCGAGAGCGTCGCATCCTCCTGAAGAAATCCCAGAATCCGGACGTCGGCATCGTCGAGTGAAACGCGGGTCATGGTTTTCCTCCTTCAAACGTCTTGCGCGCCAACGAAGGAAGGCGCGGGTCGCGACGAGGCGTCATCCTCGCCGCCTCCATATCCATCGGCGGCCTCACTGACGGCATCCGACGCAGGCCCCATCCGTGCGATCGCCGTCGTCGCAGCGACATCCATGGTCACATTGCCAACCGTCCGCACGAGATCGGGGATCATCTCGACCGCGATCAGCAGGGCGAGCGGCTCGATCGGAATACCCATCGCGACGCAGATTGGCGCGATCGAGGTCAGAAAGCTCACTTGTCCAGGCAGACTCACCGACCCGATCGTCGTGATCGCTGCCACCGCGGCGCCCGCCGCGATCGTGGACGGCGCGAGCGATATGCCAAGCCAGTGCGCGACATAGATGGCGACTGCGAGGTTCATCGCCGGGCTCGTAACGCGGAAGATCGCGACCGCGACCGGCAGCGATACGCGCGACACCGAGCGGTCGATCCCGAGATCGGTCGATGCCTTCAGCATCGGCGGCAAGGAGGCGAGCGACGACTGGGTGCTGAGCGCGACCGCCTGCGCGGGTGCGACCGCCTTCGCGAAGGCGAGAAGACGCACGCGGCCACCGAATACCGCGACCGGATAGGCGAGCGCCCAGGCGGCAAGCCCGGCGCTCGACACGATCACGACATAATGGGCGAGCGCGCCGATCGCCGAGGTGCCGGCGCGCGCGCCAACCCCGAAGGCCAGCGCGAGCACGCCGATCGGCGCGAGCGCGAGCACCCAGCCGACGATGAGCAGCACCGCGCTCGCGATCGTGTCGAAGAAGGCGGTCACCGGCTCGCGCTGCACCGCGGGCAGCCGCGCCAGCGCGACCGCAAAGACCGCGGTGAAGAGGATGAGCGGAAGAAGCGCGTCGTTCGCGGCCGCGGCAAACGGATTGGTCGGTACGATCGAGCGGAGGAAGGCGGCAATCCCGACCGTTGGCGCCTCGACATGGGCCGATGTCGTAAGGCTCCCCGTGAGCGAGCGCGCGGCGTCGGCCGGCATCGGGAAGATACCGAGCAGCGCGGGAATGAGGAGCGCCGCCATCGCGGTCGAAATCCATAGCAGCGCAACGAAGGTGACGACCGAGCGCATCGCGACGCGATCGCCGCGCGCGCTATCGACCGTCTTTGCGATCCCGGTGATCAGGAGCGAGACGACGAGCGGGATGATCGTCATTCTGAGTCCGTCGAGCCAGATACCGCCGATGCTGTCCGCAATCGTTACCGCATCGATGAGACCAGCGAGCCCGAGCCGCGTCCATCCCACGCCCAGCGCCAGTCCAGCGACCAGCGCCGACAAAATAAGCCAGGTTCTCGCCATGCGATCACTCCTCCTACCTCCGATGCGGGAGGCCCCTTTGCTTTGACGCGCTACGAACCGAACACCCCATCGCCCAAAGCGCGATTCCGCGAGGAAGTTTTGCGGTCCCTCGCCAAATGTTGCAGTTCCGAGGCGACTCCGGGGCAGATGATTCGACCGGACCGACGTTGTTCATGTAGGATTTCGATCATTTGATCGACCGAATACCGAACTATCAGTTCAAACATCCCAACATTCGCCAAATTCCTGCCAAAGTCGGTGATGAATTCACCCTAGCACTCATGTCATAAAATGTCGCCACAAGGGGACGCACGATGACATTCAGTGCCTATGGGGCCGAGTATGAGACTGAAAACGTCACGGCCGGCGATGGCTGGCAGACGTTCGAACTTATCGCTCCACCTCCGGAAAAGCCGCCGGCCACTCCCGCTTTGCCGTCCGACAACGCCGCGCCCGATCTTGTCGAAGCTTTCTGGCCGCACCTCCCGCTACTCAGGAAATATCTCCGCCGCCGCGTCCCGGTCGCCGACCTCGACGACATTCTCCAGGACGTTCTCCTCAGCATCATTCGCCGCGCCGACGCCGCCGCGGTCGCCCATCCCAAATGTTATCTCTTCCAGGCCGCGCAGGCCGCGCTCATCGATCGCCATCGCCGCCAGACGACGCGCCGCAGCGACTGCCATTGCCAGCTCGACGAACCTGACCATCCGGTCGACGAGATGTCGCCGCTGCGCATCCTGCTTGCCAAGGATGAGGTCCGCGCTGTCGAGACCATGCTCAGCCAGCTTCCCGAGCGGACGCAGGAAATCCTCGTCGCGATCCGTGTCGAAGGGTCGAGCCTGAAGAGCCTCGCGAACCGCTACAACATCTCGACGAGCGCCATCGAAAAACATGTGACCAAGGCCGCCAAGGCGCTCTCGGTCGTCCGCCGCAGCGATCTCGTCGCGGCACATCGCAACGGCGTGTCGCCGCAGCGGCAGAAACTCCTCTCCAATTCCATCTGAGAAAGAAAATATAGATGACGCTTTGCAGTATGGTTCACGAGCAGACGCGGCTCATCCACGGCGATACCCCGTGCGACGCGCTCCAGCGGACCCCCGGTCCGCCAATCCAGCGCGGCTCGACCGTTCTCCTGCCCAGCTGTGAGGCGCTCTACGACGGCGGCAAGGTCACCTACGGCCGCGTCGGCCTCTCGACCCAGCGCACGCTGCGCGATGCCCTGCGCGATCTCGAGAATGCCGATGAAGCCTTCATCTATCCCTCGGGCCTCACCGCGATCACCGGCACGCTGCTCGCGCTGCTCTCCGTCGGCGACGAAGTTCTCGCCTGCGACACCGTCTATAATCCGACCCGGCGTTTCCTTGCCGGCACGCTCGCGCGCTACGGCGTCACCGCGCGCTACTTCGATCCCGCCGACGATGCCGAAGCCATCCGCGCGATGATAACGCCGAAGACCCGTGTGATCTTTCTCGAATCCCCCGGTTCGCTGAGCTTCGAAATGCAGGACATCCCGGCGATCGCCGCAATGGCGAAGGAAGCCGGGATCATGACCGTGATCGACAATACCTGGTCGGCCGGCGTCCTCTTCAAGCCGCTCGATCACGGCGTCGACGTGAGCATCCAGTCGCTCACCAAATATGTCTGCGGCCATTCGGACGTGTTCATGGGGCTCGCCGCGGCGAAGGGCCATGCCGCCGAACTGCTCGCGGCGTCGAGCTACGAGACCGGCTGGGCGGTATCGCCCGACGACGCCTATATGGCGATCCGCGGTCTGCGGACACTCCATACCCGTCTCGCACAACATGGCGCCGCCGCGCTTCAGGTCGCCAAATGGCTCGAGGCGCAGCCCGAAGTCCATTCGGTGATGTGCCCCGCGCTGCCGAGCGATCCGGGTCATGCGATCTGGAAGCGCGATTTCACGGGCATCTGCGGCCTGATCGGCGCGGTACTCCAGCCCGCACCCGAAACGGCTGTCGCCGCGATGGTTGAGCAGCTCAAGCTTTTCGGTCTCGGTTTCAGCTGGGGCGGCTATGAGAGCCTCGCCATTCCCGTCGACCCGCAGCTCAAGGCCCGGACCCACAAGCTCAGCTATCCCGGCCCCTTGCTAAGATTGCACATCGGGCTCGAAAGGGTGGATGACCTCATCGCGGATTTGCGGCAAGGGCTCGGCACCCTTTCGCAGGACACCGCAGCGCCACCGCGTAAGTTGAGGGCCGCAGGATAAGCGCCGAACAAGCGGAAAACAAAAAATCGCAGGTTCACCGGGGGAACGATTTTCCGTATTCAGGAGCAAGACCATGCAAAAATATACGAGACTGCTGGTGGGGGCGTCCTGCGTCGCCGCCGCCATCTCCATGCCTGCCTTCGCGCAGGATGCCCCGGCCGACAACGCCGGTGAAACGGCCTCCCAGTCCGAAATCATCGTCACCGGCACCCGTGGCCAAGCTCGTACCGTCATTTCGAGCCCGACCCCGATCGACGTGATCGGCGGCGAAGAGCTTGAAAAGCTCGGCGGCGGCATGCAGCTGCGCGACGCGCTGACGCAGCTCGTGCCGTCGTTCCAGTCGACGACCGTGGGCAGCTCGTCGTTCAACAGCCTGACGCGCCCCGCGGGACTTCGCGGCCTTTCGGGCGTCCATGTCCTCGTGCTGGTCAACGGCAAGCGCCGTCACAACAGCTCGATCATCGACTTCAACTCGGGCGCGACGTCGCAGGGCGGCAACCCGGTCGATCTCGACCTCATCCCGTCGAGCGCAATCGAGCGCATCGAAGTCCTGCGCGATGGCGCCTCGGCGCAATATGGCTCGGATGCGATCGCGGGCGTGATCAACGTCATCCTGAAAACCAACGACTCGGGCGGCAAGGCGACGTTCGAAGCCGGCCAGCGCTATGGCCGAGACGGCAGCGGCAGCGACGGAGAGACCATCTCGGGCAGCGTCTCGCACGGCTTCGCGCTCGGCGACGGCGGTTCGTTCACACTGTCGGTCGAAGGCAAGAAGGCCAACGCCGCCGTGCGCAACACCGACGTAACCGGGGCGCTTTATTTCCCGCTCGCCGGCGGTGTACCCGATCCGCGCGAGCTCACCGCCAATCGCCGCACCTATCAAGGTGGCCTCCCCGACGTGAAGGACGTCAAGGTCGCGCAAACGCTCGTCCTGCCGCTCGGCAACGTCACCTTCTACTCGGATGGCACCTTCGGCTATCGCGACGCGCGCGTCGGCCAGGCCGGCCGCCGCCCGAACAGCAACCAGAACATCATCCAGATCTATCCCGACGGCTTCACGCCTTACTACACGCTGCAGGAAACCGACTTCCAATTCACCGGCGGCCTTCGCGGCGAGACTGCGGGCTGGAACATCGATCTCAGCAGCACTTATGGCCGCAACTATGCCAAGAATGGCGCCGAAAATACGCTCAACGCGTCGATCGGTCCGTCGAGCCCGACCGAGTTCAAGACCTTCAGTTCGGCGTTCGACCAGTGGACCAACAACCTCGATCTCACCCGCCGTATCGAGCTCGGCGGCGAGACGGCGCTTCAGGTCTCGATGGGTGCCGAATATCGCTACGAGAATTACGTCACCAAGCCGCTCGACGTCGACAGCTACCGTGCCGGGGGTTATTTCTACCCGACCGGCCCACTCGCCGGGCGCCCGGCACAGGTCGGGGCGCAGGGTGCGATCGTCGTTACCCCCGAAGATGCCGCGGACGTGAACCGCAACATCTGGGCGGGCTATGTCGATCTCGCGCTCGACGTCAGCCCGCGCTTCCTCGTCACCGCGGCGGGGCGCTTCGAGCATTTCGACGACAGCTCGGGCAGCGTCTTCAGCGGCAAGGTGAGCGCACGCTATGAGCTGACCGACTGGCTCGCACTGCGAGGTGCGTTCAGCAACGGCTTCCGCGCGCCCTCGCTGGCGCAGCAGGACTTCGCGCAGACCTCGACGTCGATCAACCTTGTCGGCGGCGTCTATATCCCGGTGCTCACCAAGATCGTGAAAACGAACTCGGCGGTCGCGCAGGCGCTCGGCGCGCAGCCACTCAAGCCTGAAAAGTCGAAGAACTACAGCCTCGGCTTCACGCTGACACCGGCGGCGGGCCTCTCGCTCTCGGTCGACGCCTACCAGATCGATCTCGACGACCGCATCACCCTGACCGGCCTGTTGTCGGGCACGGGGATCCGGAACATCCTGATCGCCAACGGCTTCTCGGGTGACCAGTCGGTGCGCTTCTTCACCAATGCCGTGGACACGCGCACGCGCGGCGTCGATGTCGTGGGCACCTATGCGTTCGACGTCGGCAGTGCCGGACGCCTGCGCACGAGCGTCGGCTTCAACTATAATGACACCGACATCAGGAAGATCGCAGCCAACCCGAGCGAACTCGCGGGCCTCGGCCTGACCCTGTTCGACCGGCGCACCCAGGGCTGGTTCACCTCGACTCCCAAGACCAAGCTGATCCTCGGCGCCAACTTCGAATCCGGTCCCTTCACGATTAACGTCAAGGAAACGCGCTACGACAAATTCAAGTCGCTCGATAATCTCGTCGGCGGCCTTCCCGTCAACGACCAGAGCTTCGGCGCCAAGTGGATCACCGATCTCGAGGTCTCCTACGGCGTGACCGAGAAGTTTCGGGTCGCCGCGGGCGCCTATAACATCTTCGATGTCTATCCCGACCGCACGACCGTCGCCAACACCATCGGGCTCGCGCCCTATGGCGCCGGGCCGTTCGGCCAATATGGCGGCTACTATTATGGCCGGATCGCGCTCGATTTCTGATCCCCACCGTCCTCAGGAGTCCGCATCATGCGCGATGAACTGATGCGGATCCTGTCCTGGGCCGCCCTTTCGACCGGCATTGCCGGCGGCGGGGCGGCCGGGACGACCGTTCCCGCCTTCGCGCCCGTCCAGACCGCCGATTTCACCATTCCCGGCTCGCTCTCCAACAGCTGGGCAGATTTCGACCGTGATGGCGATCTCGACCTCGCCGTGTCGATCAAGACCGGCGAAATTCGCCTCTACCGCAACGACCGCGGCCATTTCACCAGCATCGGTGCCGCGATGGGCCTGCCCGTCTCCGGCGCCGAGATGCGCGGGCTGTCATGGGGCGACTATGACGGCGATGGTTGGTTCGATCTCTATGCCGGCGCCACCAAGGCGACCGAAGCCAACCTTCTGTTCCGCAATGAGAGCGGCCGCCGTTTCATCCGCCAGGACCTCACACCCGTCGTTCCCGGACGCTCGGCGCGGCAATCGAGCTGGGTCGATTACGACAATGACGGCGACCTGGACCTTTTCACTGCCGACCGCGCTGGCCCCAATGCGCTGTTTCGCCAGGATGCGGGCCGTTTCGTGCGCGTCGACGCCGAACAGGCAGGCGACGACGCGCGGCCGACCGTAGGTGCCTGCTGGTTCGATTACGACCGCGATGGCGATCTCGATCTCTTCCTCGCCAACCAGTCGGGCGCAACCGACGCACTGTGGCGCAACGACGGCGGTCGCTTCGTCGACGTAGCTCCCGCGCTCGGCATAGACCGCCCCGGCCGTCCGGCCGAAGATGGCAGCGTCGGTTGCGCGATCGGCGACTATGACAATGACGGCGAACTCGACCTGTTCGTCGCGAGCTACGGCGTCAACATCCTCTACCGCAACAAGGGCGACGGCAGCTTCGAGAATGTCGCGCCCGAGCTCGGCCTCGCGGAGGACAATCATGCCGTCGGCGCCGCTTGGGGTGATTTCGACAATGACGGCTGGCTCGACCTCTTCGTCGCCGCTTATACCGGAAAGTCGGGTGCGCAGCAGCCCGCAAACCGCCTCTATCGCAACCTCGGAGGCAAGGGCTTTGAGAACATCCTGCCCGCCGGTTCGGCGCTCAACGTCGCCGATCATGGCATCCAGTGGATCGACTATGACCGCGACGGCGCTCTCGATCTCTCGGTCACACGCGGATACACCGCGACCGGCGGCCATTTCCTCTTCCATAACGATCCGGGCAAGCAGGCGGCGCGGCGCGGCCTTTCGGTGCGCGTCCTCGACAAGGCGGGGCGTTTCACTCGCATGGGCGCCGAAGTCCGGCTCTACGACGCCGCCGGCCAGATCGTCGCGACGCGTCTGGTCTCGACCGGCGAAGGCTATAATTCGCAAGGCACCCAGCCGGTCCACTTCGGCCTCGCCTCCATGACGCCGGTGACCGTCGAAGTCACCTTCATGAACAGGGCGAGCCGCCGGACGCAGCGGATCGAGCATGTTCGCCCGGAGCGCTATGCCGGGACCGAACTCGTGATCCGTGAGCGGTAGCCCCGGCGGGCGATGCGGCTCCAATCCGGTTACCCGAATGATATCCATGAAACTGTGACCGCGTATGAACGGCCCTGCGCTGGCAAACGGCTCGAAGGTCAGCACGGCCTGCTTGTTGGCGCAGCCTTACGCCGGCCTTTGAAGCGGCTCTGCTATCGTCGCCGACGATGCCCTCCCTGGCTTTGCGCACCAAGGCAAGGTTGTTGTCGATCAGAGAGGTCGCTCTACCTGACGCGGAGACGGCATTCGCCGCGCCTAGCCTCGCCAGTGACGGCCCCGGTGATGATGATGCTGTCGCCTCTTCTGGTAGCGCCGTTCGTATTGATCGCGCCGCTCGAACCGATGAGCGTTGCCGCGATAATAGGGATCGTAGGAACGATAGCCCCGGTCGTGGCCATAAGTGGGGGCGCTGTGCCGAATGGGCCGGTAATCGCGGTCATGTCCGCGCGGAGCATCATGGCTGCCACTCCAGCCGCCACGATCACCATGATGTTGAGCCATTGCGGTGCCCGGGATCGCAAATGCGAGCAGCGCCGCCGCGAACTGCACAAATTTTCGCATGTCTGTCTCTCCTTTTACGAACCTGCAAACTCCCCCTTCGTCATTGAACGCACTGTGAATATCGCACCCGAACACGAGCCGGTGGATCACTCGGGCCAGTGCTGCGGCAGGACGAGATGCTGGAGCGGCTCGCTACCCCGTCAAGGGACACCCCGCTCCGGCTCATTGCCCCATCGCCGCGACCGCGGCCTGAACCTTGGCCTCGACCTGTTCGGGGCTCGGCTGGACGAGCATCTCGCCATTGACGAAGAAGGTCGGGGTGCCCTTGACGCCGACCGCACGCGCGTCGGCAATGTCCTGCTCCATCCAGGCCATTGCATCGGTGGTCGGCATCGCGCGCGCCTTCGCGACATTGAGGCCGGCCTTCTCGGCCGCGGCCCAGGCACCGTCCATCTTGCCGTCGTGCCAGTCGGGCTGCGCCTCGAGCAGCGCCGCCGTTACGGGCTGGAGCTTGCCCTGCACGCGCGCGGCTTCGAGGATCACGATCGCCTCGGCCGAGCCGGGATGGAGCGGCAGGTAGCGCATCACGAGACGCACATCCTTGGGATATTTGGCGACGATGCCCTTCACCGTCGGATAGAAGGCGCGGCAGGCCTCGCACGAGGGGTCGAAGAATTCGACGATGGTCACCGGCGCATTCTTTGGACCGATGATTGGAGAGTGCGGACGAATGAGGCTGTCGACCGGCCCCGCCACGACCTTCTTCGTGGGTTCGCCCTCGGCGGTTCCGCTGTAGAGCATCGCGCCGCCGGTGAAGGCGAGTGCCGAGAGGACAAGCGTGGCAACGACACCGATACGTCTGTTCATGATTTCAGTCTCCTTTGGAAGTTGAGCAAGAGGATAAGGATGAGCGCAAACGCGGCCAGCGACAGGAGGGGCAGCGGCACGCCTCCGATTGCCATGCTCTCTCCAGAGCATGACGGGCCGCCGGTACAGGGGACGATCTGGGCCGGAATGACGCCGACGTAGAGCAGGCTGTGATAGAAAGCGACGAGACCGCCGCCGAAAGCCAGCGCCAGCCCATAAGGAACGACGGCGCGGTCCGACATGAACGCCGCGATGCCGAGAATGATCGCGAGCGGAAACATGAAAGCGCGCTGGAACCAGCAGAGATCGCACGGCGCCTGGCCCATGACCTCACCGACGAAGAGGACAGCTAGGCTCGACAGGAGGGCAATTGCCCAGACCGCGCCGAGCGGACGCCATTTGTGCGGCGCGAGCATCGGAAAGCTCGTCATCGCCGACCACCTTTGAACTTCGACTTGGGCCGCCGCGGCGGCGATTGCGGCTTGCTGTACTTGGACTTGAGGTAGCTGAGCAGGATGCCGTCGATCGATGCGAGCATCCTTTGAAAGCTCGTCTGGATGCCGGGAAGCCGGAGCCAGGCAAAAGGTCCGCGGCAGCGATAGCGATGGAGGAATTTGGTCCCTTCCGGCGTCCGGGTCAGGATATAGCTCTCCTCGAACTGGAGGATGAAGCTCGGCTTTACGTCGAGAATCAGTTCCTCGCCGGAGCGCGCGGAAAGGACCGTCGCGGAGACTTCGAGAAACTTGGGCTTGTTGGGATCCATTCGCATCGAATAGCGGATCGCGATCGGGTCCTCGGCAAGCCGCTCGATCCGGACATAGGGATTCCAGATCCGGTGGTTCTCGAAATCGCCGAGGACCGCCCATATCTGTTCCGGACTATAGGGGAGGTCATGCTCCCGCTCGAACTCCATCAACTTCACTCCTCTATCGATCGGCCGCCGGGCTTTGCCCCGCGCCGATGTCGGTGACGCCCGCAGGCGATGGGTCGGCGTGCGCGCCGCCGGTCGTGAACCAGCGGCGCAGGCGCGGGGCCATCCGGCGCTCGAAGCCCGCCGCAAGGCTGAAGGACGCCGGTACGATCAGCAGCGTCAGCATCGTCGAAAGGATGAGACCGCCGATCACCGTGACCGCCATCGGCGCGCGCCATGCACCGTCGCCGGTGAGCGACAGCGCGGTCGGGATCATGCCCGCGACCATCGCGACCGTGGTCATCAGGATCGGCTGCGCGCGCTTGTGCCCCGCGTCGACGATCGCCTCGTCGCGCGGCACGCCGGACGCCATTTCCTCGATCGCAAAATCGACGAGCAGAATGCTGTTCTTGCCGACGATACCGAGCAGCATCAGCACCCCGATGAAGACGGGGAGCGACAGCGGATAGCCGGTCAAGAGCAACGCGATCGCACCGCCGAGCGGGGCGAGCAGCAGCGAACCCATGTTGACGAAGGGCGGGATGATCTTGCGATAGAGCAGGATCAGAACGGCGAGCACGAGGAAGATGCCCGACACCACCGCGATTGCGAAGTTACGCAGCATCTCGGCCTGCCATTTGGCGCTGCCGAGCACGAGCCGCGTGACGCCGGCGGGAAGCTGCTTGAGCGCGGGCAGCGCCTCGACTTTTTCCATCGCCTGACCCGTCACCAGACCCGGGGCGAGGTCGGCCCCGATGGTGAGCTGGCGCACCTGATTGGTGCGATTGATCTGGGTCGGGCCGGCGCCAAAGCCGATCTCAGCGACGACCGAGAGCGGCACCGTTCCGCCGTTGCGGGTCGGGACCGGCATATTGCGGAGCGTATCGAGCCGCTCGCGCGCGGTTTCCGCGAGCGCGACGCGAACCGGGATTTGCCGATCGGATAGCGAGAATTTCGCGCTGTTCTGGTCAATCTCACCAAGCGTCGCGACGCGGATCGACTGGCTGAGGGCCTGTGTCGTCACCCCGAGCTGCGCGGCGAGCGCAAAGCGCGGGCGAATGACGATCTCGGGGCGCTGAAGATTGCCCTCGACGCGCGGCGAGCGGATTTCCTTCACCTTGGCCATTTCGGCAAGCAGCCGGTTGCCGACATCTTCAAGCTTCTTCGGGTCGTCGCTGCCGAGTGTGATCGAGATGTCGCGGCTGCTGCCGCCACCGCCGCCATGCTGCGACTGGAAGTTGATGCGCGCATCGGGAACCGCAGCCAGCCGCGGCGCGCGGTCCTTTTCGAACTCGGTCGAGGTGAGTTCGCGGTCCTTGCGCAATTTCAGATAGACCGTCGCCGTGCCGACATCGATCCGCGACAAGGCGGATTCGACGAGCGGGTCGCGCTTCATGAGATCGGTCACCTCGTCGGCCACTGCCTCGGTTTGTTCGAGCGTTGCACCCGGAGCGAGCTGGATTGCGACGCGGCTCGTGTCGGAATCGATCGACGGCTGGAAGGTCATCGGGAGCAGCGAGAAGCTGAAGATGGTCGCGAAGAGCGCGAGTACCCCGATACCGACGACCCAGAGCCGGTGATCCTTGATGTAGGCGAGCCATTTCCAGCGATCGCCTCGGGCGCGGGCCGCATCGGCGGCCCTGGCATCGAGGCTCCAGCGCAGCACGCGCATATAGGTGTCGATCAGCGGGCCTTCGCCATGCTTCTGCGGACCCTGCGCGGAGAGAAAATAAGCGGCGAGCATCGGCGTGATCATGCGCGCGACCGCGAGGCTCATCAGCACCGCCGCGACGACGGTCAGCCCGAAATTCTTGAAATATTGTCCGGCGACCCCCGGCATCAGCCCGACGGGCAGGAAGACCGCGACGATCGTCATGGTGGTCGCGAGCACGGCCAGGCCAATCTCGTCGGCGGCGTCGATCGAGGCCTGGTAAGCGGATTTGCCCATCCGCATGTGGCGGACGATATTCTCGATCTCGACGATCGCGTCGTCGACGAGGACGCCGGCGACAAGGCTGAGCGCGAGCAGGGTCATCATGTTGAGCGAGAAGCCCATCAGGTCCATGAAGAGGAAGGTCGGGACCGCCGAGAGCGGGATTGCGAGCGCCGAGATAAGGGTCGCGCGCCAGTCGCGCAGGAACAGGAAGACGACGATGACCGCGAGGATCGCGCCCTCGACCATCGCGTTGATCGCCGAATGATATTGGCCCTTGGTATATTCGATATCGCTGAACAGCTCGGTGAACTTGATCTTGGGGTTTTCCTTCTCGAGCTTGCGCAACTCCTCGACCGCCGCGTCATAGACGGTGACGTCGGAGGCGCCCTTCGCGCGCTCGAACCCGAAGGTCAGCACCTGCCGTCCGTCCTGCTTCGAGACCGAGCGCTGCTCGGCGTAGAGGTCCTTGACCTCGGCGATGTCCGCGAGGCGCACGGTGCGGTTGGTGCCGACCGAGATCAGGGTTTCGCCGAGCGCGTTCGCGCTACTGGCATTGCCGAGGATGCGCACCGCCTGTTCCGATCCAGCGACCTCCATCCGGCCGCCCGCGGCGTTGACGTTGAGCTGGACGAGCTGGGTGTTCACCGCGGCGGCAGTCAGGCCGTAAGCGCGCATGCGTTCGGGGTTGAGGATGACGCGGATTTCGCGGCTGACGCCGCCCCGTCGATAGGCGTCGCCCATGCCGGGGACGGCAATCAGCCGCTTGGCGACGACATTATCGACATACCAGCTCAATTCCTCGAGCGTCATGTCGGTGGCCGAAGCCGACCAATAAGCCAGCGTATTGCCCGAGGTCGACAGGCGGATGACCTGCGGTTCGAGGATGCCGTTCGGCAGGTTGCTCCTTATCTGGGTGATCTTGTCGCGGATATCGGTGACCGCCCGGTCGATCGGCGTCCCGATCGCGAACTGGACGAAGGTCTGCGACTGGCCCTCGGTGACGGTCGAGTTGAGCTCGTCGATCCCCTCGATCGTGCGCACCGCCGCTTCGACGCGCTGGGTGACCTGCGTTTCGAGTTCGGTGGGTGCGGCGCCCGGCTGCGCGATGATGACGATCGCGCCCGGAAAATCGATGTCGGGATCGCTTTGGACCCCCATCATGAGGAAGGAGACGATCCCCGCGACCGTCAGGCCGAAGAACATGACGAGCGGCGGGATCGGGTTCCGGATGGACCAGGCCGAGATATTCTTGAAGTTCATCCGCTCTCCCCTTTCCGGTCTCGCCTCGCCGCCGCGTTGGCCTCTCAGGCCGCGCTGCGGTCGCGATAGGCGAGGAGCCGTAGCGCGTTGGCGACCACGACCAGTGTCGAGCCCTCATGCGCGGCCACCGCGGGGCCGATGCCCAGCCCGAGGATGGTTGCCGGCACGAGCACGACCACGACGCCGAGGCTCACTACGAGATTCTGGCGGATGATCCGCCGCGTCTGCCGGCTGAGCCCGATGGCGAAGGGCAGATGGGCAAGATCGTCGGCCATGAGCGCGACATCGGCGGTTTCGAGGGCGACGTCCGACCCAGCGGCGCCCATGGCGATGCCGACGGTTGCGCTCGCCATCGCGGGCGCGTCATTGACCCCGTCGCCCACCATGGCCACCGGCTGCTCGGCCTTGAGATCGCGAATGGCGTCGACCTTCTGATCGGGCATCAGGTCGCCCCAGGCCTCGTCGATCCCGACTTCGGCGGCGATCGACTCGGCGACCTTCTGGTGATCGCCCGAGATCATGATCATACGTCTGATCCCGAGCTCGCGGAGCCTAGCGATCGCCGTGCGCGCCGCTTCGCGCGGCGTGTCCATCAGACCGATCGCGCCCAGATCGCGGTCGCCCATACGGACCACCATCGTCGTGCGGCCCTGTTCGCGAAGGCCGGCAATCGCCGTCGCCACTTCGTCGCCGATCGGCGCGATGCCGTCGGTCCCGAACATCTCCACCTTTCCGATCTGGACAGTCTCGCCTTCGACCTTCGCGGTAACGCCGCGCCCCGTGAGGCTGTTGAGGTCGTCCGCCACCGGCACGCGCGCCGAGGTCAGCATGGCCTCGCCATCGCGCGCGATCGCGGCGGCAAGCGGATGGTCGCTGAGCCGCTCGACCGCGACGGCGATGCGAAGCAACTCTTCCTTGGGCACGCCGGTAGCGGGCACGACATCGGTGATGCGCGGCTTGCCCTCGGTCAATGTACCCGTCTTGTCGAAGGCGAGCGCGGTCAGCGATCCCAGATTCTCGAGAGGCCCGCCGCCTTTCACGAGCACCCCGCCGCGCGCGGCGCGCGCGACGCCCGAAAGCACAGCGCTCGGCGTCGCGATCGCGAGCGCGCATGGGCTTGCCGCGACGAGGACCGCCATTGCGCGGTAGAAGCTGTCGCGGAAAGGCTCATCGACGACGACCCAGGCGAAGAGCAGGACGAACACGAGGGCGAGCACGCTCGGCACGAAAATGCGCTCGAACTTGTCGGTGAAGCGCTGGGTCGGCGACTTCTGCGTTTCCGCCTCGCTCACCATCTTGACGACCTTGGCGAGCGTGGTGTCGGCGGCAAGCCGCGTGACCGCGATCTCGATCGCGCCATAGCCGTTGATGGTGCCCGCAAAGACACGATATTTCGCATCGAGCCCATCGGGCTTGGCGGCGGCCAGCACCCGGTCCGCCACCGGTTCCTTGTCGACGGGCACGCTTTCGCCGGTGACGGGCGCCTGATTGACCGCGGTGCGGCCCACTGTCACGAATCCGTCGGCCGGGAGCCGCTCGTTGGGCTTGACGACGACGGTGTCGCCGATCTGCAGCAGTTCGACCGACACTTCGCGCGTGCTGCCGTCGGCGCTCTTTACGATCGCGGTCTGCGGCGCGAGTTCGGCGAGCGCCTCGATAGCGCGCTTGGCTCGTCCCATGGCATAATGTTCGAGGGCGTGACCAAGGCTGAAGAGGAAGAGCAGCAGCGCGCCTTCGGCCCATGCCCCTAGCGCCGCCGCGCCCGCTGCGGCAACGAGCATGAGCGTGTCGATCTCGAAGCGCTTGAGCCTCAGATTTTCGATCGCTTCGCGGACGGTGAACCAGCAGCCGAAGCCATAGGCCGCGAGATAGAAGCCGAAGCTGACCCATTCGGGAGCGACGCCCGATTTCTCGATGGCGAAGCCGATGCCGAGGACGAGGCCGCAGAGGAGCGCAAAGATCAGCTCGGTGCGCTCACCGAATATTCCGCCATGATCATGACCATGATCATGATCATCCGATCCCTTGTGGCCATGTTTATGGTCCGGCCCATGGGCATGATCGGGGCCGTGATCATGGCCATCGTCACCATGGATGTGGCCTTCTTGGGCCGGGACAGCCGCGGCGACGGCGGCCGATTTCCGGGTAACGCCCATATCCAAAAGTATCTTTCTGATCGTCTCGATGGAGGTTTCCGAGCGCTCGAACTCGGCGCGCAACGTCCCCGCCGCGCCGACTTCGGCCTCGATCACGCCGGGAATTTCGCGAAGGCGCAGCCCGATCGTCCGCGCACGCCGGGCGTGGCCGACACCTTCGAGATCGTTCCAGAAGAGATGCTGATATCGACCGGTGAGTACGGCGCCGGCGCTGCGCGCCAGCTGGCGCACCCGTTCGAGCGGGAGTATGTCCGGCCGATAGTGAATGCAGAGCTGCGGCGGCGAACCGTCGCTTGAGCGAACAACATGGACCTTGTCGACGCCGTCACGTCCTTCGAGTTCGCTCGTGAGGCGCGCGACGCAGCGGTCGGCGGTATCGGCGACCTCGGGAAGGAGAAGCGGAATATCGAGCCGCAACTGGTCACTCATGATGCCATCCTTTTCTCTTGGCGATCGGCATTGCGATCGGGGCGCATGTTAAACGCACGGCAGGATGAGGTGCGGGAGCCTCTGCGGGATGCGACCCGGCTCCCGCACCTCCCTTACCGCCGGAGATCCCTGCCCGTGGTGAGGGGGGCGAATGAGAGGGGCCTCCGACGGCCAGGTTTCGAAACTAAAATCATGCGCGCCGTCCGCTCGGCCGCGCGTAGCGGGACTGGACGGTGGTGCGGCGGAAATGCTTTTCGAGCGCTGCGTTCGAGCGGCGCAGGAAAACCGAGCAGGCACGGCGCAGAAAGGGATAGCCGAGCCAGGAGAAGAACCCGCGGCAGTCGAGCCGGTGGGTCACCTCGACACCCTGACCGAGCTTTTCGAGCCGGTAGCTTTCCTCGATGACGAGCAGACCGCGCAGGCCCGTCCGCCATGAAAAACCCGAGAGCCAGTCGAGACCGGTGATCCGGCCCTCGGCCGACAGCTCGGGGCCTCGCGGCCCGCGCGGGGAGTAGACATAGTCCAGTCGCTCTTCATCACCGGGGCGATCGGTGAAGCGGAGCGTCGGATGCCAGTCACCGTACCGCTCGATGTCGACGATCAGCCGCCATACCCGCCCGATCGGGACCGGCAGGCGGAGCGAGGAGCCTACCGAAAACATCGGCCGCCCCCTCGCTCCGGCAAGCTGGTCCGCGACGCAGGCCGGGGACCTGCGCCGCGGTGGAAACCGGCAATTTGCCGGTCAGCTCTGGACATCGGGAGGCTCCGCGGCGGATTTCCCGCCGAGGATGTCGACCGCTTCGAGCGTGATTAGCCCGACGTCCGGTATTTCGGTCAGCTGCGCCGCAAAGTCGCGGAGCCGCTGCTCCTCGTCGATGATCTCGATCACGACCGCCCGGTCATTCTCCAGCGCATGCTTGCGATGGAGATGCGCCGAGCGTCCGAAACCGAGGACCGCTTCGAGGACGGTCACCCCCGCCAGCTTTTGCTGGCGGGCGAGTTCGGCAATGAACTCGAAGACACGTTGATCGCCGAAGAAGGCAGACTCGTCGGTATAGACGCGCAAGAGCTTGGACGCTTTTTGCATGATCCTCTCCTATTCAGTGACCGGCGTGCCGGCCGGTTCGGATTTGCGTTTCATGAAACCGGGCTGCCAGTTCGACCCGAGTAAGACCTTGGCGATCGCGGGCAGGACGAGAAGCGTCAGGATAGTCGCCGCGATGAGGCCGCCGATGACGGTGGTCGCGAGCGGCTTCTGCACTTCGGCGCCGGTTCCGGTCGCGATCGCCATCGGCACGAAGCCGATCGCGGGCACGAAACCGGTCATGATCACCGCGCGCATCTTCTCGGTCATGCCCTCACGGATTGCCTCCGTGAGCGGGACGTCATTCTCGAGCCGTTCTCGGATCGCCGTCATCACGACGAGACCGTTGAGCACCGCAACACCTGCGAGACAGATGAAGCCCACCGCCGCAGACACGGAGAAGTTGATCCCGGTAAGCGCCAGCGTGAATACCCCGCCCGCGAGACCCAGAGGGACCGCGAGGAACACGGCGGTTGCGCGGCCGAAGGTGCCGAGCGCCATGTAGAGCAGGATGAAAATGCCCGCGAAGCAGAGCGGCACCACGATGGAGAGCCGCTTCGATGCGGCCTGCAGGCTTTCGAACTGCCCGCCCCATTCGAGATAGTAGCCCGCCGGGAGCTTCACATTAGCGATCTTCGCCTGCGCTTCTGCCACGAAGGACCCCGCGTCGCGGCCTTCGAGGTTCACCTGCACGACGACGCGCCGCTTGCCATTCTCGCGGCTGATCTGGTTGAGCCCTTCGGTCAGCCGGATCTGCGCCACCTGCGCGAGCGGTATCTGCCCGCGATTGCCGCCTTCCGAGGGAAGGAGGACAGGAAGCGCGCGGATGTCGTCGAGATTGACGCGGGTGGCATCGGGCACGCGCACGGTGATGTCGAACCGGCGGTCGCCTTCATAAAGCAGGCCGGATTCGCGGCCGCCGAGTGCGGCCGACACCGTGTCGGCGACTTCCTGCACCGACAGGCCGTAGCGCGCGATCGCATTGCGATCGAGCTTCACGTCGAGCGTCGGAGCGCCACCGACCTGGTCGGCCTTGACGCTACCCGCACCCGGAATGCCCTGGAGCACGCGCACCATCTCGTTCGCGGCGAGCGACATCTTGTCGAGGTCGTCCCCGTAGAGTTTGATGGCGACGTCTCCGCGCACACCCGCGATCAGTTCGTTGAAACGAAGCTGGATCGGCTGACTAACCTCGTAAAGCTGGCCGAGCTGGCCCCCGGCGGCCTTCTCGATGCGCTCAACGACATCGGCCTTCGAATTGACGTCCGCCGGCCACTGGTCCTGCGGTTTCAGGATCACGAAGCCGTCCGAGATGTTTGGCGGCATCGGGTCGGTCGCCACCTCGGCTGTACCCGTTTTCGAGAACATCAGCTCGACTTCGGGCAGGCTTGAGATCGCCGTCTCGACGTTGCGCTGCATAGCCAATGACTGTTCGAGGCTCACTGAAGGCACGCGCGTCGAGGCGAGCGCCATATTCTTCTCGTCGAGCTGCGGAATGAATTCCGAGCCCAGCAGTCCGAAGGCCGGGATGGCAAGGACGAAGAAGGCAAAGCCGCCGGCGATGAAAGCCCAAGGCTTTGCGAGCGCCTTATCGAGCAGCGGGAGATAGCGCTCCTTCGACTTGCGGATTGCCCAGACTTCCTTCTCGGCAACCTTGCCGCGGATCATCAGCGCGACGAGCGCCGGGACCAGCGTGATGGCAAGGATGAAGGCGGCGACGAGCGCGAGCATGATGGTGATGGCCATCGGCGAGAAGGTCTTGCCCTCGACGCCCGTGAACATCAGCAGCGGCGCGAAGGCGAGCAGGATGATCGCCTGCCCGAAGACGGTCGGCTTGATCATCTCCTGGCTGGCACGCATCGTCTCCTCGAGGCGCTCGCGAAGGTTGAGCAATCTCCCTTCATGTTCCTGCCGGTGCGCCAGTCTGGCGAGGCAGTTTTCGATGATGATCACCGCCCCGTCGACGATCAGACCGAAGTCGAGCGCGCCGAGGCTCATCAGGTTGCCCGGAACCCGGAAGGCGTTCATTCCCATCGCCATCATCAGGAAGGAGAAGGGGATAACGAGCACCGCGATGATCGCGGCACGCCAGTTGCCGAGCAGGAAGAAGAGCGCGGCCGCCACGAGCAGCGCGCCTTCGGTCAGGTTCTTTTCAACCGTCCCGACGGTGGCGTTCACCAGCTTGGCGCGGTCGAGCACCACCTTCACTTCGACGCCGGGCGGCAGGGTTTTCGACACCTGCGCAATCTTCGCCGATACATCCTCCGCAACAGTGCGGCTGTTCTGCCCGATCAGCATGAGCACTGTGCCGATGACCGCCTCCTTGCCGTTCATGCTGCCCGCACCGGTTCTGAGGTCGCCGCCGATTTTCACATTGGCGAGCTGTCCGACCGTGACGGGCACGCCGCCGCGCGTCGCGACGACGGCGTTGCGGATTTCGTCGACCGAGCGCACGCGCGCATCGACGCGCACGAGATAGGCTTCGCCTGCCCGATTGTAGTAGTTGGCACCGACCGCGAGGTTGGCGCGTTCCAGGGCTTCGCCAAGTTCGCTATAGGAAATACCGTAGCTGGTGAGGCGGGTCGGATCGGGCTCGACCACGAAGGTCTTGGCATAGCCGCCGATCGAATCGACGCCGGCGACGCCGCCGACAGACTTGAGCTGCGGGCTGACGATCCAGTCCTGAACCGTGCGAAGATAGCCCGATTTGGCGATCTCGTCGGTGAGGATATCGCCCTCGGGGGTCAGGTAGCTGCCGTCCGGCTGCCAGCCGGGTTGGCCCGCGACCTTCTTGGCGCCCTTCCCGTCGGGGTTCTTGTAGCCCACGGTGTACATGACGACCTCGCCGAGACCCGTCGTCACGGGACCGATCTGCGGCTGGGCCCCATCGGGAAGATTCTCGCCCGCCTGGAGAAGCCGTTCGCCCACCTGCTGGCGCGCGAAATAGAGGTCGGTTTCATCAGTGAAGATTGCCGTCACCTGGCTGAATCCGTTGCGCGAGATCGAGCGTGTCGTCTCGAGCCCCGGAATGCCGGCGAGCGAGATTTCGATCGGGTAGGTTACGAGCTTCTCGATTTCGACCGGCGAAAGACGCGGATCGATCGTGTTGATTTGCACCTGCTTGTTGGTGATGTCGGGAACCGCGTCGATCGGCAGCTTGGTCAGCTGCCATACGCCGAGCCCGGCTATCACGAGGAAGAGAAAGAGTACCGCCCAGCGCGCGCGGACGGATAGCGCCATCAGTTTCGCGATCACGGTTTATTCCTCCTCGCCCGCGCCCTTGCCGAGTTCGGCCTTGAGCAGGAATGCGTTCTTGGTCGCGACGATCTGGCCCGGCTTCAGCCCGGAGAGGATTTCGACACGGCCCGCGCTGCGCTGGCCGACGGTGACCTGCTGCGCGCGGAAGCCGTCCTTCGTGCGGACGAACACAACGTCGCGCCCTTCGAGCGTCTGGAGCGCTTCGTCGGCGATCACGATCCGTGCCGGCCCACCGGTTTCGGCGCCGCGGCCCGGAAGCAGACGCACCCGGACTGCAAGGCCCGGCTGCAGCGCTCCGGGCACATCGAGCACGGCAGTCGCCGATCGCGTGTCGCCGGAAAGTCCGGGGGTAACAGCCCGCACACGGGCATCGATCGTCCGCCCGTCGGGAAGTTCGATGATCGCGCGGTCTCCGGGCGAGAGCCGCTGTGCATCGGCCGGACCGACTGCGGCCTCGATCTGCACCTTGCTGGGATCGGCAACGCGGAACAATTCGGTTTCGGGCTGGACGAAGGCGCCCAGACTGGCGTTCTCCGCCGTAATCCGCCCTGATATCGGGCTGGCCACGATTACGCTGCTGCCATCGCGCGTAACCTGCGCGGCGCTCGCTGCGGCACGCGCGCGTTGCGCCTCCGCTGCGGCGGCCGCCGCTTCGGCTTGCGCCTGCTCGTAATCGACCCGCGCCGACACCTTTTGATCGAACAGCGTCTTCTCGCGATGGAGATTCTTCTGCGCAAGGGTCGAGCGCGCATCGGCGGCAATCCGTTCGGCCGCGATCTGGGCCGCGTCGCGGCTCTGCACGATCGCGATCGTCTCGCCGGCGCTGACCGGATCGCCTAACCGCTTGAAGAGGCGTGTGACCGCACCGCCCGCGCGGGCGGTGACGATCGCCTCGCCGCTCGGTGCGGCGGTAACGGTCGCTTGCGAGATGATTTCCGAACCGAGTCCGCCGGCGCCGATCGTCTCGACGCCGATCTCGGCGGCCTTGATCGCATCGGGCGCGATGGCGAGGCTGCTCGGAAGGGCTTCGCTCGCCGCTTCCTTTTCGCCTTCGGCCGCCGGTGCGGCGGCCGGGTCGGCGGTGCAACGTGCAACGCCGAAGCCCGTGACGGCGGCGAGTATCATGGCGCCCGCGACAGTGCCGAGGAGACGCTTGTCCTTGGTGATCATATTCTATCTCCGCTGTTGATGCGGTTCGCGCGCCGACCGGCGGCGCACCCCTGTTGACTTGGAAGAACGGCAGCGAATGCGCCCCCGTCCACTGGAAGGCTCGGCGCGCTCATGGCTGATGATCCGCATCGCCGTCGGCGGCGGCCTGGCGCGAGAGGATGGCGCGGGCTTCGGCCCGGGCCTGGCGCGCCGCGATCAGCTCGGCCTGCGTTGCCGCATAAGCCTGCTGCGCGTCGATATATTCGACGAGCGATGACTTGCCGGCGCGGTAGCTGAGTTCGGCGAGCCGGACACTTTCGCGCGCCTGCTCGATGCCGCTGCCCTCAAGCGCCGCGAGGCGAGCTTGGGCGGCGTCGAGTTCGGCCTGGGCGTTGGCGATTTTCGCCTCGGCGTTGACGACCGCATTCTCCCGCCGCGCGATGGCGGCAGCAACGTCGGACTTGGCGGCCGAGATGTTGCCGCGGTTGCGATCGAAGATCGGGAGCGGCACCGAGACATTCGCAATGAGCGCGCGATCACCTGTATCGCGAAGCTGCCGCACCCCGAAGCCAACCGATGGGTCGAGGCGACCGTCGGCGTGCTGCCCCTGGAGGCGAGCTTCGGCGATGAGGCGGTCGGTCTCGGCAAGCCGCACGTCGAGCGTGGCCAGCGAGTCAACCGAGGCAGGCATCACCCACAGGTCGCCTTCGACCAGTTCGGCCGGAGCAACCGAGCTGCCGAGAAGCGCTGCCAGCGAACGGCGCGCCGTCCGTTCCTCGGCCTCGGCGGTGCGCAGTTCGGCGGTTGCCTGGACCAGCGCCGCGTTGGCACGGAAGGCCCGCAGCGGCGGCTCGTTCCCGGTGTCGACCATTGCCTGCGCCACGCGGACGAGTTCGCGAGCGCGCGCTTCATTCTCGCGCGCGAGCGCCAGACTGTCGCGGGCCGCGAGCGCGGTCGCGAACTGGTTACGAACCTCGAGCGCGAGATCTGCGCGGGCAATCTCAAGCCGATATTGCGCGGCCAGAAACTCGGCGTCGGCGAGCGTCATGCGCGCGCGGCGGCGCCCGCCGATATCGAGACGCTGATTGACCGAGACCGTCGTTTCGAGACCATTCAGACCCGAGTAGGGGCCAGTGCCTGCAAAATTCTCGACATCGACGTTAAGGATGGGGTTGAAGCGATAGCCCGCCTGACGCTGGCGACCGCGCGCGGCCTCCACTTCGGCTTCGGCGGCAACCACGCGCGGCGAGCGCGCGTCGGCCTCCTCCATCGCCTGGGCGAGGGACAATCGAGCGGGAAGCGGGCCGGTACGCACGGCCTCGCCTGCGGAAGAAGGCGGTCCCACCAGCTCCGTCGCTGCCGACTGGGCAGCGGCGGGCGCGGAATTTGCGCCTGCAACGAGCGCCACGATACTCGAGGCGACAACTATGGATTTCATGAAAAGGAGACTCCTGACGTTTCCAGGGAGAAGCGCACGCGAAGGGCGCGCGCAGACCTAGAGCGTCAGGCGATTGGAGGGCGGAACGTCCCGATGTAGGCGACGGGCGGCAAGGCGGCCGTCAGGATGCGCGTATGCGCTTCAGGGGCAGGCGTTTCGGTCGCTGCCGAAAGCGTTTCCGCCGGGACGCCCGAATGGTGGCCATGGCAACCATGAGCGGCGGCAGGCACCTGCTGCTTTTCGCCGGGCGACGATTTTTTCTTGTCGGGCTCGGCGCTTTCGGTAGCCGGCGCACTCACGCAGCCCGCTTCGATCGCCGCGACAAAAAGGCTCGCCTCGGCCCGATCCTCGGTCGCATGCGCGAGCGATCCTGCAACCGTTCCGGATGCAAGGAGAAAGGTCAGCAAGAGGAGGATTACCCGTCGCATTGGAACCGGCCCCTAGCATCGAAATAGCGCGATGAAAAGTAGAAGATTTTCAATCAACTTCGGCGGCACTATTCGAACCCCCGAAAGGATGCTGTAATGTTATCTCATGATTGCAACCAAGGCGTGTATCCGTCTTAGAAATACTTATTACACCGCCTAGAGGAACAGGATATCCGTCGAACAACCGGGCGTTAAGCACAATAGTGCTACGATTGTCTTTCAATCTTAGTTCCGGCCTTACGCTATTGCTTCTATCCTTTTTTGTACTGGCCCGCGCACGGGCGGCGGGATTCGTGCCGGACAGGTCGGTAAATCGGAAATCTCGCATTGAGGCGGCGAACGGCAACATGAGGGCTTGACCCTGTATCTACTACAGGGTGCAAAAGCCTTCCCTGGACAAAAATGGGGACCCTGCATGATGACATCGACTGAAAAACCGCTGACCCGGGCCATCGTCGCGCCGCTCCTGCGCGACCAATGTCGCCTGTTCCGCGAATCAAGACGATTCGGCGATGAAGCCGCCGCGTGGCGGGCGCTGGAATGGGAGCATATCTTGAGCCAGCCCTATATGGGCCCGCATCTGGCCTCGCACTGGCACATGTTCCGCTATGCGATCGAACTCGGCGATAGCCGCGAAGCCGCCGGTCAGGCGATGCGGTTCCTGCTCGTCCCGCTCGGCTCGCTGACCGGCCGGCTCCCGGCCGGGAACAATGGACGCGCGCACGTGAGCGCCTTCGATCCGATGCCGCTGCCGGAGGGCCTGGCGGTACTGATCGAGGCGGCCCGGTCGGCGACCGAACGCGACGCCCGAAAGGGCTGATCCGGTTTTGGACTTCCGGAACAAGCCATTCGCTGTTAGGGGCGCGCGCATGTCCGGCGCTCCCCTTCGGCTGTTCCTTGTGTTAATCCTGCTTCTCAGCGGGCTCCACAATGCTGCACCGGCGATGGCGGGCATGACGCACCATGCGACGGATTCGCATCTGTCCCACCATGCGGAACCGGGCCATGCGTCGGGCAAGGACACGCAAAAAGGTCAGCAGGATGCCGACCTCCACGGCAGCCACCATAATTGCCCGGTCGCATCCGACCAGGCCCTTGCGGGCCATGACGATCTATCCTGCTTTTCCGGCGGCCTGCACTTCGCGCTGCCCGCCACGCGCCTCGCTTCGCGCGCCCTCGCGCCTCCCCTGAACCCGCCCCTCGCCTGAACGACGCCTGCCGCGCAGCCCTTCCCGGCCTGCGCTCAGCCGAACCGTTCAGGAGTGATCATTCATGCATATTCATATGCGCGCCGCCCTGTTGGCCGGGGCTGCGCTGCTGGCGGGGTCCGTATGGGCTCAGCCGCTAACGCTCGACCAGGCGGTCGAGCGGGCCATCGCTGCATCGCCAGAGCTCAGAGCGGGTGAAGCGGGGGTCGACGCCGCGCGTGCCGACCAGCTGCAAGCCCGCGTTCGTCCCAATCCGACCGTCTCGGTCGATATGGACAATGGCGTCGGCACGGGCAGCTATGGCCTGTTCCGACAGTCAGAACTGACCGTCACCTATTCGCAGCCGCTCGAGCGCGGCGGAAAGCGGGAGGCGCGGATGGCGCTTGCCGAGCGCGGGGTCGTTCTGGCCGAGGCGCAGTGGCGGCTCGTCCGGCTCGACATCGCCCAGGACGTGCAGCGCGCCTATATCGACGTCCAGATCGCCGAGCAGATGGTCTGGATCGCCGAGGATCGCGTCAAGCTCGAGAAGGAAATACGCAGCGAGGCGATCCGCCGCGTGCGGGGTTACAAGGATCCGCTGTTCGTCGAGACGCGCGCCGATGCTCGTATCCTCGAAGCGGAACTGGCGCTCAAGGAGGCCCAGGCGAAGCGTCAGTCGGCGCGCGCGCTGCTGGCCTCCTTCTGGGGCGGCACGCCCGATAGCCTCGTCATTGCCGAGGGGATCGAGAAGCCCGATCCGCGCGATCCACCGCTCGCCGAGGCCGATGCGGCCGTCTTCGACGCGGCCGTCGACCGCGCCCGGGCACAGGTTGTCGTCGAGCAAAGCCGCACGCACCAGGACTATACGGTGTCGGGCGGCACTCGCTTCCTTCGCGAGACCAATGATGTCGCCGTTCTCGGCGGAATCTCGATCCCGCTCGGACGCTTCGATCGCAACCAGGGCAATATCGCCCGGGCCCAGGCCGAACGGCGGCAGCTCGAATTCCAGTCCGAAGCGAGCCGCCTCGAACGGCTGCGGCGCCTCGCGTCGCTGCGCGCCGATGCCGACGCCGCACGGGTGCGGGCCGAGGGCATCATGAACGACGTCTATCCCAAGGCGGTGAAGACGCTCGGTCAGGTGCGCGAAGGCTATGCCCGCGGCGGCTTCCTGTTCGCCGATGTGCAGGATGCCGCCGACGTCATCATCCAGATTCAGGGTCAGTGGGCCGAGGCCATGACGCGCTACCGCGATTTGCTCGCGGAAATCGATCGCCTGACCGGCCGCTTCGATGCGGCTCCCCTTGCGGAGAATATTCCATGAAGAAATTTCCATTTCCCGCCGCTGCGGCGGCGCTGTTCCTTGCCGTCCCCCTCGCTGCCTGCGGCGGCGGAGCCGAAGGCGAAGACAAGCATGCAGAAGGCGAGAGCCATAACGAGGGCGAAGGCGAAGAAGACGCCGAGGGCCCGAATGGCGGTAAATTGCTCAAGAATGGCGATTTCGCTGTCGAAGTCACGATTTTCGAGAATGGCACCGAGCCGCAGTTCCGAGTTTTTGCCACCCGAGACGGGAAGCCGGTCAATCCCAAGGAAGTCCAGCTCGCGATCTCGCTCACGCGGCTTGGTGGCGACGTCGATCGCTTCACCTTCCGCCCGCAAGGCAAGTTCCTCGCAGGGCAAGGCGTCGTCACCGAACCGCACAGCTTCGATGTCAAAGTCGTCGCGGTGACTGGCGGCAAACGCCACGTCTGGCAATATGCCAATCCCGAGGGACGCACGCGGATCGCGGCCGACGCCGCCAAGGCCGGCGGGATCGAGACCGCTATCGTCGGACCGGCGACGGTCGGCGAGATGCGCGAACTCTATGGCACCGTCCAATTGTCGCCAACGGCCCGTTCCGAAATTCGCGGTCAATTCCCGGGCCGCGTCGTCTCGGTGACCAAGGCGGTGGGCGATACGGTTCGCCGCGGCGAACTTCTCGCGCGGATTGAATCGAGCGAGAGCCTCCAGGTCTATCCCGTGCATGCGACGGTCGGCGGGATCGTTGCCGAGCGCAACGCCAACCCCGGCGATGTCACCGACGGGCGGGCGCTCTATGTCATCACCGATCCGGCGCAGACGACGGTCGTCTTCAACATCTTCCCGCGGGACCTCGCGATCATCCGGCCGGGCATGCGGGTGACGGTCGAGACGCAGGACGGCGCCGCGATTGCGACCGCACCGCTCGGACAGTTCCTGCCTGACGGCAATGTCGAGGCGGGCACCGCGCTGATCCGCGCAACCATTCCCAATCGCTCGGGAACGCTGCGCCCCGGAATGGCCTTGCGCGGCCGCGTGATGGTCAATCCCGTCACCGTGCCGCTGGCTGTGCGTACCGAGGCGATCCAGCCCTTCCGCGACTTCAAGGTGGTCTATGCCAATTTCGGGCGGGATTATGAGGTCCGGATGCTGAAACTCGGCCGTTCGTCGCCCGAATGGACCGAGGTCCTGTCGGGCATCAAGCCCGGCACCGCCTATGTCACCAAGGGCAGTTTCCTCGTTCGCGCCGACATCGAAAAGTCCGGCGCGGGCCACGACCATTGATCGGGGAGCAGGACAATATGCTAGCCAGAACCATAGGCTTTTCGATCCGGCAACGATGGCTCGTCCTCGCGGTCGTCGCGCTTCTGTGCGTGATCGGCGCGTGGAGCGCGACCAAGTTGCCCATCGACGCCGTTCCCGACATCACCAACGTCCAGGTCCAGATCAACACCAAGGCCGAAGGCTATTCGCCGCTCGAAGCCGAGCAGCGTATCACCTACCCGATCGAGACCGCGATCGCGGGCATCCCCAACCTCAACTATACAAGGTCGATTTCACGCTACGGCCTGAGTCAGGTCACCGTTGTCTTCGAGGACGGGACCGACATCTATTTCGCGCGCCAGCAGGTGGGCGAGCGGCTCCAGGCTGCGAGGGGCCAGCTTCCGCCGGGGATGGAACCCGAAATGGGTCCGATTTCCACCGGCCTCGGCGAGATCTTCATGTTCTCGATCGAAGCCGAACCGGGCGCACGAAAGCCGGACGGCACGCCCTACACGGCAGAAGACCTTCGAACGATGTCAGACTGGGTCATCCGGCCGCAGATGCGCACGATCCCGGGGGTCGCCGAAATCAACACGATCGGCGGCTATGCCCGCCAATATCATGTGACCCCCAACCCGGCCTCGCTCGCCGCGCTCAATCTCTCGCTCAACGATGTCGTCACCGCGCTGGAGGCCAATAATGCCAATCGCGGCGCCGGTTATGTCGAGCGCAGCGGCGAGCAAATCCTGATCCGCGTTCCTGGTCAGGCGAACAATGAGCGCGACCTGTCGCAGATCATCGTCACCACCCGGGGCGGCGTTCCGATCCGGATCGCCGACGTCGCCGATGTTGCGATCGGTTCGGGACTACGCACGGGCGCGGCAACCGAGAATGGCAAGGAGGTCGTCCTCGCAACGGTCTCGATGCTGATCGGCGAAAATCCGCGCGTGGTGGCGCAGGCCTCGGCCGAACGCCTCGTCGAAGCCTCGCGTGCCTTGCCGAGGGGCGTGGTCGCGAAGCCGCTCTATGATCGCACCGCGCTCGTCGAACGGACCATTTCGACGGTGCAGAAGAACCTCGCCGAGGGCGCGCTGCTCGTCATCGTGATCCTCTTCCTGCTGCTCGGCAATTTCCGGGCGGCGCTGATCACGGCGGCGGTCATTCCGGTCGCGATGCTGATGACGCTGACGGGCATGCTCCAAACGCGGACATCGGCGAACCTCATGAGCCTCGGCGCGCTCGACTTCGGCCTCATCGTCGACGGGGCCGTCATCATCGTCGAAAATTGCCTCCGCAGGCTCGGCGAGGCACAGCACAGGCTCGGACGCCTGCTCGATCGCGACGAACGCTTCGGTCTCGTCGCCTCGGCGAGCGCAGAGGTGATCAAGCCGAGCATCTTCGGCATCATCATCATCACTGCCGTCTATCTGCCGATCTTCGCGCTCGAAGGCGTCGAAGGAAAGACCTTCCACCCGATGGCGATCACCGTCGTCCTCGCGCTTACCGCTGCTCTGCTCCTGTCGCTCACCCTGGTTCCGGCCGCGGTGGCGCTGTTCGTGACCGGCAAGGTCGAGGAAAAGGAAAATTGGCTGATGCGCGGTCTCGGCAAGGGCTATCGCCCGATGCTCGACCGCGTCCTCAAGTGGCCGAAGGCTGCGCTGGCTGGTGCTTTGGCGCTTGTCGCGCTGAGCGGCGTGGCGGCGACCAGTCTCGGGTCCGAGTTCATCCCGGACCTCGACGAAGGCGATATCGCGATGCACGCGATGCGTATTCCCGGAACGAGCCTCACCCAGTCAATCGCGATGCAGGAGGCGCTGGAGAAGAGAATCAGACAGTTCCCCGAAGTCGAGCGGGTGTTCGCGAAGATCGGCACGCCCGAAGTCGCGACCGATCCGATGCCGCCGTCGGTCGCCGACAATTTCATCATGCTCAAGGACCGGAAGGAGTGGCCCAATCCGAGAAAGACCCGCGACCAGCTCGTCGCCGAACTCAATAAGGCGGTGAACGAGGTGCCGGGGAACAATTATGAGTTCACCCAGCCGGTGAAGATGCGGATGAATGAACTGATCGCCGGCGTTCGCGCCGACGTCGCGATCAAGCTGTTCGGCGACGATCTCGACCAACTGCTCGAATCGGGGCAGGCGATCGAGGAAGTGGCCGGCGGGATCGCGGGCGCACAGGACGTGAAGCTCGAACAGGTCACCGGCCTGCCGATGCTCTCGGTCACGCCCGATCGCGACAAGCTTGCGCGCTATGGCGTGAGCATGGAGACAGTCCAGGACGCGGTTTCGACCGCGACCGGCGGGCGGCAGGCGGGCGAGCTCTTCGAGGGCGACCGGCGCTTCGACGTCATCGTCCGACTTCCCGAGGCCATTCGCACCGACCTCGCGTCGCTTGGCAATCTCCCCGTTGCGCTTCCCGCGGGTGGCTTCGTGCCGCTTTCGGAGCTGGCGGAGATTTCGCTCGCGGCGGGGCCGAACCAGATCAGCCGCGAAAATGGCAAGCGCCGCGCGGTGATCACGGCAAATGTTCGCGGGCGCGACCTTGGCTCGTTCATCGACGAGCTGACCCAGAAGGTCGAAGCCGATGTCGTTCTGCCCGATGGCTATTATATCGAATATGGCGGGACGTTCGAGCAGCTGCAGTCGGCGACCGAGCGCCTCCAGATCGTGGTGCCGCTCGTTCTGCTGCTGATCTTCGGACTGCTTTTTATGCTGTTCGGATCGGTTCGCGATGCGGCCATCGTCTTCTCGGGCGTGCCGCTGGCGCTGACGGGAGGCGTCGCAGCGCTGGCGCTTCGCGACATTCCGCTCTCCATCTCGGCGGGGGTCGGCTTCATTGCGCTCTCCGGGGTCGCGGTGCTGAACGGTGTGGTGATGCTGTCCTTCATCAAGGATTTGCGCGAACGTGGCCGACCGCTTGTCCAGGCGATCCGCGAAGGCGCGCTCACCCGCTTGAGGCCGGTCATGATGACCGCGCTCGTCGCCTCGCTCGGCTTCGTGCCAATGGCACTCAACGTCGGTGCGGGTTCGGAAGTGCAGCGCCCGCTCGCAACGGTGGTGATCGGTGGCATCATCTCGTCGACGATCCTCACTCTGCTCGTCCTGCCGGCGCTGTACCTCTTGGTCCATTGCCGCAGCGCGAAGATCGAAGAAGAGGAAGTCGCCGGGCCGCGGCGCGAGTCCGGCCTCGCAACCTGAAGCCAGGCCTTGGCGGTTTGCTGCATCGCATGGGCGGCAAGCGGCCAGTCGCGAACAGAGGCGGAACCCTAAAGGGTTCCGCCTCCTTTTGGGGATGGTGGGTATGAGGAGCGTTAAATGATAGACAAGTCAGCGGGCACCGACCGCGAAAAGCGGACCCTCCAAATTGTTCTTTTCCTGAACGCGGCGATCGCCATCGCCTTTCTCATAACCGGCGCGCTGGGAGATTCGAGCGCCCTCATCGCCAATGGTCTCGACAATTTGTCGGACGCAGCGGTCTATGCCCTGAGCCTTGTCGCGCTAAGCCATGGCATCAAATGGAAGACCCGCGCGGCTACAGCGTCGGGCGTCATGCTATTGATCTTCGCGGCCGGCGTCCTGTTCGATGTCGGGCGGCGCTACTTTCAGGGTAGCGAACCGATCGGCGCGACGATGATGATTATGTCGGCGGTCGCTGCCGTGGTGAACTATGCCTGTCTGAAGCTGCTTCAGCGCATTCACAATCCCGATGTCAACCTTCGCGCGGCAACGACCTTCAGCTTCAATGACTTCGTTTCGAACGGCGGCATCCTGATCGCCGGCGTCCTCGTCTGGTGGCTCGGCACGAACTGGCCCGACTTGCTCGTCGGGTTCGCCACTGCGCTGATTGCCATTAAGGGCGGCATCGAAATTCTGCGCGATGCCCGGAAGGAGACTCGCGGCGCGGCGGGCGACGACCCCTGAATTTGAAAGATAACAAGATGAAGACCGAATGATGGAGTCCACGGGACTACCGCTAGACCGCGGACGGCAGCGTCGCCTCGATCGCCTCAATCACTCGGCAATCGGCTATGCGGCCGCCCTCACAGAGCTGAACGATCCGGGCGAGTTCTGCGCGAAGGCGCGCCATGCGTTCCAGACGCTCGTCGACGTCGAGCAAATGCCGCGCCGCCAGAGCCCGAACCTCGGCGCAGTCCTGCTCGGGCCCTGCCGCAAGTGCGGTAAGTGAACGAATTTCGTCGATCGAAAATCCCAGCCCCCTCGCGCTCCGGATAAACGCGAGGCGCCGGACATCCTCGGGACCATAGCTGCGACGGCCGGAAGCAGTGCGCGCGGCATGAGGCAAGAGGCCGATGTCCTCGTAATAGCGGATCGTATTGACCTTCGTGCCCGTCCGGCTCGCCAGCGCTCCGATGGGAAGTCCTACGTCGCGGCCCATATGCACCTCAGAAATGTCTTGATTCTACAGTTACTGGAGAATGTAGGACAACGCGATGAGCGAAAGCAACGACAGTAACTGCGGCTGCACCGGTGACACCGTGCGTGCCGAGCGTGATCCCGCCTATCGACGGGCGCTCTGGATCGTGGTCATACTCAACCTCGGTTTCGGCGTATGCGAAATCATCGGCGGCTTCATCGCCAACAGTCAGGCCCTCAAAGCGGATTCGCTCGACTTTATTGGCGACGGTTCGATCACTTTGGTGGGACTACTGGCGCTCGGCTGGTCTGCTGCAAGCCGGGCACGGATCGCGCTGACCCAGGGACTGTTCCTCGGTGCGCTCGGGCTGGGGGTGATCGCCTTTGCCGTGGCACGGGCCTTAAATGCCGAGCCACCCGAAGCCGAACTCATGGGCGGCATCGGCGTGGTCGCCTTGGCCGTGAACGTGACCGCGGCGCTGGTTCTCTCGCGATTTCGGGACGGCGATGCCAATGTGCGGGCCATCTGGCTGTTCAGCCGAAACGATGCGATCGCGAATATCGCGGTCATCGTCGCGGCCATATTGGTCGGCTGGACGGGCAGCGCCTGGCCCGATCTTCTGGTGGCGGGCGTCATCGCCCTTCTCTTCCTGCATTCGGCAACGGAGATCGTACGCAACGCACGCGCCGAACTGCGCCCGTCGCGGGCATAGCAAGATGAGCGCATACTCCACGCTTCGGCGCGCCACGGCCATGTTGCTCGCCATGCTGTTGCTGCTTCCGGCTATCGCACGCGCCGACACGGCCTCGGTGCAGACGATCTGGCGCCTGCTCGATTATGTCGCCGTGGACTATTCCGGCGCGGTGCGTGACGGCCGTGTCGTCAGCCAGGCCGAATATACCGAAATGCTGGAGTTCACCGATTCGGCCGCCGCGAAGATTGCGGCGCTTCCACCCAAAGGCGCGCGCGCGCGGTTGCTGGCTGGTGCGAAGCGGTTGAAAGCCGCCGTTGTCGCCAAGGAAAGCCCGCAGGAGGTTGCGCGGCAGGCCCGATCGGTCGCGGCGGCGTTGCTCAACGCCTATCCGGTGCCGCTTGCGCCGGCGCAAAGTCCCGATCTTGCAAGGGGCGCCGCTCTCTATGCGCAGAATTGCGCATCATGCCACGGCATGTCGGGCGATGGCCGCGGCCCCGACGCAGCCAGGCTCGATCCACCGCCGATCGCCTTTTCCGATGCGGTACGCGCCCGCGAACGAAGCCTTTTTGGACTCTACCAGGTGATCGAGCAAGGTCTGGACGGAACGGGGATGCAGAGCTTCGCCGACCTTCCTGCCGCCGATCGCTGGGCCCTCGCCTTCTACAGCGGCCGCTTCGCTTTCCGTGATACGACGCAGGGCGAGCGGATCTGGCAATCCGACGCGTCCGTCCGCCGCCTGGTGCCTGACATGCCTACCCTGACGGCAATGACGCCGGCGGCGCTCGGTGCGAAGATCGGACAACCGGAGGCCGACGCCGTGATGGCCTATCTCAGGGCCAATCCTCAGGCCGTCGCGGGGCCGGGAACTGGATCGCTGGCGCTGGCGCGGGAGCGGCTCGAACAGAGCTTCACCGCATATGCTGCCGGGAAGAGGCAGCAAGCCGGGGAACTTGCGCTGTCCGCCTATCTTGACGGGTTCGAACCCCTCGAGCCGCTCCTCGCCTCGCGCGACGGCGCCCTCATGGCCCGGATCGAGACGGCAATGGGCGCGGTGCGCGCGGCTATCCAGAAGGGCGCACCCGTCGCGGAAGTCCGCCGCGAGATTTCAGGGCTCGATACGCTCTTCACCGAGGCCGAGCAGGTGCTTGCCCCCGAACAGGCGAGCAGCGCATCGGCCTTTGCCGGGGCCCTGACGATCCTGCTGCGCGAGGGCCTGGAAGCAATTCTTGTCGTCGTCGCGATCATCGCTTTCCTGCGAAAGGCCGAGCGCCCGGAAGCCCTGCGCTATGTGCATGCTGGCTGGGTTGCCGCCCTTGCCGCGGGTGGCCTCACTTGGGCGCTCGCGACCTATGCCATCGGCGTCAGCGGGGCGAGTCGCGAATTGACCGAGGGCTTCGGATCCTTGCTCGCGGCCGTCATTCTGCTGTCGGTCGGTATCTGGATGCACGGAAAATCCCAAGCCGATCAATGGCAGCGCTATATTCACGCAAAGCTGAGCGCGGCGCTCTCGAAACGCTCGTCCTGGTTCCTGTTCGGGCTCGCCTTCCTCGCCGTCTATCGCGAGGTGTTCGAGACCATCCTGTTTTATGCCGCGCTGACGTCGCAAGGCAGCGGCGGAGCTGTTTTCGGCGGCTTTTTGACCGGGATCATCCTGTTGACCGCCATAGCCTGGGCGATGCTCCGTTACAGCCAGCGGCTGCCGATCGGCAAATTCTTCACGTACAGCTCGGCGCTCATGGCGGTGCTTGCCACCGTATTGGCGGGCAAGGGCACGGCGGCGCTGCAGGAGGCGGGTATGCTCTCGATAATGCCCGTGGTCGGCTGGCCGCGGATCACGATCCTGGGTATCTATCCGACGCTGCAAGTCATCCTGATGCAAGCCGCCGCGCTGCTCATCATAATCCTCGGCTTCTGGTATAATCGACGGGCCATCGGAGCCGGGCGGCCTGACAGAGCTGGCAATCAGTCTGTGTAGGGGGACGACCCCCAATCGGTTGCCATCCCGCCGGCATCCGCGCCGTAAGCCCATTGCGCGCGTCGACGAACTGATCCATCGTGTATTTCCGATATGAATTGACAGGTCTGCATACATCGGATAATCCCGATGTATGCAGACCGATGCTGCCTTGTCCATCCTTGCCGCTCTGGCGCACCCTACGCGCCTCGATGCATTTCGCTTGATCGTTCAGCATGAGCCCGCAGGGCTATCGACGGGACAGCTCGTCGAAGCGTCGGGGCTCAGCCAGAGTAGCTTTTCGACGCATCTCGCGGTTCTGGTGAAGGCAGGCTTGGTAATACCGGAAAGGCGCGGCCGGCAAATCATCCAACGAGCGGACATCGACGCACTTCGCGGTCTGATGCTCTTCCTCGCAAAGGACTGTTGTCAGGGACGCGCTGAACTGTGCGAACCGCTGCTCGCCGACCTTGCCTGCTGCTGATCGGCATATGCAGCCCCTGAGAGAGAAGTCGATGACCGACAATATCTATAATGTGTTGTTCCTTTGTACCGGCAACAGCGCCCGCTCGATTCTAGCCGAAGCTCTGCTCAACCGCATGGGCGAGGGGCGGTTCCGTGCCTATAGCGCCGGGAGCTTTCCCAAAGGCACGGTCCATGCACAGGCGCTCGCGCTTCTCGATGAGCTCGGGTTCGAGACCGACGGTCTGCGCTCGAAAAGCTGGGACGAATTCTCGGGACCAAACGCTACCAGCTTCGATTTCATCTTTACCGTCTGCGACAATGCTGCCGGGGAGACATGCCCGATCTGGCCCGGGCGGCCGATGAGCGCTCATTGGGGGATTGAAGATCCGGCCGCGATCGAAGGCCCCGGTCAGCGCGAGGCGTTCGAGCGCGCGCTCCATTATCTGTCGAACCGAATCTCGCTGTTCCTCGCGCTGCCGCACGATAGCATCGACGAAATGGCAATGGAACGGAAGCTCAAGGAAATCGGCCGCGCCGAAGGTGCGACCGGCCAAGCGGAGTCGGCCCAATGACCACCGATATCGTCATCTACCATAATCCCGAATGCGGAACCTCGCGCAACGCTCTCGCGATGATCCGCAATGCCGGGATCGAGCCGCATGTCGTCGAATATCTGAAGACACCGCCGTCGCGTGCGCTGCTCGAACAGTTGATCGCGCGGGCCGGCGTTACCCCGCGGGAATTGCTTCGCGAGAAGGGCACACCCTTCGCCGAACTCGGGCTCGGCGACGAGAGCCTCGAAGACAGCGCGCTCATCGATGCGATGATGGCGCATCCTGTCCTCATCAACCGGCCGCTCGTCGTGTCGCCGCTCGGCGTGAAGCTCTGCCGCCCGTCCGAGGCAGTCCTCGACATTCTTCCGGCCGGTCAGTTCGGCGCCTTCGCCAAGGAAGATGGTGAGCAGGTGGTCGATGCCGACGGTCATCGCGTCCGCACCTGAGCCAGCCATGACCGCATCCGCCGAACGCGAACGCCTGACGTTCCTCGATCGCTACCTGACGCTGTGGATCTTCCTTGCGATGATGGTCGGCGTATTGCTCGGATCAGCTTTCGAGGGGTTGCCCGCCGCCATCGATGCCATGTCGGTCGGCACGACGAACATCCCGATCGCGATCGGCCTCATCCTGATGATGTATCCGCCGCTCGCGCGCGTGCGCTACGACGAACTGCCACGCGTTTTCGAAGACAAGCGCGTCCTGGCCATCTCGCTGATCCAGAACTGGATCATCGGCCCGGTTCTGATGTTCGCGCTCGCGGTCATCTTCCTCTCGGACCGGCCCGAATATATGACCGGGCTGATCCTCATCGGCCTCGCACGCTGCATCGCGATGGTGATCGTCTGGAACCAGCTTGCGAAAGGCGACAATCAATATGTCGCGGCACTCGTCGCCTTCAACTCGATCTTCCAGATCCTCTTCTTCAGCGTCTACGCCTGGTTCTTCCTGACGGTCCTGCCGCCGCTCTTCGGACTCGAAGGCAGCGTCATCGACGTCAGCTTCCGGACGATCGCCGAGGCGGTCCTCATCTATCTCGGCATCCCCTTCCTAGCAGGCTATCTGACGCGCCGCGTCCTCGCCCGCGCCAAGGGAGAAGAATGGTACGAAACGCGATTCCTGCCGAAAATCGGCCCGGTCACGCTGGTCGCGCTCCTCTTCACCATTGTCGCGATGTTCAGCCTCAAGGGCAGCGAGATACTCACCATCCCCGGCGACGTCATCCGGATCGCGATCCCGCTCACCATCTATTTCGTGGTGCAATTCCTCATCAGCTTCTGGATGGGTAAGCTGATCGAAGCGGACTATCCGCGCACGACCGCGGTCGCCTTCACCGCCGCGGGCAATAATTTCGAGCTGGCGATCGCTGTCGCAATCGCCGCCTTCGGCCTCGCCTCGCCCATCGCTTTCGCAGCGGTCATCGGCCCGCTTGTCGAGGTGCCCGTCCTCATCCTCCTCGTCAGCGTTGCGTTCCGCCTCGGACGTCGCTGGTTCCCGGCGAGCGTTCCTTCACAAGCCTGAGTATCATGACAGAACAGACCCACAGCCGCCTGCGTGCGCTCTCCGACGCAGACCATTTTCCCGCATTGAGCCCCGAATATCTCCACGCACAGCCGGCGTTTGGTCTGGGGCCGCTCGATCCCGCGCCGCGCATCCTTCTTCTGTACGGATCGCTGCGCGAGCGTTCCTACTCGCGCCTCGTCGTCGAGGAAACGGCGCGTCTGCTCCAGCTTTTCGGCTGCGAGACCCGCATCTTCGACCCTTCCGACCTGCCGATGCCCGACCTCATCGCCGACGACGATCATCCGGCGGTCGAGGAACTGCGGCAGCATTCCATCTGGTCCGACGGCCAGGTCTGGTGCAGCCCCGAACGCCATGGCCAGATTACCGGCATCATGAAGGCGCAGGTCGATCACCTTCCCCTCGCCTACAAAGGGCTCCGTCCGACACAGGGCCGCACGCTCGCCGTGATGCAGGTCTCGGCGGGATCGCAGTCGTTCAACAGCGTCAACACGCTGCGCATCCTCGGCCGCTGGATGCGGATGATCACCATCCCCAACCAGTCGAGCGTCGCGAAGGCCTATCAGGAGTTCGACGAGGCAGGACGCATGCTGCCGTCGAGCTATTATGACCGCATCGTCGATGTCGCCGAAGAGCTGGTGCGCTTTACCGTGCTCACGCGCGGCCACGCCGAACAGCTCGTCGACCGCTATTCGGAGCGCAAGGATCGCAACGCCCCTATCCCGACACCCGCACAGCTGGCCAAGTTGCCGGGGGCGTGATGTCTTGTGGCCGCGAACTGGTGCCGATCAGGATCGACGCCGCAGCTTGCCGAACTCGCGGTCACCGCTCATGAAGCGCTCGATCATCGGAGCAATCAGCCGCTCCACCGGCAAAGGCTCGGTGAGCCCGTTGGCCCTGGCATGAACGCGGGCATAGTCAGCAAGATCGCGCATAACGCCGCCCGACAGTTCAACCGTGACCTTGACCGGCCGATCCTCGGCGATGGGTCCGAGCCGCAGCTTGCTCATCGGGATTCACCGCTGAAAAGCGGCTCCAGCACCAGGTCACGAGTGACGATAACCCGAAACGCGAAACCGGGACGGATGGTAATAGTGGGCGGTATGGCGAGTTGCCGTTCGACGATTTGCCGCCCGGTCTGGCCGATCGAATCCTGCGATCCCGACCGGATCGCACGAACGAGCCGGTCGTCGTCGTTCGCTCCGAGTTCGGCGCCGACGCCGAGCAGGGCCGATACGAGCGCCGCCTTGAACATATGGCCCCAATGATAGTCGGTGCGATCCGCCAGCCCCGCCATTCCGGCGGCGTCGGCCCCGGGAAGCCGGCCAAGTGCGATCGAGCGGCCGCCGGGAAGGGTCAATCGATCCCAAGCCAGTAACACGCGATTTTGCCCTGCCACGATCTCGCTGTCATATTCTCCGATCAGGCGCGAGCCCTGGGGGATCAGGAGAATGCGTCCCGTCGGACTGTCATAGATATTCTGTGTTACCTGCGCTGTGATCTGGCCCGGAAGATCGGAACGGATGCCGGTGATCAGCGCCGCCGGAATGATATTCCCGGCCTGCACGACATAGGGCGAAGCGAGCGGGACGATGCGTTCGCCGCTGCCTGTCCGGCGCGGACCATCTCCCCTCAGAAAGGGACGAGCCGGGGCTTCTGCGCCCGGCGGGATGATCGCCTGCGCCGCGGGCGGCGCAGGTTGTTCCGCGGCATTGGCCGAGGCGCTGCTTCCCCCGCTTGCCAGGAAAAGATTGCTTGAACGCGCCGCGTCGCTTTCCTGGATCCGCCGCTCGCGCGCCTGATCTGCCGCCCGCTGTCGTGGATCGGTCGGCGGTGGAACAGGCGCCATGGGCGGCGGCGTTATCATCTCACCCTCCCTCTGCGCCGAGACGATCGGCCGGCCGAGGTCACCGGGAAGCGGCGGCCCGAGTTTCGGAACCGCGCCATAATCCGCGGGCGCGCCCGTAATGACCTCCGAGCGGTTGGGGCGATCGGTTTCATAGAGATTCTTGCCGGCCTGGGGCGCAGGCGATCGCAGCGCCCAGAGCAGAGCACCTGCGATCGCCAAGCCTGCCGCGCCGCCGATGACCGCGAGCGCCCGGCGCGAGAGGCGCATTACAGGCGGCATCTCGCCCTCAAGCCGAAACCCGATGGGGCTGGACGGCGCGACGGGGCATTCCGCCGCTAGGGCTTCGGGAGGCGGTTCTGCCTTCCCTTCCCGTTCCGGCACGCTCATGACCGCCCCCGACGGCGCTTGTCGTCGCGCTCGATCCGTATCTTTTTCGCGCCACGCCCGCTGCCGAGCCGCAGTTCGGCGCGTTCGAACAGGCGGTCGACGATCAGGAACCGGCCTCGCACGCGGTAATTGACGAGCTCCGCACCATCCTTGTCGCCGAGCACGAAGAGCGGGGGCATATCGCCCTCGGCAATGCCGTCGCCAAACTCGACGAACAATTGGCGGCCGTCGTCGAAGACGCGCTGCGGGCGCCAGGGCACCTTGTCGCCGCTGATCCGATAACCAAAATTGAGCGCCGCAAAGTCGATGCCGCCCGCAACGGGTGCAGTGCGCTCCCGCTCGGTTTCGGCCGCTCGCAATGCGATTAGCTCATCGGCCGGGTAGGACCAGCTGACTGCCGCCATATAGGTCGAAGGCGTTGCGCGCAGTTCGAGATGATAGGTGCGGCGGTTGGTGTTGATGACGAGGTTCGTCATGATGTCGGGGCGGGTCGGCTTGACGAGAATATGAACGCGCCGCGACACACCGGCGCCGCTCAGCGTGTCGCCGATGATCCAGCGGACCGTATCGCCGGCGGCGACCGGTCCGGGTCCGACGAGCTCTTCACCTTCCTGCAGCGCGATGTCGGTGACCTGCCCCGGGGCTGTATAGATCTGGAACAGCGCGCCATCGGCCCAGGCATATTTCTGGATCGCGTTAAGAAAAGTAGCGCGGTCCGGCTGAACGCGCGCCGCGTCATTGGCCCGGCCGACTTGCATCTTGACGTCGGAGGGGGCCGCGAGGGCAGGAAACGCGAACGCGGCTGCGGTCACGAAAGCGAGAAAACGCGTCACTGGCTGAGCTCCTTCGACCAATTTATGGCGGTGACAAAAATGCCGAGCGGGTTGCGCCGCAAAGCATCGGGGGTACGGGGCGGCTGAACCGTCACGGTGACGATCGCCGACCAGCGCGACGTCTCCAGAAGGCTGCCGTCCTGATAGCGGCGCTCGGTCCAGGCGATACGAAAGCTGTCCTTGGAGGCGCGGATCACGCTCGACACATCGACCGCGACCTGTCGTTTGCCGATCTCCGCGAAGGGATCGTTCAGCCTCGCATATTCATTTAGCGCCTGCGCGCCGCTCGCCGTGGTGAAATCATAGGCGCTGAGCCAGTCCTTGCGCAGCACGATCGGGTCGGCCGGAATCGACCGGACATGCTCGATGAAGCGTGCGAGATGGAAGGCGATTTGCGGATCGGTCGGCGACCAGTCGGCGTCTGCGGGCGCGACGGCCCTTGCCTCGCCGAGCTTGTCGACCTCGACCACCCAGGGCGTGATCGTGCCGCGCAGCGACTGCCAGACCAGAGCCGAGGCGAGGCCGCCTGACAGAAGCAGGGTGCCGAAAAAGGCGAGCCGCCAATTCTTCGCCTGGACGCGCGACGAGCCGATGCGATCGTCCCAGATCTGCCCCGCGCGCTGATGCGGCGTGACCGGGACGGGCGAGATCCCATAATGATTGGAGGGCCTGCGGAAAATCATATCAATCCCTTTCGCTGATGTCAGGTGCGGAGCCAGCGCCGTGGCTATCGCCGCCCTTCAGGGTCTGCGCGCCGACCATCGCGCCCTGCGCGACCGCCTGCCGCTGCCGCATCGCGGTCGCCCACGCGGGCGGCGTGCCGGCAGCAGGTGCCGACCCGGCCTTCGCCGCCTGACCCGCGCGGCCGGCCGCAAATTGCTCGCGGGTCCGCTCGGCGGCACGCCGAAGCGGGGACGCCGCAGCGCTCGCCGCCGAGCGCGCGACACTGGCGAGACCCGCACCGACCGCCTGCGCCCCGCTCTTCCCGGCCGCGCCTGCGGCGTAGGAGCCCGATGCGCTGCCCGCAGTGCGGGTAGCGCCAGCCGCAGCGCCGCGCGCAAAGGTGGCGGCGGCACCGGTGGCCAGCGTCGCACCCGCCGCGCCTGCGGCGAGCGTGGCGCCGGCGGCGACGGCCGTGCCGGCCGCAGCGCCTGCGCCGAGCTGGGGACCGCCCGCGACGATGCCATTGGCGATCGAAGGACCGAAGATACCGAGACCCAGCAATGTGAGCGCGCCAAGCGCGATCGCCATCACCTGCTCGATGTCGGACTCGGCGCCAATCTGGGCACCCATGAAGCGATCGAAGAGGGTCGTGCCGATCCCGGTGATGACGGCGAGCACCAGCACCTTGATGCCCGAGGAAACGATATGGCCAAGGACGCGCTCCGCCATGAAGGCGGTGCGGCCGAAAAAGGCGAAGGGGATCAGAACGAAGCCCGCGAGCGTGACGAGCTTGAACTCGAGAATCGTCACGAAGACCTGCACCGCGAGGATGAAGAAAGCGAGGACGACGATCACCCAGGCGATCAGCAGGATCAATATCTGCACGAAGTTGGTGAAGAGCCCGATAGGCCCCAATAGGTCCTTGCTCGCATCAAGAAGCGGCTCCGCGGCATCGAGGCCCGTCGCCGCAATGACGCCCGGGCGCATGAAGTCGCCGATCGCCATGGTGCCGCCGCTCGCCTTCAGCCCAAGGCCAGCAAAGCTTTCGAGCATGATCGTCGCCAGGCTCTGGAAATTACCGATGATGAACGCGAAGACGCCAATATAGAGCGTCTTCTTGACGAGCCGCTGCATGACATCCTCGTCGGCGCCCCACGCCCAGAACAGCGCCGCGATCGTCACGTCGATGACGATGAGCGTCGTCGACAGGAAGCCGACTTCGCCGCCGAGCAGTCCGAAGCCGCTGTCGATATAGGTCGAAAAGACCGACAGAAATTGGTCGATCACGCCCGTGTCGTTCATCGCTCGTTCCTCCGCTCACCGAAAAACCGGCGACGCTTCGCTTCCCATACCGCTTCGCAATCGGGGTCGGCCGTCGTGATGGTCCGGCAGCGGCGAAGCCCATCGTCCGGCGCCGGGTGTGCGTCCGCCCCGGAGACCTGGGGGGCGGACGCACGAGGCGCGGGCGGCAGGGTCACGGCGACGAGCGCGAGCGTCATGGCGATTCCGCCCAGCACTGCCGCGCCGGCGATCCTGGCCGCCCGGCCCATCTCAATTGCCTTTGCGGAAGCGGCGGAAGCGCTCGCGTCCTTCGGCTTCGGCAGCCGCCGCGCGGGCGGCATCGAGCATCTGCGCCCGCCCCTGCGCGGCGATCGCAGCGGCAAGATCGCCGAGTTGCTGCGACTGGAGCGCGAGCAGCTGATTGCCCGCCTGTGCCGCCTGGAGGGCGCCGGTCGCGGACTGGCTCGCGGTCACCAGCGTCGTAATCGAGCGGCGCGCATCGCCCATATTGCCGACGACGCCCGCCTGGACCTTCATCGCATCCTGGAAAGCACCGACGCTGTCGTTCCAGCGCGCTTCGGCATTGGCGACCATTTCCGCCTGCGTGCCCGTCAGCGCGCCGCCCTTGTAGCGCGCGTCGAACGCCTTCTGGATGTCGCCGACATCGAAAGCGACCCGCTGCGCTTCGCCGAGCAGGGCGCGGGTCCGGTCGACCTGACCTTGCAGCTCCTCGAGCGTCGAAACGGGCAGGCCCGACAGGTTGCGTGCCTCGTTCGCCAGCGACGTCGCCTGATTCTGCAGCTGCTTGATCTGATTGTTGATCTGTTCGAGCGTGCGCGCGGCGGTCAGGATGTTCTGGGCGTAGTTGCGGGGATCGTGGACGATCCCGCCCACCTGGGCCGCGGCCGGGGCGGACACGGCCGCAGCCGTGATGCCGAACCCGGTGACGAGCAGCGCGGCGGCACAATGGAAAATCGGCGTCTTCATGGTCATTCACTCCTTCAGGGTGGAAGATTCGAGATTGGCGAGGAGATCGGCCGCCCAGTCGAGGCGGCGCTCACGCAGCCAGGCGGCGGCAAAGCCATCACCGCCATGTTCGGCGACGAGTTCGCCGATGCGGATCTGGTCGGTCTTGGAAGACGCGGCGGTGAAGGCGAGCGCGACCTCGCCGAGGCCCAGTTCGAACAGCCGGTTCCCGCGCCGCGACTGGCAATAATAGTCGCGCTTCGGGGTCGCGCGGCTCAATATCTCGATCTGCCGGTCGTTGAGGCCGAAGCGCTCATAGACCCGCGCGATCTGCGGCTCGGCGGCGCGTTCATTGGGGAGGAAGATGCGCGTCGGACAGCTCTCGATGATCGCGGGCGCGATGCTCGAGCTCTCGATATCGGCGAGGCTCTGCGTCGCGAAGATGACGCTCGCATTCTTCTTGCGCAGCGTTTTCAGCCATTCGCGCAGCTGCGCGGCGAAGGCCGGGCTGTCGAGGATAAGCCAGCCCTCGTCGATGATGATCAGGGTCGGCGAGCCATCGAGCCGCTGCCCGATGCGGTGAAAGAGATAGGCGAGCACCGCGGGAGCGGAAGCGGCGCCGACGAGCCCCTCGGTCTCGAGCGCCTGCACACGCGCGTCGCCGAGGCGTTCGACCTCCGCATCGAGGAGCCGTCCCCAGGGTCCGCCGACCAGATAGGGCGCCAGTGCCTGCTTCAATTCCTGCGACTGGAGGAGGACCGCAAGCCCGGTCAGCGTCCGCTCCACGACCGGCGCGGTGGCCAGCGACGTCAGCGCCGACCAGAGATGCTCCTTCGCGGCCGGATCGACCGCCACGCCTTCGCCCGCGAGGAGCGCAGCCAGCCATTCAGCGGCCCACGCGCGTTCGCCCGCCTCATCGATGCGCGCGAGCGGCTGCAGCGCGACGCCGCCGCCGTCATCCTGCAAGGCACCGCCCAGATCCTGCCAGTCGCCGCCCATGGCGAGCGTCGCGGCGCGGATCGAGCCGCCGAAATCGAAGGCGAAGATCTGGCCATGCTCATAGCGCCGGAACTGCAACGCCATCAGCGCGAGGAGCACCGACTTGCCGGCGCCTGTCGGGCCGACGACGAGGCCGTGGCCGACGTCGCCGACATGAAGAGTGAGGCGGAACGGAGTCGAGCCTTCGGTCTTGCCATAGAGCAAGGGGGCATCACCGAAATGCTCGTCCCGTTCCGCCCCCGCCCACACCGCTGACAAGGGTATGAGGTGGGCGAGATTGAGCGTTGAAATGGGTGGCTGGCGGACATTGGCATAAACATGCCCGGGCAGGCTCCCGAGCCAGGCGTCGACCCCGTTCATGCCCTCGACGGTACAGGTGAAATCGCGGCCCTGGATGACCTTCTCGGCGAGCCGCAGCTTTTCGGCCGCGATGGCGGGATCCTTGTCCCACACCGTCAGCGTCGCGGTCACATAGGCGATGCCCGCATGATCGGCGCCGAGTTCCTGCAAAGCCATGTCGGCGTCGGCCGCCTTGTTCGAGGCGTCCGAGTCCATGAGCACCGAGGCCTCGTTGGTCATCACTTCCTTGAGGATCGCGGCGACCGATTTGCGCTTGGCGAACCATTGCCGCCGGATTTTGGTCAGCAGCTTCGTCGCGTCGGTCTTGTCGAGCATGATCGCGCGCGTCGACCAGCGATAGGCGAAAGCGAGCCGGTTGAGCTCGTCGAGCAGGCCCGGCCAGGTCGCGGTCGGAAAGCCGGTGATCGTCAGCGTGCGGAGATGATGCTCGCCGAGCCGCGGCGCGAGCCCGCCGACGAGCGGCTGGTCGGTCAGCAGCGCGTCGAGGTAGACGGGTGTTTCGGGGACGCGGACGCGCTGCCGATTGGTCGAGACGCAGCTGTGGAGATAGGTGAGTGTCTCGCCGTCGCCCAGCCATTCGGCCTCGGGAACGAAGCCTTCGATCAGATGGAGGAGCCGCCCGCTGCGGTCGACAAAGCCTTTCAGCAGTTCTTTGGGATCGACTCCCGCCTCCGAGCGCCCCTCATAAAGCCAGGCTTCCGCACGCGCGACCTCTTCCGCGGGCGGCATCCAGAGCAGGGTCAGATAATAGAAGCTTTCGAAATGCGTGCCTTCCTCGCGGAACTGCTCGCGGCGCTCGACATCGACCAGCGCCGAGACGGCGTCGGGGAAATCGGAGACCGGATAGGATATCGCGGGAACACGCTGCGCCTCAACGAAGACCGCCCACCCCGAGCCCAGCCGCCGCAGCGCATTGTTGAGCCGCGCGGTCACCGAGACGAGTTCGGCCGGGGTCGCGCTGTCGAGGTCGGGACCGCGAAAGCGCGCAGTGCGCTGGAAGGAGCCATCCTTGTTGAGGACGACGCCCTCGGCGACGAGTGCCACCCAGGGAAGATAGTCGGCGAGGGAAGCGGATTTGGTGCGATATTCGGCGAGGTTCATCATGGGCGCATCCAGACAGGAAATTTGAGGTGGCGGCGGGCGACGTCGACGAACTGCGGGTCGTGCCGCGCCGCCCAAACCGAAAGGGCATGGCCGATCGCCCAGAGGGCAAGGCCGGCGATCCAGAGCCGAAGGCCAAGCCCGATCGCGCCGGCGAGGGTGCCGTTGACGATCGCAAGGCTGCGCGGCGCGCCGCCGAGCAGGATCGGCTCGGCGAGCGCGCGGTGGACCGGCGCGAAGAAACCCGGAATGTCGGCCTCCTGTGCCATCAGACGAGCGCCCCGCCGCCGAAGGAGAAGAAGGAGAGGAAAAAGCTCGACGCCGCGAAGGCGATCGACAGGCCGAAGACGATCTGGACCAGCCGGCGGAATCCGCCCGAGGTATCGCCGAAGGCAAGGCTCAGGCCGGTGACGATGATGATGATCACCGCGACGATCTTGGCGACCGGACCCTCGATGCTCTCGAGGATCGACTGGAGCGGCGCTTCCCAGGGCATTGACGAGCCGCCCGCATGGGCCGGAACAGCGGCGATCATCGCGACGACGATCGCGGTCGAAGTGAGCATGGCGCGTCGGGCGCCATGCCGGGCGGCACGGATCATGAGCTTTCTCCTTCTTGTTGGTGCGGGACAAGGCGATATGCGCCGGTGGCGGGATCGAGCCCTTCGACCCGCGCCAGTTCGGACAGGCGCCGGCCGGTCCCGTCGCGGACGAGGACGGCAACAAGGTCGATGGTTTCGGCAAGCAGCGCGCGCGGCGCGGTGACGACCGCCTCCTGGATGAGTTGCTCCATGCGGCGGAGCGCCCCGAGCGCGCTTCCGGCGTGGATCGTACCGATCCCGCCCGGATGCCCCGTCCCCCAGGCCTTCAGCAGATCGAGCGCTTCGGGGCCGCGCACCTCGCCGATCGGAATGCGATCGGGCCGGAGGCGGAGTGACGAGCGCACGAGGTCGGTGAGCGATGCAATCCCGTCCTTGGTGCGCATGGCGACGACATTGCGCGCGGCGCACTGCAACTCGCGAATATCCTCGATGAGGATGATCCGGTCATCGGTGCCGGCGATCTCGGCGAGCAGCGCGTTGGCGAGCGTCGTCTTGCCGGTTCCGGTGCCGCCGGCGACGAGAATGTTCATCCGCCCGGCGACCGCATGCCGCAGCGCGGCGGCGGCAGCTGGCGCCATGATGCGCGCGCCCACATAGTCGTCGAGCGTGAAAACGGCTGCCGCCGGCTTGCGGATCGCGAAGGCCGGAGCGATCACGACGGGCGGCAGCAATCCTTCGAACCGTTCGCCGCCGCCAGGCAGTTCGGCCGATACGCGGGGACTCCTGCCATGAACTTCGGCGCCGACATGATGCGCGACGAGACGGATGATGCGTTCGCCATCCGCCGCGCTCAGACATGTACCGCTGTCCGCGATGCCCTCGCCGAGCCGGTCGACCCAGAGGCGGCCGTCCGGATTGAGCATGATCTCGACGACTTGCGGGTCGGCAAGCCAACCGGCGATCGCCGCTCCGAATGCGGTCTGCAACATGCGCGCGCTGCGATTTCGCGCTTCGAGCCGGATCGGTTCTGCTGCCATGGGAGGACCCCGTTTCGCGGCGCCGGACCGGAGTGTCCGTGCGACGGGGCCGAGTAAGAGACGCAGGGATTGCCCCAATTCAACAAGCTTTTGAGCGCGTCGCAGCGTGGCGTTGAAAGACAGGCTATGGCGTAGGCGCCGTCATCGCGAACGAGCGGCCGCGCCCCCGCGAATCACCCCCGGGGCTTGTGCCGGAGGCAATTTTGACAAGAGTGTGAACATGAGTGATTCGAGGTCGCACACATTTGAGGACGCCGAACGCTGGGCGCGCCTCACCGACAAGCAGCGGGCCTGTCTCGATCTCCTGATCGAGCGACAGACCTCGAAGCAGATCGCGCGGCAGCTCGGAATCGCCAAGCCCACGGTCGATCTCCGGCTGACCAAGGCGCGCGACATATTGGGGACGGCGAACCGCGACGAGACCGCGATCGTCTATGCCCGTCTCAAACAGACCTATGACCGGATCACATGCGATCCGATCGACCTTCCGCCGCCACCCACGCTCGTGCCATCCCACTTCCCGGACGGAGGCCCGGCCGACGCGATGGCGCTGAACGACAGTGTCCTGGCGGCGGACGGGCCGATGGAGGCCAGCCCGCCGTTCAGGGATTTCTGGAGGCATGACCATGCCCGGACAAGGCGAGCGCTGATCATGGCGGCCATGCTGGTCGCACTGGTCCTGCTCATCTTATCGGGGCTCGCCATCGCCCAGGCGCTGACGACGCTGATCTCCGGCTGATCCCTTTCACTTGTGCCCAAGCAATCGCCGGATCGCCCCGCTTTCCGGAAAAGGAGAAGTCATGTCCAAGGAAATCAGTTTTGCAGCAGCTCGTCTCGAGCGCGACGTCGCGGCTGCGGAAGGCAGGGTCGACGATGCCCTCATCGCGGTATCCTCGCTGACGACAAGTGTCGTGACCGCACGCCGCGATATCATCGGCGTGCCGGCCACCAGCGGCCATGCGACGATCCGGCGGCTCGCTAAGGCGCAGATGGCGCTGGTCGATGTGAGCGGCGACATTCTTCGCGTCCATGGCGATCTCGTGCAAATCGGACGCGAGACGGCGGGCTATGACCTCCATGAATGCCCGGCGATCGCCGGTGCGGTTTCCGAGCATCTTCCGGCGGCCGCCTGACTCCGATTGACCGGGAGCAGCCAGCATGAAAGGTTCGGGCGATGCGCATGGCATTTTTCCTCGCTTTCTTGCTGGTTGCTCTTGGCTATGCCGCCTGGCGCGGGGGCGGACCCGAACGCGCGATGGCCGCGATCGCGCTGACCATGGTGGGAGCGGACAAGATGCTCCACGCTTTCGTACCGGTCGAATTCGCATCGCTGGACACGGGGCATCTTGCGATCGACCTGTTCGGCGCGACCGCGACCACCCTGCTCGCGCTTTTTGCGCATCGCTTCTGGCCCATGTGCGTCGCGGTGCTCCATATACTCCCGCTCCTCGCGCACACGAGCCGGTTCCTCGATGTGGAGATTCATCCCGCAGCCTATCTGACGATGCAGGTCGCGAGTTCCTGGCTGGTTCCGCCGATCCTCATCCTCGCAACCTGGCGGCACCAGCGACGTCTGGCGCGCGGCGACAGCGAGCCGTCCTGGTACATCTCGTCGCGTCGGTCGATCCCGAGAACAGCCAATCGATAGCCGAAACGCTACTTGCCGAGTTTCATAGTCTCGATCGCATCTGGTCGCGGTCACCCGAGGCGCTCGCGCGGGTACTCGGCGAAAAGAGTCCGGTCATAGGCCTTTTGCTTGCCGCGCGCGAGGCCGGCCTCGAAGCCATGCGCGCCGAATTGCTCGGTCGCGTGATTGAACCCTCCAGCCCGAAATTGATCGAATATCTCAAGGCCTCGATGGGGGCGCTGCCCGAGGAAATTCTTCGCGTGCTGTTTCTGGACGCGTCGCGCCGGCTCGTCGCCGACGAGCAAATGCAGCATGGCTCGGTTCGGCAGCTGGCATTCTATCCGCGCACCATTTTCCGGCGCGCGTTCGAACTGGACGCGGCGGCTATCCTGCTGGTTCACAATCATCCAAGCGGTGATCCGACTCCGAGCGACAGCGATATTCGCGTGACCGAACAGCTGCGCGACATCGGCCGGGCGCTCGACATCGAACTCATCGACCATATTATCGTCACCCGGCGCGAGCACCGGAAGCTGCCTGCCGGCAAAGCCCGTCCGAAGGGGAGCCCGGGACCGCCATTGACCCTCGGGGACAGCCATCGCGACGAGACGAAGAAAGAGGTTGCCAGCCTCGCACTCGCCAATGCGCGGCGGACCTTGCGCCGGCGGTTGCTGCGCAAGCAGCTTCTGGGCAATGACGAGTTGTTCGGCGAGCCGGCGTGGGACATGCTCATCGACCTCTTCATTCATGAAGGCGAGGCGAAACCGGTGTCGACGAGTAGCCTCGGCATCGCTTCGGGGCTTGGGATGAGCAGCGCGCTGAGATTGGTCCAGCGGCTCTGCGAGGCCGAGCTTCTGGTCCGCACGTCCGATCCCGCCGACGGACGGCGAAATTTCATCCGTCTGGCGCCCGAAGTCGCGCACCGGCTCACCGCCTATTTCGCGGCCGGCGAGGAATGAGTGCCGGACGGCCTGCCCGGCGACACTTCCTCCTGAAATTTCGGCCCGAGTTCCATCCGGCGCGCAAGCGTGTCGACGAAAGCCTCCCACCGCTTCTTGCCGGTGGCCTGGGCCGCCTGCAGCGCCGCATCGGGGAGCGGCGGATTGTTCGTCAGCCAGGATCTGATGAACAGCGCGGCGGTCTCGTTCGACAGCTCGATATGCCATTCGAGCCGCTCGATCTGCCGCGACAGGCGGTCGAGGCGCCGGGCGAGCACCGCCTCGAGCCGCTCCTCCTGATCGGGTGTGAGCAAGGATGCGAGCGCGGCTTCGACGATATCGGTTCGCGTCATGCGCCGGCTGCGCGCCCGTTCGTCGAGCTCGCGGCAAAGCGCGGCATCGAGGCGGAAGGTCCGTTTGACCGCGGGCCTTTTCACAGGTCGATTCCATCGCCCGGATCGAGCGATGCGATACGGGCATTGCGCTGCATCGCCCGGTCCATGGCGCGCCGGTCGCGCGCCGCGTTGCTCCCTTTGCCGCCGCGGTCGAAATCGAACTCGTTGACCTCGGGCACGGGTTCGGATGCCACATTCTCATGGTCGGCGAGGCCCGGCTCCCGCCGGATCTCCGAATTGGCCCCCTCTTCCGCGGTTGCGCCCGCCTCGGCTGGCGCCCCCGTCTTCGCGTCGCCGTCCTCGGCTGGCGGTGCCCGGCGTCCGTCAGGCCCGGGTCCGGGAAGCAGAAGGACGGGCGCCGGTTCCCCGGACCGCGGCGTCCAGTCGTCGTCAGCCCGTTTCGGCGTCCGGGCAGGCGGTGGCGGCGCGAGAATGCGGCTCATGAACCGGGGGTCGACATAATAGCGTGCCTTCGAAGCACGGATCGGCAGCACCCCGGCGGCCATGACGATCTGTTCGCCGGGCGGCAGCTGCATCACTTCGCCCGGCGTCAGCAGCGCGCGGGCGGTTTCGGTGCGCGAGACCATGAGATGACCGAGCCAGGGCGAAAGGCGGTGACCGGCATAATTTTTCATCGCTCGCATTTCGGTCGCGGTCCCGAGCGCATCGGAAATGCGCTTGGCGGTGCGCTCGTCGTTGGTCGCGAAGCTCACCCGGACATGGCAATTGTCGAGGATCGCATTATTCTGCCCATAGGCCTTTTCGATCTGGTTGAGCGACTGGGCGATCAGGAAGGCCTTGATCCCGTATCCCGCCATGAAGGCGAGCGCGCTTTCGAAGAAATCGAGGCGGCCCAGCGCCGGAAATTCATCGAGCATCAGGAGCAGGCGCCGCGGCCGCGCGCCGGGATTGAGTTCCTCGGTGAGCCGCCGCCCGATCTGGTTGAGGATGAGGCGGATCAGCGGCTTGGTGCGGCTGATGTCGCCGGGCGGCACGACGAGATAGAGCGAGGTCGGACGATCCCCCGCCATCAGATCGGCAATCCGCCATTCGGAGCGGCCCGTCACCGCCGCGATGACGGGATCGCGATAGAGGCCGAGGAAGGACATGGCGGTCGAAAGCACGCCCGAGCGTTCATTGTCCGATTTGTTGAGCAGCTCCTGCGCGGCCGCGGCGACGACGGGATGCACGCCCTTGTCCCCCAGATGCCGGGTCGTCTGCATGCGGCGCAGCGTCGAGACGATCGGTCGCCGCGGATCGGAGAGAAAGGCTGCCACGCCGGCGAGCGACTTGTCTTCCTCGGCGTATAGCACATGCAGGATAGCGCCGACGAGCAGGGCATGGCTCGTCTTCTCCCAATGGTTGCGCTTCTCGAGGCTCCCCTCGGGGTCGACGAGCACGTCGGCGACATTCTGGACATCGCGCACTTCCCATTCGCCGCGGCGCACTTCGAGCAGGGGGTTATAGGCTGAAGATCTGGCGTTGGTCGGATCGAACAGCAGCACGCGGCCGTGCAGCGCGCGAAAGCCCGCGGTGAGCTGCCAATTCTCGCCCTTGATGTCATGGACGATGCAACTTCCCGGCCAGGTGAGCAAAGTGGGCACGACGAGCCCCACGCCCTTGCCCGACCGTGTCGGTGCGAAACAGAGAATATGTTCGGCGCCGTCATGCCTCAGATAGTCGCTTCCGAACCGGCCCAGCACGACCCCTTCGCCCCCGAGCATCCCGGCAGCACGAATCTCGCGCCGGCCCGCCCATCGCGCCGAACCATAGGTCTCGGCCTTCTGCCGTTCGCGGGCGCGCCATACCGACATGGCAATCGCGACGATGATGGCGGCGAACCCGCCCGACGCTGCAATCAGCGCCCCCTTGTAGAAGATCGGCGGCGCATAGGCGTCGAAGGCGAACCACCACCAGAAGAAGGCCGGCGGCGGATAGACGGGATAATCGCCAAGGCGGAACCAGGGTTTGCCGAGTTCGGGCTGGAAGGCGAGCGCCGCCGCCGTCCATTGCGTCGCGCCCCAGACCGCCAGGAGGACGATCAGAAACACGGCCGCAATCTGGCCCCAGAGAATCCTGTCGTTCACGCTCGCCTCCCATGATGGATGTCCGGCCTCACAGCCCGATGCCCCTGCCGCGCCCGAGCGCCCAGTCGACCGTTCCGCCCGGCGTCATCGTCCCGGTGACATGCTGGCCAAGATGCTTGTCGAGCGCCGGGCGCCAGGGAACGAGCTGGAAACCGAGCCCGTCGTCGATCATCGCGAAGCGGCCCGAAGACAAAGTGACGCGTTCGCGGTAGATGCCGCTTACATGGTCATCCGCTCCCGAGGGCCTGTGCGCGAGGCCGGTGCGCTCGGCGATCGCGCGGGACGCCGCGTCGAGATCGCTGGAGTTCAAGGTATCGATGAGACCCTGCGCGAGAATGACGCGCTGCCCCTGGCGGCTCGCCAGTCCCTGCTCGGCGAGGTGGCGCGACCGCGCATCCATCGCATCGCGGATTTCGCGCCCGAAGCCTTGATGGCTCGCCGCCGGCTCGCGGGCGACGAGTTGACGGTCAAGCCAGGTCGCGCCGGGCGCCGTCACCTGTGCATCGAGCGGCAGGTCCGATCGCGTCACGAGCGACTGCCGCATCTGCCCCTTCGCGTCGGCCCAGGATCGAAGCTCGACGATGGCCCCGGGCCGCGCGTCGCCGGTCATCTCGATGTCGCTGAACCGCAGATGATGCGTGCGCCCGTCGGCGCCGTCGACAATCGCATAGGCGCTGCCGGCGAGTTCATCGTGAAGCCCGCGATCGACGAGGCGGCCGATGACCTGATCGGTGGGCACATCGCCGTGGAGAGCGAGCACCGACGGGTCGAAGCGGCCGCCATCGCGGGTCAATGCCTGGTGCATGGTCTTGATGATGTCGCCGCGAACCGAGAGGTCGCGCAGCACGGCTTCGGTATCGCCGCGCATGACCCAGATGCCGGACTCGATCTGCTCGGCAAGACCGAGCGCCTCGAGCTTCGCCGCCCGGCCAAGCAACTGCCGATGATGATGCCCATCGGCCCGCCCATCCGGCCGAAGATTGATCTCGCCTGCCCCCTCGGCGGCCATCCGCTCGAGCGTCCGGTCGAGGCTCGTCCAGCGCTCGGCCTCGACCTCGCGCGCGAGCGCATCGGCGATGTCGCGCGCGCTGCGCGGTCCGAGTTCGAGCGTGGCGAGATCCTCGGCGCGCCAGCGCAGTCCTTCGCTCATATAGCCGCGGTCGACGACGAGATCCTGGCCGTCGTCCGCGACGCCGCGCACGAGGATATGGATGTGCGGATTGTCGGTGTTCCAGTGATCGACGGCGATCCAGTCGAGCCCTGTCTCGAGATCCTTTGCCATGTCGGCCATGAGGTCGCGGGTGAAGCGCCTGAGGTCGCCGATCTCCCCGGCATCTTCCGGACTGACGATGAAACGGAAATGATGACGATCATCCTCGCAGCGCGATGCAAAGTCGGCGCGGTCGGCGCGGTCCTCCTCCGCGTCGAACATGGAGGCGTCGCGCCCGTCGCGGGTGACGCCGTCGCGTTCGAGATATTGGATATGGCGCGCGAGCGGCGCCGAGCGGAAGCGCTGGCCCTTGTGGCGCACGATCCGCGCCTTGATGACGACGCGGCGGCCGTCGGCACGAAAGCGTGCCCGCGCGAGCGCGCGGCGGCCGCGGCCATGATGCCCGGTGCTACCGCCGGGCCCCGGCGGACGGCGCGCGAAACCCTTGCGCGCCATGGAGCGACGCACCTGCCCGGCAAGGCTCCGCCCCCGGCGCGATGCCCCGGCCCCGCGGTCCCGCCCCCTTCCCGGCCGGATTTTGAACTCACCGTCGTCACCGCTCACGGCGGGCC